>CAZKHH010000043.1:0-16477 GCA_964552485.1 uncultured Dehalococcoidales bacterium | reverse complement strand
AGAGCGAGCATGACGCCTTCGTCGCCGGGCACGCCGGCACGGCTGTCTCGGTCGCGCTCGGCATGGCCACGGCGCGGGACCGCACGAAACAGGACCACAAGGTCGTTGCAGTGGTCGGCGATGGCTGCCTCACATGCGGTATGACATACGAGGCGCTCAACCACCTCGGCCACCTGGGCACGCGGCTCATCATCGTGCTCAACGACAATGGCATGTCCATTTCGCCAACCGTGGGAAGCATGTCCCGCAGGCTGAACATGCTGCGCACCGGCCGGGCGTACTCGCAGTTCAAACGGCGCACCGACGCCGCGCTGCGCGGCGTGCCGAGCGGGGGCCGCGTACGCGCGCTGCTCCGCCGGTTCAAGACGGGCGCGAAGGCGCTCGTCAACCCGGTGATGCTGTTCGAGGACCTGGGGCTCACATACCTCGGCCCGGTCAACGGCCATGACATCCATGCCATGGAGGAGACGCTCAAACGCGCACAAAGCCTCGGCGGGCCGGTGGTCGTCCACGTCCTGACCAGCAAGGGCAAGGGATACGAGCCTGCTGAGATAGATCCGACCAGGTACCACGGGGTGCCGCCCGCGAGGGCGGAGGGCAACCACACAACAACGTTCAGCGAGGCATTCGCGACGCATCTCTCGAAGCTGATGGAGCGGGACGAACGCATCGTGGTGGTGACGGCGGCGATGCTCGACGGGACGGGCATGGCCGCATCCCTGGAGAAGTTTCCCGACCGCGTCTTCGACGTGGGTATATCAGAACAGCACGCGGTGACCTTCGCCGCAGGCATGGCCTCGCAGGGGCTGCGGCCCGTGGTCGCCATCTACTCGACGTTCCTGCAGAGGGCGTTCGACCAGCTAGTCCACGACGTCTGTCTTCCCGGCCTGCCGGTGGTGTTCGCGCTCGACCGCGCCGGACTGGTGGGCGACGACGGCAAGACGCACCACGGCGCGTTCGATATCGGCTACCTCGGCACGGTTCCCGGGATGCGCGTCGTCGCTCCGCGCGATGACGACGATCTGAGAACGATGCTTGAGGCGGCGCTCAAAGAGGACGGCCCGGTGGCCATCCGCTATCCGCGTACGCGCGTGCCCGAACTACGCGTGGAGCCGGTGGCGCCGCCGTCCGGCACGTGGGGCCCCGCGCTGATGCGCGAGGGACACGACGTGCTCATCATCGCCGTCGGCCCGATGGTCGCGCCCGCCCTGGAGGCCGCCGGGAGCCTCGAGAAGGACGGCATCAGCGCCGGAGTGCTGGACGCCCGGTGCGCGCACCCGCTCGACTCTGCTGCGCTGCTGAAGCACATCGAGGAATACCGCGCGGTGGTGACGGTGGAGGAACACGCGGCCTCCAACGGCTTCGGCGCGAAGGTAGCAAACATGCTTTCGTCAACGCCCATCGAGATCAGGCTCGTCTCCCTCGCCCTGCCTGACGACTTCGTCCCCCACGGGACCCGTGCCTCGCTGCTATCCCGCTACGGACTGGACGCCAGGGGAATCGCCAGTGCCTGCGTGGCCACTTCACAACAACATACCTGAGTGTATTCAGGCATGTCCAGGCCTTATGAGCGGCACCTCTCATTCATTCCAACAGGCCCGTCGCGCAACACATCCGCAGTCTGATACGATTCACGGGCATCACACTACGTAGAGAGAGGAGACTGCGGCGTGAGCGATACCTGGACGAATCTATTCGAACCTCAGAGCGTTGCCGTTATCGGCGCATCCGCCAACCCCGGCAAACCGGGACACGAGGTCATCCGCAACATGCAGGCGAACGGCTATGAAGGCCGGATTCACCTGGTGAACCCGAAGGGGGGCGAGATACTCGGGCTGCCGGTAGAAACCGATATCGATTCGCTGCCGGACGGCATCGACCTCGCCATTGTCATCGTCCCTGCTGCAGCCACGACAGAGGCCGTGCGCCGCTGCGCGGCAAGGGGCATCAAGACGTTCGTCCTTGCGGCGGGTGGATACTCGGAAGTCGATGAGCACGGCAAAGAGCTTCAGCGCGAACTCGAACAGACCATCAGGGAACTGGGTGTGCGCACCATCGGCCCTAATACGTCGGGCAATATCTCCACACCCCACAAGTTCACATCAAGCTTCTTCCCGCTCGGTTGGATTCGCCCCGGCAATATCTCCTACATTACGCAGACGGGCAACTTCGCGACGCATACACAGAGGTACATGACGAGCGGCGAGTATTTCGGCACGTGCCGCGTTATCGGACTCGGCAACATGATAGACATCGATGAGACCGAGGCGCTCGAATACCTTGCAAACGACCCCGAGACAAAGGCAATCTTCCTCTACCTCGAAAGCCTGAAGCGACCGCGCGAATTCCTCAAGACAGCGCGCAAAGTAGCAGCTAAGAAGCCTGTATTCATGCTCAAGGGCGGCACAAGCGCCGAAGGTTCCGCTGCCGCCATCGCGCACACAGCGGCACTGGCCTCCGACGCGCGCATCATTGAAGCCGCGCTGCATCAGTCGTGCGTCACCCAGTTGACAGACTATTCACAGCTATTCCAGGTGGCCAAGGCGGTCTCGCCCATGCCGCTGCCGCGCGGAAACAGGCTCAGCTTTCTCGCTCCTTCAGGCGCAATGCTGGTCGTGTTGACCGACCTCTGCCGGCAACGATGGGACCTGGTCGTCCCCGAACTGCTCGAGGAGAACAGGCAGCGGCTGCAGGACATCGGGCCCAACTGGCTGCGCATGCGCAATCCGGTCGATATCTGGGGCCCTGCCCTAGTGCACGGCATCGAGAAGAGCCACCGCCTGGCACTGGAGGCGGCCCTGGACGACCCTAATATCGATGCGGCCGTTGTAGTCCTCGTGGTAGTGGACGATCTTGGCCGTCCGGACCTCGATTTCCTTGTCGATACGGCACACAAGTATCCTGAAAAGCCACTTTATGTCACATTCTCCGGCATTAAGGAACGCATGGAAGAGGCGAAGGCATACCTGGAGCCGCGCGGAGTGCCGACATATCCGTTCATCGAGCAACCGTTCGAGGTTCTGTCGATACTCGCCCGCACGAGGCGACTCATGAAACGCGCGCAGCAATATGAATAGCTGCGACGGGAAGACGGTGATGCACGACGAGCTTTCGCTCACCGAAGCAGCTCGTTTCTTTCGTAGTAATCACCTTGCTATAATGGCCGAGTGCAGAATTTGACACCACGCGGCTGGCAAGGCAGCTTCTACTACCTCATCCTCTTCATCGCGGCCCTTGCGCTCCTTGTTCTCTTCATGCCTGACAGCACGGGACCCGAAGAGGTCGGCATCACCGAGTTCATCTCACAAGCTGCCGGCGGCAACATCGACCGCATCCGCCAGGAAGACAACACCCTCACGGGATACTCCGGCGATGATACCGTGTTCACTGCCGACTACTATGGCACTACCAACGACCTGGTCGAGATACTCCAGGGACAGGGCGTTACCGTCGGCAAGGAGGGCATCACCCTTGAAGTCGAGGCCGGAGGGCACGATTGGGGGCTCATTGCCATCCAGGTCTTCCTCCCGATAGGACTACTCGCCGCGCTATTCTTCTTCTTCTTCCGCCAGGCACGGGGCGCCGGATCACAGGCCTTCAGCTTCGGAAAGAGCAAGGCCCGCCTGAACTCACCTGACCGGCCACAGCTCACGTTCGACGACGTTGCGGGCACCGCAGAAGCGAAGGAAGAGGTGGAGGAGATAGTCGAATTTCTCAAGGCTCCCGACAAGTTCCAGTCGCTCGGCGGTCGCATACCCCGCGGAGTGCTTCTCGTCGGTCCTCCAGGCACGGGCAAGACGCTCCTCGCCAAGGCCATCGCCGGCGAGGCCAAAGTGCCGTTCTTTTCCATCAGCGGCTCGGAGTTCGTCGAAATGTTCGTTGGCGTCGGTGCGGCACGCGCGCGCGACCTGTTTGAGCAGGCGAAGCGTAATGCGCCCTGCATCATATTCGTCGATGAGATAGACGCCGTCGGTCGCCACAGGGGCGCAGGTCTCGGGGGCGGACACGACGAGCGGGAACAGACGCTCAACCAGATACTCTCGGAGATGGATGGCTTCGATACGAACACGAAGGTCATCGTCATAGCAGCAACGAACAGGCCGGATATCCTGGATCCTGCGCTACTTCGGCCCGGACGGTTCGACCGTCATATCGTCATCGACCTGCCCGACATCAAGGAGCGCGAGGCCATCCTGAAAGTACACACCAAGGACAAGCCCCTTGCCGATGAGGTGAGTTTCGAGGTCATCGCCAAGGAGACCCCCGGTTTCAGCGGCGCCGATCTCTCGAACGTCGCCAACGAAGCCGCCCTGCTTGCGGCCCGGCGCGGCCTCAAGAGCATCGGTCAGTCCGAAATGGAGGATGCAGCCGACCGCGTCATGATGGGGCCCGAGCGCAAGAGCCGCGTCATCAGTCCGCGGGAGAAAGAGATAACGGCGTATCACGAAGGCGGCCACGCACTTGTGGCGCACTTCCTGCCCAACGCCGATCCGGTACACAAGATATCAATCGTTGCCCGGGGCATGGCCGGCGGATGGACGAGGTTCCTGCCAAGCGAGGACAGGCACCTCTGGTCGCGCGCCCAGCTCAAGGACCAGATTTCCACGGCCCTCGGCGGACGTGCAGCCGAGGAACTCATCTTCGGCGATATCACCACCGGAGCGCAGAACGACCTCGCAAATGCCACCAAGGTAGCGCGCCGCATGGTGACGGAGTTCGGCATGAGTGAAAAGCTGGGTCCGCGAACCTTCGGACAACGCCAGGAGATGGTATTCCTGGGCAAAGAGATAAGCGAACACCGTGACTACAGCGATGCCATCGCGCAGGACATAGACGAGGAAGTGGACAGCCTTATCCAGAAAGCGTACACGGCATCGAAGAAGCTGCTCTCGGACCACTCGGACGAGCTGAGGAAGCTTGCGCGCCTGCTCATCGAGCAGGAGACGCTCAACGAGGCTGAGATAATCGAGATTTTCGGTCCTCGACCCACCGCCGAGGCGGCGACTGCATAGCGCGTCTCGCTACTTTCCGAGTTTCGCTGTCTCCGTCTCAACGACCGATTCATCCAGCTTGACGAACAGAGGCACCGGCTCTCCAAGCACCTGCCCAGGCTCCGGCCGCGCCACGTGCCAGCCGCGCTCAAGCACCGTACCGTCGAAACCCAGGGCCGTGTGCAGTTTCTCAGAACTGAACGGCAGATAGGGGTACAGCACCGTGCTCAACAGCGAGAGCACCGAGAGCACCGTGTATACTGACTGCCCGGCACGTTCTTTTGACTCTTTCACTGCCTTCCATGGAGCCTGCTCTTCCAGGTACCTGTTTGCCTTCTGCGCAAGCGCCATAGCAGCCCTCAGACCTTCTTTGAAGCTGCACCTGCCCAGCGCCCTGGAAACGTCAGAGAGTGTCCGATCGGCCTCCGCCAGTAGCTGACGGCTCGGCTCATCCAACTCACCCGGTTCAGGCACGACACCGTCGAAATGGCGCTTCGTGAACGTAAGTACTCGATGGGCGAGGTTGCCGTAGGTGGCAACCAATTCATCGTTGTTGCGACTCACGAACTTGTCCCACGCGAAATCGCTGTCCTGCGTCTCCGGCATTACCGCCGAAAGGTAGTACCGCAGCGGGTCGGGGTCATAACTCTCAAGGTAGTCGTCAAGCCAAACCGCCCAGTTCCTGCTCGTGGAGAGCTTCTGGCCCTCGATGTTGAGAAACTCATTGGCGGGCACGTCATAGGGCAAGTTGTAGTCTCCGTACCCCATCAGGATTGCCGGCCAGCTCAGCGTATGGAAGAAGATGTTGTCCTTACCGATGAAGTTGTAGACCTTTGCCTCCTGCCTCCAGTAGCGTTCCCATGCATCCGGGTCGCCCTGGAGAGTGGCCCATTCCTTGGTCGCGGAAAAGTAGCCAATGACGGCTTCAAACCACACGTAGATGCGCTTGTTCTCGAAACCTTCGACCGGCACCGGTACACCCCACTGGATGTCGCGCGTAATCGCACGGTCGTGCAGCCCTTCGTTGAGAAAGCGCATCGTCGCACCCATGACGTTCGGGCGCCAGTGCGTCTTAGCTGCAACCCATTCAGAGAGGCGCTCCTGAAATGCGCTCAGTTTGAGGAAGAAGTGCTCGGATTGAACGAACTCAGGGGTGCCGCCACAAAGCGCGCAACGCGGACTATCCAGGTCGACCGGGTCCAAAGGCTTTCCGCACGCTTCGCACTCGTCGCCGCGGGCATTAGGCGAGCCGCAGTTGGGGCATACGCCCTGCACGTAGCGGTCGGGCAGCGATCTGTCGCAGGTGCCACAGTATGCCTGCAGCACGAATTGGCGATAGAGGTACCCTTTATCCAGCAACGTGCGGAAAATGTCCTGTGTAACTTCCGCGTGGTTACGGGTTCCGGTTGTGGTGAATAGATCAAACGAGATACCAAGCTTCTCCCAGCAGTCGAGGAACCCGGCGTGATATTTGCGCGCGATGGCCTCGGGTGTGGTGTTCTCGCGGTCGGCCCGTATCGTTATGGGTGCGCCATGCTGGTCGCTGCCCGACACCATCAGCACCTCGTTGCCGATGATGCGGTTGTAGCGGGCGAAAATGTCAGCCGGAAGATATGCTCCGGCAATCTGACCAAGGTGCAACGGGCCATTGGCGTACGGCCATGCAACACCAACATGGATGCGTTCAGTCACGATTTCCTCCTTTGGTGGTGCCGGCATCATAGACCGGCAGGCGCGGGTAGCGCGATTACGGGCAACATTCGATTATAGCTGACCACGAACAGCGCTGCCAGCCCGTTTCTTGACGCGGCAGCGAACGAATTGTATAGTCTCTCTCACTTTCCCCCCGCAGGAGGTCCTATGGAGTACCCGAAATTCAAGGAGATGGAACGAGCCTACGGTTTTGACGAAGTGGCACTGGTACCCGGCGATGTCACAGTGAACCCGGACCAGACCGACGTGGGATTCGCCATCGGCCCACATCAGTTCCAGTTCCCAATACTTGCATCCGCAATGGATGCGGTTGTCAGTCCTACCATGGCTGTGAAGTACGGGAAGCTGGGCGGGCTCGCAGTTTTGAACCTTGAAGGGGTACAGACCAGATATGAGGATGCTGACGCGGTCCTGCAGAAGATCGCAGAAGCCCCACAGGCAGATGTGACAACTCTCCTGCAGAAGCTCTACCAGGAGCCCATCAAGGATGAACTGATCGCAAAGCGCGTCTCCGAGATCAAAGCAGGCGGAGTGGCGTGCGCAGTATCCGTTACTCCCGCCAACACTAAGCGCATCGCACCGATAGCCAGGGATGCAGGCATGGATATCCTCGTCGTCCAATCGACGGTGACGACGGCTGCGCATATCTCCAAGAGTGCGAAGGGCCTTGTGCTCACCGAACTGTGCAAAGAAATGCAGCTACCCGTCGTGGTGGGTAACTGCTGCAGCTACAACGCAGCTCTGGAACTCATGCGCACCGGCATCGCCGGAATCCTCGTAGGAGTGGGGCCTGGCGCAGCATGCACCTCACGCGAAGTGCTGGGCATCGGAGTACCGCAGATATCCGCCACATCGGAATGCGCGGCGGCCCGCGAGACGTACTACAAAGAGACGGGCCGATACGTCATGCTCGTCACGGATGGCGGCTTCAGGGTTGGAAGCGACATATGCAAAGCCATCGCAGCCGGAGCGGACGCAATCATGATGGGCTCGCCACTCGCACAGGCGATGGACGCTCCCGGACGCGGGTTCCACTGGGGCATGTCACATCCACACCCGGCCCTTCCGCGCGGTACCCGCGTCAAGGTTGGCCAGAAAGCCGCAGTGGAACAGATACTATTCGGCCCCACCTCCGTGACCGATGGCACACAGAACTTCGTGGGCGCCCTCAAGACGAGCATGGGAATGTGTGGCGCGCGGACGCTGCGCGACATGCAGCACACGAGGATGATAATAGCCCCCTCCATCAAGACCGAGGGCAAGTACCTCCAAATGATCCAGGGCGTCTAAACGGAATCGTATCCTTCCGCATTGGAAACAAAACTGCCCGCCGTGTAGGCGGGCAGTTTCTTTAACACGTGGTGTGATATCCCTATTCGTCGTAGTCGTCGTCCTCGCCAGTCTCCTCTTCAGCCACCTCTGATGCTCTACCAAGCTGTGTCCCGATGCTGACGGCGAAACCAGTCTGCGCAGTCTGCGTATCCAGCTTCGCTTGGTCGACGGAATCGCGGATAGATATCAGAAGATCAATGCCTCCGCCTGCATCGGTTATGAAGCCATCCACGCCGGCTTTCCAGAGTCCCGCCACACCGGCAGCAGAGAGGGGCTCCAGTACCTTCACGAGAAGGGGGCATCCGGTCATTGCACGTACGCGGCGGCATTCCACGGCTGCCGAGAGCGACCGCAGGGCGAGTGATTCCGAGGCAAGGACCACTCCTTCCATGCCAAGATCGGACAATGCCCGAAGCCTGCTCACTTCGGTACAAGCGTCCTGTTCGATTAGAACACCGACAGAGCAGAGGGACAGGAGAGAAAGAGGGGCATCAAGAGTGCACAGGACGAAGTCACACCCGTCCACCGACGCTTTCTCATCGAAGTCGGGGCCAGCCAATCTCAAGCCAACCGGAACGTTGGGGAATCGCTCCTGCACTGCGCGAAACGCCTTTTCACCCTCTCCGGGATTATGCTGAAACACTACCCCGTCGGCACGCTCGCCTATACCATCAGCCGTGTCACCAGACGGAAGGTCATCAACCACCGGCAACACAAGCATACGCCGCGCATCGGCCCTTCCGGCCCCAAAGCCGAACCCGATCGACCCGGATGACTTGCGCACCCGTGAAAGTCGCTCGGATAGCCTGCTCATATCGACACCTGCATGGCACACGAACCGGCGAGTGAAGCCACAGCTATTCTTCTTCTTTCTTTTCGATACTCTCGCCGGCCATCTCGTCAGCCTCGGGAATCTCCTCGGCAGCCGCCTCCTCGGCAGCTTCAGCCTCTTCCTCCTCGATGCGAACGCCGCGCACAGGCTCTACTTTCACAACAACGAGTTCCGGAGAATTGAGAGCGGTGACGCCCTGCGGCAATGCAACATCAGACACCCTGATGGCATCATGGGTGTCCTTCAGTCCACTTACGTCGATATCGATCTGCGATGGTAGATTGCCCGGCAGGCATTCGACATGCATGGTAGGCATCTCGATGTCAAGGGTATTGGCAGTCGATACCAGCGCCGGCGCATCGCCAACCAGGTGCACCGGCACCTCTACCGACATCTTCTCCTTACTTCGAACCTGGTAAAAGTCGACATGCACCAGGAGATCGGTTGCGGGCTCACGCTGAACCTCGCGCACGAGCACGCTACGATGACGCTTTTCGCCCTCGATGCCGAGGCTGATAAGGCGCGATGTGCCGGCACGGGAAAGGGCGCGTTCAATCTCAGTCGTATTGCCCTGCAATGGCTGGGATTTCACTCCATGGCCGAACACATGTGCCGGTGTGACCCCGGCGCGCCTGAGTGCCTTGGTCTTCTTGCCAAGGACCTGTCTTTTAGTCACATTCAGTGAGATGGTATCCATCGGTTCCTCCGTTTCCTTGCCCGTCCGGAGAGACTCCAGCGAGCGGACACGATTGAATATGCTAGCATCGAAGGGCCGGACTCGCAAGCTGACCTTACTAACAGTGCGGTTCCAGTTACATTCGGTACCGCGAGGCTGGCCACGCGTGGCTCCTCAGCGTTATCATATTGGCCTGCATGCATGCGGCGCATGCCGGAGGAAGCTGCTTGGCTGAACAGAAGAGATCTCAGTATTACCAAACGTTGCAGGTCGCACCCGACGCGGAGCCGGAAGTAATCGCGGCGGCATACCGTGCCCTGGCCAAGAAGTATCATCCTGACCGCTCTGACGCACCGGACGCCATGTCCAGGATGGCCAGGCTGAATGTGGCCTACCAGTCGTTACGTCCCGGGATCTCGGGCAGGCTGAGCGAAACCGACCCGGCTCCTGTTCGAGACATCAAGGGACCGGTAACGCAAGAGCATGCGAGCCCGGATGCGACTTTGGAGGAAACGCTCGGGGTTGTGCATCGCAAGGTTACGGCTGCGAGACAGCAGATAACGGAAGAGCTCACGCAGGACGGATTCGCCAGAGACGTTGCATCGAGTCTGGTCCAGCAGGCATTCAAAGAAGTGAGCGGCGTACACGGCGACAGAAGGACTGCACCGGAACATAAGACAACGCACATAGACGAGAACGCGTCGTACGAAGAAGCCCTTCGTATCGCCACGCAGCGCGCCTCCGTCCTTCGCAACGAATTCGCCGACGAACTCGCACGAGGCGGTCTGCAGAAGTCGCTCGCCACGGAGCTTGTGGATGTAGCGTTCGAAAGGGTCCGGCGCCGCACAGAAGCGACAAGCCATCAGAGATTGTCACCCGAACGCGTTGACCTCACGGCATCACTTGACAAGGGGGTAACCGTCGTAGGGCGGAAGCTCAAGGCCGCCCGCCAACTGGTGGTGGATGAATTGACACGGGATGGCGTGCCGCAGAAGACAGCGCAGCAACTCGTTCAATCGGCAGCCGAACTAATCGACTGGTCAGGTGCGCGGTGAGAGACAAGGCGGGATGGATATGACCGATATTGACGGGTGCGAAACACGACTCGGCCTCACATTCAAGGACCGTGCATTGCTGGAACAGGCCTTCGTACACGGCAGCTACGTAAACGAATCGGGCGCTTCAGATATCAACAGTAACGAGCGTCTCGAGTTCCTTGGTGATGCAGTGCTCGGCCTCGTTGCAGCCGATGAACTCTACAGGACACGCCCTGCAGAATCGGAGGGTTACCTCACGCGCGCCCGCGCCGCTGTGGTGCGGAAGGAGACTCTTGCGATGGTAGCCGGCGAACTCGGCATAGGGGACTGTCTCAAACTTGGCAAAGGAGAGGAATCCAGCGGTGGTCGCGTGAAGCCAGGCAATCTCGCAAACGCCCTCGAGGCGGTGATAGGGGCAGCATACCTCGACCAGGGATATCATGCGGCCCGCGCACTCGTGCTGAAGCATCTTGGCCCGCGCCTCGAACTAGCGCTCGACCACGAATTTGCAACGAATTACAAAGCGACGCTGCAGGAATATCTGCAGGCACAGGACGAACCACTCCCCCAGTATCGCACAATAGGTGTTCAAGGCCCGGACCACAAGAAACACTTTACCGTCCAGGTGCTTCTACGCGGAGAATCGATCGGCGAAGGAAACGGCCGAACCAAGAAGCTGGCCGAGGCCGCCGCAGCCCGCTCGGCCTGGCAACGACTGCATCAGAAGGAGGCCTGACCATGGGCAAGAAAGATAAGGAACGCAGAGAACCACGAAAGCCCAAGAAGGGCGAAAAGAAGGCGCCTGTTCTCGGAGAGGCCATCTACACTCCAGAGGTTCAGGTGGTCAGAAAGAAGAGAAAAAGCGAAGAGGAGCAGGAGGAGTAGCGCCGCCCGGACTTGTGCGCCGGCTGGTGACCACCATCGGCCGACGCTTTCGCGGTAGTGAGATGGAGACGTTTCGCGCAATAGTGAGCGGGAGGGTCCAGGGCGTAAACTTCAGGCATGACTCCATGGTCCGTGCACGCGAACTCGGCCTGCAAGGTTACGTACGAAACATGATAAGCGGAGACGACGTCGAAGTCGTTGCGCAAGGACATCGCGACCAACTGGAACGCTTCCTCGATTTCCTGCGTACAGGGCCACCGGTTGCGCACGTCACGGACGTCGACGTGCAATGGGGAGAGGGCTCTGACGAAGGGCCGTTCGATTCATTCACCGTGCGGCGCTGATTCAGACCCCCTGCTCGAGGACCTTCTGTCCGCGTTCGATAAGGGTCAGATGCTCGGCGCTGACGCCTGCGAGCCTTGCCGCCAACCGGTCGACTTCCAATGGTTCGCCCACGATTATCTTGCCGAGGTCTGTGGCCTTTCCGGACAAGGGGTCGTCCACCGGATAATCGAAACGAGTGCGCCCCTCAACGATACCCATATCAAACGGAAGCGTGAAATAGAGATCGGCGAGAACCTTCTCAATCTCCAGGTTCTTCAACCCCTGGTAGTACTGACTCTCACCTGCCTTCGTCTGCGCCAGCGGCATCAGTCCCAGCAGGTTCGCGATAGTAAAGCGGCCGGCGCCATTCGCCACGTGAAAGGGTGCGATACTAATGAGAAAGTCGCTACGCAACACAAGGTTAGGCACCCAGAAGGTTGGAGAGGCGTAGAATTCCTGCAGCGGGTTCTCCATCTCAAGGAAGATAGAGTCCTTCACATCCAGAAGCAGAACGCGATTGAAACTGTAGTGCAGGGCCTGATAGGCCGGATAGATTGGCTCTCCCGTAGGAGTGCCATCCGCGATGAGTATCTCAGCGTCGGTAACGCGCCTGATACCAGAGATAACTGCATCGAGCAGTTCACGACTTGTGGAAACCGGGTATGGATGCCCGGTTGACACGTATGGTTTCAGCAGCACGCGTCTCGCCCACGCCATCTCGGGCGGTGGGCTGAAGTGAAACCCCTTAGCCTCATGTATCGTAGCCATTAATAATAAGGCGCAGCCCCGATTATTGCCGGGGGCGTCATTATCCTCCTGGTTCGGAGCCTACGCGGCGGACGCCATCCTCACGAATTCGAACATGGTTCGCACGGTAACTCCAGTGGCTCCCTTCAGGGCAGCGCCGGATTCTTTTGTGCTGTTCGCAGTGCCGGCGATATCGAGATGGAGCCAGGGGACATCGCCCGCAAATTCGGACAGGAATAGTGCTGCGGTAATCGCACCGCCGTGTCGATTCCCTGTGTTCTTGATATCTGCAATAAGGCTCTTGTTCATCTCCCTGTAGTCGTCCGGCAGCGGCATGTGCCATACACGCTCGCCCGCCTCACGGGCGGCAGCCTCGAACCGTTGCACCACGTCATCCCTATTGCCGAACAATCCACTGTAGCCGGTACCGAGTGCAACGCGGCACGCGCCAGTCAGTGTTGCGATATCGATCAGGGGGGCCATTCCTTCTCTGCGGGCGTAGTCGATGGCGTCCGCAACAACAAGACGTCCCTCCGCGTCGGTACTCATAATCTCGATGCTCTTGCCGCTCAGCGATCTGAGAACATCGCCCGGTCTGAAGGCCTTGCCTCCAGGAAGGTTCTCCGTGGCAGGAATCAGGCCTGTCACATTGGCCGGCAGCTTCAATCGGGCGATCGCCATCATCGTGGCGATAACCGCAGCGCCGCCGGACATATCGTCCTTCATTTCCGCCAGGCCGTCGGACGGCTTGATGGAGATTCCACCGGAATCGAAAGTTATGGCCTTGCCTATCAGAGCTGTCACCGGCGCTGAAGCATCCGCTCCTCTATAGTCCATACGAATGAAGGCCGGTGGCTGAGCACTTCCCTGCGCCACTCCGAGTAGTGCACCCATGCCGAGCTTCTTCATCTCCTCCACGTCCATTACAGCAACGTCGAGGCCATATTCACGGCCAATCTCACGGGCTATCTCGCCCATCCTGGTTGGAGTCATCACGTTGGCCGGCTCATTGACCATATCCCTGGCAAGGTTTGTCGCCTCGGCCAGGACTGTGCCGGTGGCAACACCTGCCTCGACGGCAACCCCGTCGACACCTTCCCGTATGACGAGCTTCACGGACGAGACCTCATTGTCTTCTGATTTCTTATACGTGTTGAAGGAGTACAGACCAAGCAGCGCGCCTTCGGCCACAGCGCGCGCTGAGCTCTCCTCATCAAGGCCGACCGCTCCGGCACCCATCAGTGTCGTAGCGACGGTGCGGCACCCGTACTTCCTCAACGCACGACAGCCTTCAGCGACCGCGTCACGGACCTTGTCGCGGTTGACTTCCGACTGCTTACCGAGTCCGCACACCACCACCGCGCGCGCTGGAAGTCTCTTCATCGTATTCAGCACGAGGGCTTCGCCCGTCTTGCCTTTCAATCCATTCGTCTTCAGCAGGTCGGCAATAGTCCCGTCCAGAAGCGTATCGACCGCAACGACAGCAGCCGTAGGGAGTCCGAGTTGCTCGGAATCCTCGCATAGGCTCACCAGTATTCCGTCAACCTCTATCTTGCTTATGTCACCTTGTACGACTTCGATATTCACGTGTGATTCTCCTTGCACCGTTCAAACCAGATATTGTAGCGGCTCAGACACCCTCTTTGGAAGAGCCGAACCTAATGGAAGGGCAAAACTGAGAGGATAGATGCGGAAAAGCCACTGCCCGGAATTGCCGTAGGAGGGAATCAGCGGACCCGCAGGCCCTGCGATTCCTTGCGAAGCTCAACTATCCGGTCACGAATCAACGCAGCCCTTTCAAACTCGAGGGCCTTGGCCGCCTGTTTCATCTCTTTCTCAAGCGACTTCAGCATGCTGTTGAGCTCTTTCGCAGTTGCCGGGCGATCGCCGTATTCGCGCAACGGCTCCGCAACCGACTGTACCTGCCGGGCGATGTCTCGTATCGACTTCGAGATACTCTGGGGGGTGATCTCATGCTCCCGGTTGTACGTTTCCTGGACGATACGCCGGCGCTTCGTCTCTTCCATAGCCCTCTGCATCGAGGCAGTGACCGTATCCGCGTAGAGAATAGCGTGAGCATTGACGTGCCGTGCGGAACGTCCAATAGTCTGTATGAGCGCTTCTGACGACCGGAGGTACCCTTCCTTGTCGGCGTCAAGAATAGCCACAAGGCTGACTTCCGGAAGGTCGAGTCCCTCACGAAGGAGGTTGATGCCTACAACCACGTCGTACACGCCAAGCCTGAGGTCCCGCAGTATCTGGATACGCTCCAGTGTATCCACCTCGGAATGCAGATAGTGCGTCTTAACGCTCAGCTCAGCAAGATATTCGGCGAGGTCTTCCGCCATACGCTTAGTCAAGGTCGTAAGAAGGCAGCGTTCGTTGCGGCTGACGCGTGCTCGTATCTCACCGACCAGATCGTCTATCTGGCCTTTGGTCGGCCTGACTTCAACCGTCGGCTCCAGTAGACCCGTGGGGCGTATAAGCTGCTCAACAACGCGCGCGCTTCGATGGAACTCATAGTCACGCGGTGTCGCCGACACGTATATAACCTGGTTGATTCTCTCATTGAACTCATCGAAGGTCAGCGGTCGATTGTCGAGGGCGGACGGCAACCGGAAACCGTGCTCGACCAATACCTGCTTCCGTGCGAGGTCGCCGTGATACATGCCGCGCACCTGCGGCAGCGTCATATGTGACTCGTCAATAAACAGCAGGTAGTCCGAGGGAAAATAGTCGAGCAGCGTCCAAGGTGTACTGCCGGGCGTGCGGCGCTGAAGGTGACGGGAATAATTCTCCACCCCCGAGCAATAACCGATCTCTGCCATCATTTCGAGATCGTAGTTAGTCCTCGATTCCAGCCGTTGTGCCTCGAGCAATTTTCCCCGGCCGCGCAGCTCTTCCAGTCGCTCCACCAGTTCGGCGCGAATATCCTTCATGGCCTCCTGAAGCTTCTCATCAGGCGTCACGAAGTGTTTCGCCGGGAAGATCTCTATCCGCTCGAGTACCGATAGCAACTCGCCCGTGACAGGGTCGAGCTCGGTAATCCGTTCAACCTCATTCCCGAAGAATTCGACCCTCACAGCCTGTTCTTCGTACGAGGGAAATATCTCCAGAGTATCTCCGCGAACGCGGAAGCGTCCTCGCGTGAGGTCGATGTCATTACGTTCATACTGCATGCCGATGAGCGTACGCACGGTCCATGAGAGCCCGGCGGCATCGCTCCGCGCGATCGGCAAGGCGAAGCTGTGGTACTCCTCGGGAGAGCCAAGCGAATAGATGCACGAGACAGACGCGACGATTACGACATCGCGGCGCTCGAACAGCGATTTGGTAGCCGCATGCCGCAGTCGGTCTATCTCGTCGTTGATGTCGGTTTCCTTCTCGATGTATGTATCCGTGCTCGGAATGTACGCCTCAGGCTGATAGTAGTCGTAGTAGCTAACGAAGTAGCCCACGGCGTTCTCGCTGAAGAAGTCCTGGAACTCGGAGGCAAGCTGCGCCGCAAGCGTCTTGTTGTGACACAGGACCAGGGTCGGTCGCTGCGACCGGGCGATGATGTTCGCCATGGTGAACGTCTTGCCGCTTCCGGTCACGCCGAGCAGCGTCTGCTCACGAAACTTTCGTTCGAGCCCGTGAACAAGACCGTCGACCGCCTGAGGCTGGTCGCCGGTAAGCCGGAGGTCCGAAGTGACGTGAAATGTACCGTTTGGGAGTTGACTCATATTCTGAAAAACCGTCCGTTCCGGTCGTCAGCGTTCTGAGAGGACACGCAGTGCGTGCCGCAGGCGCTCCTCGAGAGGTGCATCTGGGCCGGGGGAGCCTTCCCGTGCCGCCCGGGACGCCTCCCGCGGTGAATATCCAAGAGCCACCAGCGCTTCCACAACGTCGCCGCTGTCTACCGTTCCCCCCGTTGGGCCAATTCCCGCGAAGCTCTCCA
>CAZKHH010000042.1:3419-16588 GCA_964552485.1 uncultured Dehalococcoidales bacterium | reverse complement strand
AAGACAGGCTTCGCACCGTCCTGCAGGAAGTGGCCACACGTATGCAGGACAACTACCCGTACTTCCACCCGCTCTATGCCGGGCAGATGCTCAAGCCCCCGCACCCGGTAGCACGGGCCGCCTATATGCTCGCAATGTGGGTGAACCCCAACAACCACGCGCTCGACGGCGGCAAAGCCAGCTCTCAAATGGAGAAGGAGGCGGTGGCCGAGATTGCGCGGATGTTCGGCTGGGACACTCACCTCGGACACCTGACAGGCGGCGGCACCATGGCGAACCTGGAAGCGCTGTTTGTCTCGGGAAAGCTCAACCCGGGCAAGAAGGTGGTGGCTTCCGAGCAGGCGCACTACACGCATAGCAGGATATCCGACGTCCTCAAGCTCGATTTCGAGGCCATACCCTGCGACGGGCGGTCACGAATGGACCCCAACGCGCTTGAAGGCAGACTGAAGAACGGGGATGTGGGGACCGTTGTTGCCACCATCGGAACAACCGGCACGGGAGCGGTAGACCCTCTACCGGCCTTGATTGAACTGCGCGACAAGTATGGATTCAGGCTGCACGCGGACGCCGCGTACGGGGGCTACTTCGCACTGGTGGACAACCTGCCGGAAGAGACCGCGGATTCATACCGTCGCCTCGGCGAGGTCGACTCAATCGTCATAGATCCACATAAGCACGGACTTCAGCCGTACGGCTGTGGCTGCGTGCTGTTCAATGATCCGTCGGTTGGGGCGTTCTACAAACATGACTCTCCGTACACCTATTTCACCTCCGGGGACTTGCACCTTGGCGAGATAAGCCTCGAGTGTTCGCGGGCGGGCGCGTCGGCGGTCGGTTTGTGGGCAACTCAGAAGATGCTGCCGATGACAAAAGACGGCGAGTTCGCGCGCGGTCTCACCAGGTGCCGTGAGGCCGCCATCGACTTCTACGGTCGGCTGGACAACAACTCTCGCTTCCTCACCATGTTCGAGCCGGAGCTGGACATCGTCATCTTCGCGCCCAGGGCACATACATCTTCGGCCATCTCTGCCACGAGCAAGGATCTGTTCGATGTGGCCACATCCTGCGGCCTGCATCTCGCGCTGTTCTCCTATCCGTCGAAGATGCTGAGAGACGCATGGCCGGAAGTGAGGTTCGAAGACGAAAGCGTCGCATGTCTGCGCTCGTGCCTGATGAAGCCCGAACACGCTGAGTGGATGGACAACATCTGGAAGGTGCTGAAGGACACTATTCATTCCATCTCGAAATGAGACCAGTCGTCAGGAATGCCCTGTCGGCACCGACGCGATGACAGTAGTGCCCTTTCCGGGTATTCCGGTGATATCGAGGCTGCCGCCAAGGGGTCGTATGCGCTCCCGCATCCCAACGATGCCAAGCGACTCGGCATGATCTATCTCGCCTTCTGTAATGCCGCGACCGTTGTCCTTTACAGTGAGAACAGCCCGGTCGTCCTCATTGGTAAAAGCAACCTGTACGTGTGTCGCGCCCGCATGCCTGGCAACGTTGGTGAGGACTTCCTGAAACACGCGGAACAGGGCCGTGCTCCGGGCCCTGTCAAGATTCACATCCTCTGCCTCGGGCAGGAAATCGTACTCGATACCCATCCTCACAGCCCACTGAGTCAACTGCCATTCAAGAGCCGAAACCAGGCCTATATCGTCAAGCATCCCCGGACGAAGCTCGGAAGAGATGCGCCGGACATCCCGGGACGTCTCATCGACGAGGCGAGACATCTCCCTCAGAGAGTCCAGTGATACAGGTTGGCCTTTCTCCACCCGGGCCCTGGCAGTGTTCAAGTCAATGCTCAGCGCGGTCAATGCCTGTCCGAGCTGGTCGTGAAGCTCTCTCGCGATACCGGTCCGCTCACGTTCTCTGGCATCCTCGAGATACATCGTAAGAAGCTGGAGACGCTCGCGTGAGGTACGCAGCTCCTCCTCGGCCTGCCTTCGCTCCGTTACATCAAACAATTCCGACATCACGATTCGCTCACCCTCAAAGGGCACCTCAGCAGAGGTGAGTGCTATGTAGAGTGGACTGCCATCCTTGGTCTTGAACTCGATTTCCATGGCCTGCAGGAAACCGTCCCGATCAAACAGCTCAAGAACGCGCTCGCGGTCAACTGACCTCGCATATAGATCAGGAACGCTCAACGACAGAAACTCATCGCGCTCATAGCCGAACATGCACCGCGCGGCTTCGTTGCAGTCCAGAATCTCTCCGGTGAGTCGAGTCAGCAGAATCCCGGTACCAGTGTTCTCAACAAGCGACCGGAATCGAAGCTCGGACTCATCCAGGTTCCTTTGCGCCCGCCTGTGCGCGGTGATGTCGCGGATCACTGCCTGGACCGCGATCAGCTTTCCCGCAGAGTCGCGACGCGCCACGCCCGACCGCAGACAGATAAGCTCAGTCCCATCGGGCCGCCTCAACAACAACTCCTCGTCCGCAATCCTGCCCGCAGTGTCAAGGCGTGCAAGAAAGTCATCGCGGTGTGCGGCGTCAGCGTACAGATTACGCACATTGCTGCGTCCGATAGCATCGGAAGTCCACCCGAACAGATTAAGACACGCTTCATTAGCCTCGAGCAGTGTTCCGTCCACTGCTACCAGTGCCACAGCATCCATGGATTGCTGGAACAACTGGCGGTACTTCTCTTCGCGGTCGCGCAAGTCCTGTTCGGCACGTCTACGCTCCGAGATATCACGGACAAACGCCAGCGAAAGCTCCACCCCCTCAGTCTGAAAATAGTTCGACGTCACCTCTACAGGTGCTGTATTACCCGACCTGTCCACGTGAACCGTTTCGTATGTCAGTGCACCCGCGTCCCTGATTCTCTGCCACTGCTTCTCACGACCAGCCTCGGGATAGTTGGGGTCTATGTCATGAACGGACATGGCGAGAAGCTCTTCCTTCGTGTAGCCGAGGCTCCGGCATGCTTCTTCATTCACGTACGCGAATGAGCCGTCCGGCCTTATCCAGAACACACGCATGGCCGCCCGGTCGACCGTGCGCTGCGTCAGGCGCAGTGCATCTTGAATCCTCTTCGACTCGGTGATGTCTCTGGTGACTGTCTGGATCCGGGTCACATGCCCGTCCTCATCGCGCATCGCCACCGCAGTGCGGATACAGTCCATTTCCGTCCCGTCCTTTTTCCTGAGCCGCACTTCATGGTCGACCACGACGCCATTACGCTCCAGCAGACGTATGAACCTGTCTCTATCAGCAGGGTCAACATAGTGTTCCAGAACAATTCTGCGGCCCACGTCCCCCTCTGTGTTGCCAAAGAGACCCATGTGGGCCGGATTTGCATCAAGGAGCGTTCCATCAACGGAAAACACCGCGACCGCGTCCATCGATTGCTCGAACAACTCGCGGTACTTGCGCTCACTCTCACGAAGCTCCTGTTCAGCCCGCTTGCGTCCGCCAATATCCCTCGCTACCGACAGTACCAGCGGCTGCCCATCCATTTCGATGAGCCGGGACCTGACTTCCAACGACAGGAGCCGCCCATCCTTGTGCCTGTGACGGCTTTCAAACGCAAGGCTACCTTTCGCGACGAGTTCTGCAATACGGTCGTGGAATTGCGCGCCATCTTCGAAATGCACGATGTCCAGTAACGACATCCGCATCAATTCGTCGCGCGTGTATCCGCGCCCGGATGCAGCAGCTTCATTCACGTAGAGGTAACGTCCCTCCAGGTCGTGCAGGAAGACAGCGTCGCTCGTAAGATCAAGAAGCTCGCTGCGCAGCCGCAACTGCGCCTCGTCCTGTTTTCGACGTGTTACGTCCCGGGCCACGCTGAGAAAGAGGGTGCGACCTCCAGAGTCAATAGTTCGCGTGCGTATTTCCACGGAAATACGGGTACCATCCTTGCATACCCAGCGTGTTTCAAATTCCAGACCGCCCTTCCGCAGCATCAACGCAATACGAGATGGCACTTCTTCCGCTGCTTCAGGAGTGTTCAGCGTGCGTACGTTCATGCCCACCAGTTCCCTGGGGGAGTGCCCCGTGAGCACGGCGAGTGCTTCGTTGGCATAGACAATCTCGCCCCCGGGATCCACGAGAAAGATGGGGTCGAACGCAAGGTCGAGCAGGTCGCCCCGCAACCGGCGATCCTCATCGACACGGATATACTCCGTGACATCGCGAACGATAGTCTGATATTCAAGCATACGTCCATCTGTCCCGCGCCTGGGCCAGATGGTGACCAGACAATCAAGTATTGAATCGTCACTTGCGCGGAGCTTGAGCGGCTCATCAAGGAGATAGCCATCGCGCTGCACCGATTCGATAATTCGCGCTCGCTCACCAGGGTCCGCATACACAGTCTCAATGTGACGGCCGATCAGCGAAGAATACGAATACCCGAACACGCGTGCTACGGCTTCGTTTACGTCTTTCACTATGCCATCCACACCCACGATGAAGACAGGGTCCAGAGACTGTTCGAACAGGCTTCGAAACCTGTGCTCACTCTCAGCCAGTTGCCGGACACCCTGGCGCTCATGCCGATACATGTAGTAGCTCACGAATGTGAGAAGCAGAAGCACCACAACAAGGAACTGGAGAGGGCCGCTAACGACCTGCATGAAAGATACGTGGGGATACCACACCGGAATCAGTAATACGCCGCCAAGCGACAGGAGCATCAGCGCAGCAAGCAGAGGCAGGGGCAGAAGTGCAGCCGCCATGACCACAGGCACCACAAGGTAAGCAAGCAGACCGATGTCACTGTTGTTGAACGTCGGCTCCATGAGTCCCGAGAGGGCGAAATGGTTGGCCAGGAAGACTCCAGCGAGCACCGCCGCAGTCGCTGTGGTGGCAGCAAGAGAGTAGTGCCCCCTACGATTGGCGAAGAATGCAACGACGGTCAAGACAGCCAGAAACAAGGCCACGACGAAACCGGTATCGGACCATCCGCGCGAGGAGTTCAGATTGTACCTGACGGACAGAGCAAGGACGAAGAAGACCGGCATAACAACAAGGAGCAAATGTGAGAGCATCCGGGCACGCACGCGCCGTTCAGCCTCATCCATGCCGAACACAAGCAATCGAGGCCATACGATAGATGTCCTGATACGATCGGAAGCAGCGCGTTTCATCCCAGCCCACCTTGTCGGGGGCCACTGAGAGGCACGCGAGCCTCGATGACCGTGCCACCTTTCGCACCCGGATGTATCCGCAGCTGGCCGTCGATCGACTGTACACGTTCCTTAATCGCAGCGATAACCAGGTTAGACGGTTCCTCCGCACCGCTGGAAGGAAGCCTCTTGCCATCATGTGAAATCCGCAGCAGCACCGTATCGTCTTCCCGCCGCACGTCGACCGCTACGGTCTTGGCACCGGAATGCCGCCCGATATCGTCCAGCGCTTCCTGGACCACACGGTACATTATGAGATTATGTCTCTCAGTTGGGAACGAGACATCTTCTCCACTGTTCAGCCTGGTCTCAATACCTGTTTCCTCATGGAAGGATTGCAGATGCCATTCGAGAGCCGCGACCAGTCCAAGATCTTCAAGCATGACGGGAACAAGGTTTGTGTACAAGCGCCGGAGCCTCTCGATAGTATCGTCCAGGAGACCCAGCACTCCCTTAATCGTTGGCTCGACCCTGGAGTACACATCAGGAGGCAGGCTACCGCTACATGCATACAGGTCCATCTTGATAGCTGAGAGTGCCTGTGCCACTTCATCATGAAGCTCCCATGCCACACCGGCCCTTTCCTCCTCGCGAGCAACATCAATGCTCGCCGCCACGCGCTGTAACTCGCGGTTCGATTCCTCAAGACGCTGCTCGGTAGTCTTGAGTGCCGTAACATCCACCACGATTCCGGTTACAACCGCCGGTGAACCGTCGGGATGCCACGACGTCACGCTTCCGACATCCCGGAACCAGAGATAGTCGCCGTCCGCCTTGCGAATGCGGTATTCCACTTCATACTTCGGAGCGCGTCCCTCCAGATGCTCGCGCATCGCATGCATGGCAGATTCGTAATCATCGGGGTGCAGCAGGTCAGTGAAATCACGGTAATGCTGAAACTCCGTCGGCTTGCGGCCGAGCACTGTCGCTTTCCGCTCATCGAATTCCACCCAACCTGAAGGAAGATTCATCTGCCACCATGAGAGATTTCCCGCGGACATCGCCGTATCAAGGCGCTGGACATATTCCCTTACGCGACGTTCCGCCCGCTTCTGCTCTGTGACATCGCGAATAGCTGACTGAAAGCCGACAAAGGCACCTTCCGTATCCTTCAATACCGTCGTTGTCACAACACATTCCCGTACGTCTCCATCCTTCCGCCTCATGGCAAGTTCGTAATCCCGAAGGCCGCCACGCTCCAAAGCCTCGGCTATAACCTCCGACCGGATGGACGGTTCTGTGTACAGAGACTGCACATTCATAGACAGCAGCTCTTCGCGCGTGTAGCCAAACAACTCTGTTGCAGCTCCGTTGGCGTTTGTGATTCTGCCATCAGCGGTAATCAGATAGATGGCATCCCGCGACTGCTCAAACAACCGCCTGTATTCTTCCTCACTCCGGCGCAGCGCCTCCTCTGCCCATCTCTGTTCTGTGACATCACGCATCACACCCTGAAATGCCACAATGCGACCTTCATCATCCCTTCGTGCGACAATCATGCGGTGGCACAGAACAGGCGTTCCATCCTTGCGCTTAAACCAGATCTCGTCGTCGACATGGTTGCTTCCCTGTATCTTCTTCAAGAATTTCTGACGGTCTGCAGGATTGGCATACAGCTCGACAGGATGGAACGCATCGAGGTCTTCCCTTGAGTATCCGAACATGTCGAGCCATGCCTGATTCACATCGATATGGCTGCCATCCGGCGAGTTGATGAAGATGGCATCCAGCGATTGTTCGAAGAGCGCACGGAATTTCTCCTCGCTTTCCTGCAAAGCCCGTTCCGCCAGCAATTGTGCAGTCACATCCCTGTTCACTCCCTGCATTCCCACTACGGCTCCCGCTTGATTGCGCCTCGCAACAAGAATGCGCTGGCATTCGAACGGTGTCCCGTCCTTCTTGCGATATCTGACTACATCGGCAACCCTGCCGTGCTCGACGATCCGACGCAGAAAGTCGTCCCTGGCCCCTGCCTCTGCGTATAAATCGGCAGCATTGAGCGTGGCAATCTCATCGCGAGCGTAGCCGAACATGTCAAGCCAGGCGTTGTTAACATCGACGATGGACCCGTCGAGCCGGCCTATGTAGATAGCATCAAGCGATTCCTCAAAAACTGCCCTGAACCTTTCCTCGCTCTCCTGCAGGTCCTCCTCGATCTGTTTGCGCTGAGTAGTATCCCTCGCAATGCCGAGCACGACAGAGCGGTTCTCCAGCTCGATTGGAAGCGTGCGCACCTCTACGGTTAGTCGCGTACCATCGCTCCTCAGGAGCTCCAATTCATCGGGGCCGGTCTCTTCACCCAATCGACTTCGTCCCAGCAAAGCCAATGCCCCAGGAAGTTCAGTTGCAGCGATGATCCCGGAATCAGCAAATGACTTGCCCGCGAGTTCAGCCCTGGTCCGGCCGATCATCTCCTCTGCTGCCCTGTTCGCGTCGAGGAACCGGCCTTCCAGGTCCGTGATATAGAACGCATCCGGGGCTTTCTCAAACAGCGTCCGGAACCTCTCGCGAGAACGTTCCAAAGCGTCTGCCCAGGAGCGTCGCTCAGTGATATCCTCGACTTGTACCACGTAGCCGCCAACAACGCCGCCATGGACATGGAGAGGCACGATCTCAACATGGAGATGGGCTATGCCGCTTCGACTTGTACGATACAAGCCTTGTTCAAGCACCAGCCCGAAGTCAAACTCATGCTCATACTCAACCTGTTCTCCCCGGCACAATCGCTGTTTCTGTTCCCCGGGCAGATTGGGGTCGTCGAAAAGACTGAAACCCTGAAGCTCAGATCTGTCCTCCACTCCGAATAGCGCCAGACAGGCGGCATTCACGTCGAGAAGCTTCCCTTCGCTGTTGTAGAGTTCGATACAGACAGGCGACTGCTCATAAACAGCACTGAACCAGGTCCTGCCTTCATTGACATCGCGATACAGGACTTCGTGTGGAGTCGCGAGTCCTCCCACAACCACGGCGCGATATACGACAACAAACGAGACGAGCTTGAATATGTGGCCGGTCATGTTCGCAAAGCCGTAAACGTCGCTGTAGAGCGTGAATGACAGCTCGGCTGCCATTGTGAAGACTATTCCGATGATGAGGAGTCTGAATACATGCCGCGCGAAGTGATGACGATTCCGCACAAGAAACCACACTGCCCCACCAAGAACACCCACAATAATGAACTCACTCACAACTTTGAAGGGCGTCAGCCCCTGGCCCGCGACGAAAGCGTCGGGAAACACACCGAGCCGACAGATAAACAGCAGACCCACGCCAACGACTGAAGCGTAGGCAACGAACAGGAACGGCGTGCGCACGCGGCGAAAGAGAAACAGGGGCGCCAGCAGAAGAGAGAAACCTTCCACATAACGCGCCAGCAGCCAGGACTGTGTGGGCTCATTGGCCGTGAAAGCAGGGAAGACTCCCATTCCCTGATACGCCAGCGTGTGAAATACGTCCACGAGTCCCACGAACAGGTACGCAATACCGAGGAAGAGCAGATAGTCGTTCGACCTCCACCGCCGCGTGTTCCACGCGACAACGAAGATTGCGAAGGCGACAAAGATGGAGAAGAGCTCAACGAGGCTGTGAAAGAGCAGATAGTTGGAACGACTCAGCAGGTACAGAAGTACGAGCCCAACTATAGCTCCGAGCGCGCCTGCCACCAGCCTGGCACGTCCGGATGAACCTGCGTTTGCATATGCGGTGTCGTTATGCGCCATGGCGGTCTTCGTAAAAACCAGACTTCGCTCGATGGCTGCCTGCGACTCGGCTGATATCGGACCTGCGTTGCACCATCGCAGACGATTATGTTGAGGTCAGTATAGACACGGTAGCCTCATTTCTCAAATGCTGCATCAGGAGAGAGCAACGAGATGCGCATTTAGGATCGAGAGGGTGCCGCATGGAGCATGCCCTGGTGAAACACAGGGCCGTCAGTGGAGCATTTCCAGGCTGGCACGCATCAACGGGGACTAAACCAGTCAAGTCGTCTGCATATTCAGTTGACAATCGCGGACAGAGGCCATCCAGTATCCTGAACCTTCCTCCAGCACGTGTGTCATCCGATATGACTTGGTCGAAGCGTGCCAGCCATAGGCGAAGCCTTCGACGCTGTCATCCGGGTTATCGTAGGGATCTGCTATTGAGGGAGTTACACCTGAAAGTGAGCCCACCAGGTTCCACCCTGCTGCCATTTCCTTTGTCCATGATGACACAGGCAAACCCTCCAGATGGAGTGTTGCAGGTGTCGATACTGCCACCCAGTATCCGCTATTTGGCTCGACCTGTTCGGGAACAGTATAGCTCTTGGTCCTGGCGTCCCATCCATAGATTGCGTCTACATCAGGGAAGACTGAAGAGGCGTCCATATTCGGGCATATGATTGGCACTGATATCAGATTCCACCCCTGGGCGAGTTCCAGGACCATTTCCACGGTCGACCCTGATACGGTTGTTCCGCTCGATTCGATATGAGTGGATGACCATACGGGCTGGCCTTCCATATCCTCCGTACACGACCACGCTCTGTAGTAGTATGTCTCGCCGGGACTGAGGTCGGTATCGACACACTCGAATCCAGCCCCATCATACACTGCATATCCATCGGTTGGGTCTGCAGGCGAACTACCCTGTTTGCCCCTGATTACTGTCCGGCTCGCGCCATCTCCAGGAGTCCAGGAGAGAGACATCGAGTAGTGTGGATTGTCTGGACTTGGTGTCGACACAAGATCAACTGGAGGCAGTGGCAATGTAGTGAACCATCTCTCGCCACCACTCGCACTACAGGACAGGTTCCTGGTCTGCGCTCTGTAGAAGTAAGTTGTTCCGGGATCCAGCGATTCCAGGAGCACCTCGAACGGTTGCTCTGCACTGAAGCCTTGAACCCAGGCGGTGGACGAACCGTATGGAGCCTCCGGTGCTACATCATACTCGAACCTACACTCACACTGTTCTCCGCCATCGTCAACAAGAACACCATTGAGTTGAGCAGAGGAGTCCATGACCAGGGTTGCGGCTTCGGTGGTGACTTCGACGTACGGCAGCGGCTCTGTAGCGGCCTGCGCTTCCGCGTATTCATCCGACCAGATATCGCTGCCTTCTACATGCGACCATGCCCGGTAGTAGTAGGGCGTGTCAGGCTCCAGTCCGGTGTCGATCGCAGATGCGCCGGCATCGAAATGAACCGTCGTTCCATCGGAGGGTCCTGTCGGATATCCGTCCGCCTTCCGTTGTAGTTTCGTCTTCTGGGCACCCTCGCCAGGCGTCCATACCATTTCTATCGTGTCCGTACCAGCGGGCGTACCGGTCAAGTCCGAAGGCGCGCAGGGCTTCGTAACGAAGCTTCGTTCGATACCGGCAGAGGCACCATTCGTGTTTCTCGCCTCCGCGACGTAGTAATACGTCTCCCCACTGGCGAGACCGGCCAGGCTCTCAGAGAAGTCGTCGCCCGTGGCAAGCGAACCCATCCAGTCGGTCGACGTGTCGTAAGTGCCGGAGGTCGTTCCATAGCTGAAACGGTATTCGCACGTACTTCCGCCGTCATAGACTATTGAACCACGAAGAGTCGCACTGGACTCTTCAATGCTGATGGCATAGTCTGTGTCTACCTCGGGTGGGCCATCAGTCGCGGCAAGTCTGATCACCGTGACTCCAAAGTGTTGAAGCTCCTCGAATCCATACGTGCCACCCCATGTCATCTCCCGGGGTTCATGTGACCATGTGTCGTGCACATATACCGTATCTTCTCCGTCGTATCCCACGCCGAGCATCGTATGTCCATCCACCTGAATCATGACAGGTCGACCGGCATCTACTTCATCTTTGAATTGTTCGTATGTGAAGCCTGCGGAGTTACCACCGTGGCCAGCGATGTACTGGTTGTAGTTCTCTAGAACGGTATATCCACGCGATTCGACGAAGAGGCGCATGCCGTGGCACCCGTCACGGCGCGCGGGGCTGTAGCTCTCACATGCAGTGAAGTCGTAGAGAGGCTGGTTTGCTTCGGCGAAATAGAACGTCGTGGAACCGTCCGCGTTGTACCAGTTCTCCCACTGGCTCGTACCCATGAAATCCGCGGTGCAGTCTGCATAGTCGTGCTCAACCCAACCGCCATCATCATAGGGGTCGCCCGTGCTGAGATATTCTTCCCAGTAATCATCGACATGTCCACACGAACTCAGGCCATCGTAGCCCTCGTGAGTCGCGCTGAGAGGACTCTCACCAGAATCCCAGGCTGTTGCATTGTTAAGTGGGCAGACGCCTCCCTCAGCAGGGCCTGTGTACATATCCGGGAACCCCTGCCTATCATAGTAGCCGAAGAGCATGGCCGCTGAGGTAGGCGAGCAGCCGTAGACCCAATCGTATGCCGGCACATCGTAGAGCGAGCCCTGCGCCTCGCGGAGGTCGACATCAGGCATGCTGGCCTCGAACCCCATCACCTCGGGCGGACCAAGCGGGGCGATATGGGCCACAACGAAGCTCCCGTCCTCCAATTCGACGATTTCGTCGATGAACTCGAGTCCAGGCTTATCGGCGGCATAGGACGTGGACACAGGAACCAGCGAAATGAGCAATAAGGTAGCTAGCACGCCATACAACAGCCTCGTAGAAGTCAGAGGGCTCAATCGAAGCACTCGTTCGAAGCCCTCCCTGATACGTGCGGCTTTCATGTCTATGATTCTATGGTAACGCGACACGTCCAAGCCAACGCGTCAAGCAAGTCGTCTTGCCGATTCCAAAGCTAATTCGGCCTCCTCACCACCGAACCGCCGCGAACTTTGATACACGTAACTTTGGTACTGACAGTCCTCCACAGCTTTGAAACGGTCTTAGGTGTCCTGCGCAGGCCCGGCGGGCTTGCAGCAGTATCCCGCCAGATTCGGCTATTGAGCAATACACCCGTAGTATTCGTGTACGTGATGACTGAATAGAGGCTGGAGTCCAACATCAGGCTCTCGGCTTATCTATTCGTATCGAGCCAACTGCAGCGATCCAGAGATGCTCACGCGGTGTGACATCAAAGAATGACAGATTGTGCTTCATTCAGCAGGTGAGATTTGCCACGATACGCGCAAAACTGCTCAGAAGTAGTAGTGTTGTCACGGCCTACTGCGACCACCTTCGTGAGGGGCAGTCACTCCTCATAGAGCCGTTCCAGACAGGAAGGAGTCGACCGCGACAGGCAGGCAGTTTGGCTGACGCTACGCAGTCCTCGTGAGCAAGTCGGACCAATCTCGCTTGAAACTCAATAACGACAGGTAGAGCCCATAATCAGGATACGTCCTGTCTAGAAGTGCGTAGTTTTCGTACGGACTGTACTGTTCGTCTTTGCGCGGTTCCAGGCCGACACACTCCATGAGCAGGTCCACACGCTTCGACATCCATGCGCCTACGAACACAGTAATGCCGAAGTCCCGCAATGACGCCACAACTGGGTCGTCGCCGAGAACCGGCTGGGTGATAACGAACTGCGCACCCGCATCAATCTTACGCTGGAGCCTCCCCTTCTCGTGTTCGGCCGGTTCATACTGGTTGAAGGCCACACCGCACGTGAACACACCGGGGAATTCCCGCTCTATGTAGCCGAGCAGCACGATCGACGTGACCGTCTTGGCATCGACGCCAATGTCGGATGGTTCAAGGCGAGGCAGCCGTGGACCACCGTCGCCGCTCACGACAAGCAGCTTGTGAAATCCCCTATCCGCGGCGGTGCGCAGAAACGCATCCATGTCGCTCTTGGAATGGAAGCTGTTGAGATGCAGCAGCGTCTTCTCCGGGTCCATTGGCAGCTCGAGGAAATCCATGACCTCGAGCGGGGTAAACCGAGGCTCACCCATCGGGTTGTCGGGGATGGACACTGCCGTGCCTGCGTCCATCACGCGCTGGTAGCGCTCCGCAAAGACCTCGAGTTGCCCTTCGAGGTCATCGGCATCATGCTTCGGTGTGAGCAACTCAATGAGGTAGGGGGTCCCAAACAACTCGTTCATCTTCATATATGTCACCATCCGGTCGAATACTCTACTACATCGG
>CAZKHH010000042.1:0-3319 GCA_964552485.1 uncultured Dehalococcoidales bacterium | reverse complement strand
GAAGGCAAGGACGTCGACTTGTTCGGCGTAGCGCCGGTCTCGAGCTTTGCGGGAGCCGAGGAGACGATGCATCCGGCGCACTACATCCCGGACGCTCAGTCCGTTATCGTCCTCGGACTCCAGGTGCCCAAGCCGATCGTGGAACAGGTTGAGCGGCGCACAACACCGTATCCGTACATGAGGTTTGCCAAGGCGCTTATCAACGATGAACTGGACATACTGGCGAACCAGGTATCGCGCTTTCTCGCGCGGCACGGATACGAATGCCTGCCGACGCCGGCGAATGACTGGCGCGACCCCAGGACACTCAAGCCCATGGTGTCGCATGTGCTGAGCGCGGTGGCTGCGGGACTCGGCGAGGTGGGCTGGCACAACATGCTTCTCACGCCAGAGTTTGGGCCTCGCCAGAAGCTCGTTACCATCATCACGAATGCGCCGCTGGAGACCGGGCACGTGTACGATGGGCCACCCATCTGTGACAGATGCATGAGATGCGTCGAGGAGTGCAACATCGGAGCAATTGCGCCGGAGCGGACCCGCAGCGTCACTATCGAGGGCAAGATATTCGAATGGGGCGCGCTGAAACGCCTCAAGTGCGTGTGGGAATGCGAGGGTTTCACCAGCAAGGGAACGTTCTCCGGAGGGGTCGGCCCGTACGGTCGCGACATGTCTTACCCGGACACGACTCCCACACCCGAGGAAATCGTCGAACTCCAGGACATGAAACCACGGTGGGCCATCGGCTGCGCGGCGCGATGTTACGCGGTCTGCAACCCGAACCGGGAACTCGCGGCCATCAGACGCGCAGCCTGACCGGCCGTATCCAGCCAGAATCGTGCCGCTGACGGGAGGAGGCGGGCCTGAAATGAGCCATGTAGTTGCAACGCTGCCGAAAGATACAGGCGCGGCATGATTCCCAATATCCTGCTCGCTCTCGGCGTGATGATTGCCGTGGGTTTCTTCGGCGGCACACTCGCGCATCATCTTAAATTCCCTCGAGTGACGGGTTACATCGTGGTCGGCGTCCTACTGAGCCCTTCGCTTACGGGCATCATCAGCCAGAGCTCCGTCGAGCAGCTCCACTTCGTCACTACTCTTGCGCTCGGCATCATCGCGTATTCCGTAGGTGGAAGTCTTGGGATCCACAAGTTGAAGCAGCACGAGAGAGCAATCGCATGGATCACGCCTCTCCAAGCGATAGGGGCGCTTGGTCTCACGGCTGCCATGTGCGCGCTCATACTTCCCTCCTTTCTCGACCTTTCCTCTGCCACGATGCGCTCAACCTACATACCGATGGCACTCGTTATCGGGGCCATCGCAAGTGCGACCGCTCCAGCAACCATCCTCGCGATTGTCCGCGAATTCAAAGCCAGGGGTACTGTTACAACAACTCTCCTCTCGATTGTCGCAGTGGATGATGCGGTAGCCATCATCCTGTTCTCGATGGCTCTCGGCATCGCGCGCGGCCTCATCGCGGGAGGGGAACTGTTTCACGCATGGACGATGCTCGGCGCACCTGCTCTGGAGATAGCGGAATCGATCGGGCTCGGCCTCATGATAGGACTCATAGTCGTACGCGTCGGGAACCTGGCTCGTGACAAATCGCTCTTGCTCGTGGTCGTGCTTGGTGCGATTACGACCTGTGTCGGACTTACTGAGATGCTGGGTGCTTCGCCACTGCTCGCAAACATGGTGCTTGGCGCCACCGTAGCAAATCTGACCACGCGCGAGGATTTCTTCAATTCCATCGATTTCATCGAAGACGCGCTATTTGCCGTGTTCTTCGTACTCTCGGGGCTTCACTTCAGTATTGAAGCCATGCGTACAGCAGGCCTTATCGCGATGGCAGTCGTAATCGCGCGCGGAGTCGGTAAGTATGCCGGTTGTGCCCTCGGTGCACGAGCGGCAGGTTCCCCACCAGAGGTGGGTCGTTATCTTGGACTGGCGCTGTTGCCGGCAGCGGGGGTAGCCCTCGGGCTTGGACTGGTGGCACAGAGGGCATTCCCGGAGACAGGAAACGTCCTTTACAACACCGTACTGGCAACGGTCATTATTAACGAACTTATCGGTCCTCCTTTTGCAGAGAAAGCCCTCCTGAGGACCGGGGAGGGCACGAGGCCCTAACCTCGCACCCGGGCTGAATCAGGCCTTCATGGACGTGTTCGTTCGAGATGAGACTGCACCGGATACAGCTCGTTCACTGAGAGCAGCGGTTTGACACAGTTACTCATACTCTCGTGCCACGTTTGACACCCACGCCGCCGATAGCTCATTCTCCTGTGATGCACGCAGAGCAGAACAAGGCCTGGCTGACTGTCGCAGTCTGTTCAGTGGTTGCGTTTGTCGCAATTGCCCTCGGAGTTATTACGGGAACTATGCAGCCCTTAGATGAGCAACTCATGCTCTCCCTAGAGGACATGCGTTCGCCGTTCCTGAACACACTGATGCAGACAGTCACATGGGCTGGCAGCTATGCCGCGGCAATCGTGGCTATCATTCTTGCGTTCCTGTTCTGGCGCGTTAAGGGATGGAGGGGTAGCGCGCTGCGTCTTGCAGTGGCGGTGGGCGGAGCCGCTGCGTGCAGTGCACTGCTCAAGACCCTCTTCGCGAGGCCGCGCCCCGAGGTGATTCCAGCACTGACCACCCCGGAGACGTTCAGCTTCCCCAGCGGTCACACGACCATCGCCCTGGCATTCTACGGAAGTCTCGCGATCATGCTCTGGCGCCACGACTACCGCACTGTGCCGGTAGCGCTTGTACTGCTCGTAGTAGTCGTAGCGCTTAGTCGCGTCTATCTCGGCGTGCACTACCCCAGTGATGTTGCGGGGTCAGTGTTCCTCGGCACAGGCTGGCTATAAATCGCCACACGATTACAGACATCCGGACCGTCCTCCAACGATGAGACTCAAGGAAAGTCCCTGTCTGCGTGAGGCAACGCCGCCATGAGGCCTGATATTGCACGAAAAGATGGCCTGTGAACAAAGGTAACCGGAAGAAAGTCTACGCCGGCGCGCACGACGAGACAACGAGCATGAGCCCATGCAGTCAAAACCAAAGCAGCCGGCGCCGTGGTCACGACAAGAATTGTTCGACACGTGGATAGGCCTAGTCTTTTGGGATCACGGCGGCCTGACCGAAGGCAAAGCCCGAGTATTCGCTGTGAAAGAGGCGTCCTGATGAAAACTCGCACCGTACGACACCAAACGCATCCAGATTGAAACCACGAGTGCTTGCGTAGCTGTGATCGGGGTCATAAATGGCAAGCAGTCCGATACTCCGGGCATCGTCAACCAACAATCCCCGCACTAGAACCGCGTGC
>CAZKHH010000041.1:0-16646 GCA_964552485.1 uncultured Dehalococcoidales bacterium | reverse complement strand
TAGCGATGCTGTTGGCCGCCCTGGTCGTGTTCATTGGTGGCGGTGTGCCCTCTATTGAGTTCGCCAATCTGTCACCGGTGTTTATCGGCGGCCCTGTCGGCTTCGTCGGTGCATCCGCCCTGCTGTACACACTTCTTGCCGGAGGATTGTTCGGTATTGAGATGGGCGACGAAATCAGCAACGCCCGGTCTGTGATTCCCCGTGCGTTGGTCATCAGCATCGCTATCGTACTGTCATTCTATCTGCTCATTGAAGTGGTAGCGCTGGGAACTGTCGGATGGGAGGTGATGTCGCTGGGTACTCTCGGGGACGTTGCGGAGACGTTCCTGTCAGGGTGGAGGCTTGGTCTCTTTGTGATCGGCGGTGGAATCATGGCAAGCGTGACCACTCTCAACCTTACACTGGCTGCCGCCGGCCGGTATGCCCTCGCGTTCTCGGTTGATGGATACTTCCCGAGAGTCTTTTCCCACGTAAACCGACGGTTCGGAACGCCACATTACGGGCTGGCGCTTGTGTTCGGCATGGCGGTCGCGACGCTCATTGTGGACCCGCCGTTGATGATACTTGGGGCTGTGCTGAATTTCGGTTTGCTGTTCATGGTGACGCTCGTGCTTGGAGCCTCAGTGCGACTGCTTCGACGCCGACCTGAAACATACGAACACGCGGTAGTACATGTCAATCCTCGCTTGCTTCTCGTATGCTCGGTGAGTGCTATTGTCATTAATGTCGTCTACATGTTCGTGCTGGCTGTAGCGCTGAAGTGGACGTTTCTCATCTTTGTTGCTGCGATTGCGATAGGCTTGGGCCTGTTCTATCTACGCAAGCTGGGCGTATACAAGTAGTCTTTGTGTGTCGCCGGCATCGGCCGCGGTACACTGTGCCGCAATCTGAGATGAAGGAGGTCGACTCGATGTCCATAATCGACATGTTCAGGCTGGATGGAAAGACGGCGCTTGTGACCGGTTGCACACGTGGTATTGGAAAAGGCATCGCTCTGGCACTTGCCGACGCAGGCGCAGATATCGTCGGCGTTAGTGCTACCCTCGAACCCGGAAGTGAGGTTCAGAAGGATGTAGAGACGCTTGGCAGGTCGTTTGCGCCCTATCGCTGCGACTTCTCGAATCGTGCGGCGACACACGATTTCATCGAGCGTGTACGTCGAGACGTACCGGTTATCGATATCCTCTTCAGTAATGCGGGCACCATCTCGCGCTCTCCTGCGACAGAACACCCGGATGATGTCTGGGACAGAGTGCTCGAGGTCAATCTGTCCTCGCATTTCGTACTTGCCCGGGGCTTCGGCCGAGATATGGTAGCGCGTGGGCATGGAAAGATAGTCTTCACCGCGTCTCTGATGACATTTCACGGTGGTATGCTGATACCCAGCTACACCGCCAGCAAAGGCGGTATCGGGCAACTCACCAAGGCACTCTCTAACGAGTGGGCCGTGAAGGGTGTGAACGTGAATGCTATGGCGCCCGGCTACATCGCGACTGAGATCAACCCCGAGCTCCGGGCCAATCCCGAAACGAACAGATTCATCGTGGAACGCATCTCGGCCGGCCGATGGGGCACGCCTGATGACCTGCGAGGTGCTGCGGTGTTCCTGTCCTCGGCTGCGTCGGACTATGTAGATGGCATCGTTCTCCCGGTGGATGGAGGCTGGCTCGCCCGTTAGGACGGTAATGGCGGACTCCCGTTGACAGGCCAGGAGACTCCTGCATGCCGAACCAGCCTCGTTGGTCTGTAGACACTGCCGCCTCGTTTGCTATAATCGGGGCTGGAGGTAGATTACTGGAACCATCTGAGATTGCACGTCTGGCATCTGAGGCTGCTTCTGAGAAGCAGGCAAGCGATATCATAGTGCTCGATGTGCATGCCTCCTGCTCATTTGCCGATTACTTCGTCATCGCCAGCGCGGAAAGCGTTCGTCAGTTGAACGCCGTGTGGGAGGCGGTCATGGATGCCCTCAAAGTCCAGGGTGCATTCCCGCTCCACAAGGAGGGTACGGCGCAATCAGGCTGGTTGCTTGCCGACTACGGCAGCGTGGTAATTCACCTCTTTGCCGTCGAGGAACGCGAGTTCTACCGGCTCGATGCCCTATGGAAGGACGCGGTTGCCGTCCTTCGCATCGAGTAGGTGCCGCGTGTCTGCCTACAATCCGAACCACATATCGCCGGTACGTCTGTAGCCGAGTATCTCGTCCGGCTTGAAGAAGAGGCCGATTTCACGCTCAGCACTTTCAAGGGAGTCAGAGCCGTGCACAAGGTTTGGCTGGATGTCCATCGCCAGGTCACCGCGAATCGTGCCAGGGTCTGCCTTGGCCGGGTCGGTGGCGCCCATCGTGCGGCGGACCATGTCTACTGCACCGCGCCCCTCAACTACCATCGCTATTATTGGACAGGCGGTGATGAATTCCACCAGGCTGTTAAAGAACGGCTTCTGTGTGTGAGCTTCGTAATGCTTTGAAGCAAGATCGCGATCGACCTGCATGAGTTTGACGGCCACCAGCTTCAGCCCTTTACGTTCAAGTCGGGATATTACCTCGCCGGCGAGGCCACGGTTCATGGCGTCGGGCTTCACGAGGACAAGGGTTCGTTGGATGTCTGCTGCCATTGTGGCTTATCTCCTTTCGACGCTATACCCAGCGTATCAGTTGGATGAGGTCAAGTTCTTCGATAGACGCGACCACTCTGTCGGCATCCTTGAAGCTTGATGCCGGATGCGTATTGGTGACGGCGACGCACTTCATTCCCGCGCTCTTGGCTGCGGCCACGCCAAGAGGCGAGTCCTCGAAGACCATACAGTCCGCCGGATCGACGCCCAGTCTGTGCGCTGCAGTCAGATAAATCTCGGGGTCCGGTTTTCCGCTCTGAACGTCGTCTCCTGTGACGACGGTGTTGAAGTATTTCTCCAGACCAAGCATCGGGGCGATAGTCTCGTAGTTCTCACGAGGCGCGGAAGTGCCCAGGGCCAGTCCGAATCCACCGGCTTTCAGGACGTCCAGCAGCTTGATGACGCCGGGGAAGGTAGTGGAACTGCGGCGTGCAGCAGCCCTGTATCGTCGCTCCTTCTCCGCGTCCATCTCACGGACCTCGTCTTCGGGAAGCTTCCCCATCACATTGAGGATGGTGTAGTCGTTACGGGCGCCGAAATAGTGTCCGAATTGCTCCTTGGTATAGGTGACACCGCGCGCCGCGAAGGTGTCGCGCCACGCCTCGTAATGTGCGCGGCCCGAGTCAACCAGGACGCCGTCCATGTCCCAGATGAACGAGTTGCGTGCTCGCTCCCCAACGAGGAAGGTAGAGTCTACCTCGGCGATGACGGTCCCATCCTCGAGTTCAAGCATGCCCCTGGTTTCCACTAGCCTGGAGGTCACCTTGGTGTTCCATGCCGTAGCCCGGAGCACGGCATTCGTCGGAGCCGTACTCTTGAACCGGATTGCGCTCTTGGCGGTGACTCCGAAGTAGAAGCCCGCGCAAAGAGTTGAAAAAGCGGTAACCTCATCGAGGATGCTGTAGAGGATTCCGCCATGGGTAACGTTGTGCCATCCCTGATGCATGAGTCCAGGCGTGAATGTAGCCACGAGCTTTTCGCCGTCATAGCTTGGCTTGAGCCTGAGTCCGATGGTGTTTTTCTCACCGCACCCGAAGCAGTAATCCAGTGAGCCGTCATCAGACGGCGGGTGAGGTATCTCCATTACGCTCTCCTCTCTCGTGGCTGTGTGATGTGGGGTGGACGTGCGTACACCGGTTGCACACGTGCGACCGGTGTGAAATCGCCGGCGGCGATGCGTGCGTATCCGAGGCGGAGCAGAGATTCTGTGCGCGTCGTTTCGGGATTGTGCACGCGCACCTTGTTCTCGGTTGCACGAGTAAGGCGCTCAACATGATCAGGTTCAAGTTCGCCGCAGAGCGCAGTACCTTGCATGGACAACTCCGCCAGAGCATCTTCGTCCAGAACCTGTATCTCGTCCTGTGCGCGCCATTCGGAACCATCTCTTGCATAGAGGGCAGTTGCGAATCCTGATTTGCCGACTCGAAGCACAGGTCTAACTTCGAGAACGTCAGAGGAACAACGGGCAGCCTCGGCTTTGAGCGTGCTGATGCCGTAAACGGTGGCGCCGGTTCCAATGGCGAAGCCCTTGGCGGCAGCGACGGCCACGCGAAGACCGTTGAACGGCCCCGGTCCCAGCGCGACTATGATGGAGACAATGTCGCTTGGGGCGCTCGAGGTAGCCTCGAGCCCGTTCAGCACCTCTGGCATCAGTCGCCTGGTGTGGTCGTTCTGGCTGAACCACTGGCCTGACCAGACAACCACCCCGCCCTCCGCGAGGGCAGTACTCACAGTAGACGACGAGGCGTCGAGTATCAGTTCCATTGGCGTGCCGCCTCGGGATAGTGTGCAAGGGTAGCAAGGAGTTCAGTATACGTGTCACCGGCTGCCTCGAGGACAAAGCCACGCGACTGTTCCCGCGCCGGAATGTAGCTCAGCGTTATGCGTAGACATTCTGCCGAGAGCAGACCCGGTGCTCTCTCGGCCCATTCAATGGCGCATACGCCATCGGAGTTCAAATAGTCTTCTACGCCAAGGTCAAAAATTTCTTCTGTTTGCTCCATCCGGTAGAAGTCCATGTGATATAGATTGAGTCGGCCCATATACTCACGAATCAATACGAACGACGGACTGAAAGGGACCTCGTTCACTCCAAGGCCGTGTGCAATACCCCGGATCAGGCATGTCTTGCCCGTGCCGAGCTCTCCACTAAGGAGGAAAAGGGCGCCACTCTCGCACAACTCGCCAAGGCGTCGTCCAAGCGCGAGTGTCTCGTTCTCGTTTTCAGTTCGAATCGAGAGGCGCCTCATCGTCCGAAATGGTCCCATCCTGCGCGCGTTGGAGGAATAGGGCTGCCTTCGGTGTCGACTATCGTTACCTCGTGAGTCCCCGCAGATGGAATCAACTCGCCGATTACGGAGAGCGGGCTGGAGACCACCTCACGCAGAAGCTCCACTTTTCCGGGTTCTGCGGCAAACAGCAGTTCGTAATCCTCGCCCCCCCACAGGGCGTGCGCCAAAGGGTCCCTCGTGATGTCACGGCACGATGGGTGAACAGGTACGTCCGCCGCGTGCACAAATGCTGAGACTCCACTGGCGGTGCAGATATGGGAAAGGTCAGCCACGAGACCATCGCTGATATCGATGGCGCAAGTGATTCCTTCACCGGCAAGAATCTGCGCTTCCTTGACTCGCGGAGACGGTCGGCAGAGAGCATGAAGCAGAGGAAGTGGCACGTGGGAACCGGTTGCACTCATGAGAGCGGACACTGCCGCCCCCGAGGCGCCGAGCGAACCAGTGACGATTATCTGCTGGCCGGCGCGAGCTGCGGAACGTTTCATGACCGCATCCTCCCGGACTTCGCCGATGACCGTCACCGTTGAGCATACCTGGGGCGCGGACGTGAGGTTGCCGCCCGCGATGATAACACCGTGGCGCGATGCCAGGGAGAGCATATCGCGCAAGTATTCAAGGACCGAGTCGGAATCGACATCGCCGGGACATGACAATGCGACCAGCGCGTACAGTGGATGTCCGCCCATGGCGGCGATGTCGCTGAGGTTCACCGCAAGTGACTTGTGTCCCAGGTCACCCCAGGAACATACAGTGAACGAAAAATGCACATCCTCCACAAGCGAGTCGGTGGTGGCGAGCTGCAATGCAGTGCTCCCTTCCCATCCCGCAGCATCGTCGCCGATGCCGATGCGAAGACGCTGCAGTGCCTGTGAGGACGGATTAGATGCCTGTTCAGCCTCGGTAGCTTCCCTAATGAGGTCTATCAGGCCAAACTCACCCAGGGTTGAAAGCTCCATTGGCGCGATTATAGCATCGTCTCAGGCCCGCCGGAACCTCGTGCAGACGTGATATATTCCTGGCGGCACATGGCGCGGTATCTGATCGTTGCTGACATTCATTCGAACCTCGTCGCGTTTGATGCGGTCTTGAAAAACTGCGGGGACGTGGGTGGTTTCGACCGCATCTGGGTGCTGGGCGATATCGTCGGATATGGTCCCGAGCCCGCAGGGTGTGTCGGCCGTGTTACTGCGCATCCGCACGCGTGCATTGCCGGCAATCACGACCTTGCAGTGTCTGGCGCCATCGATTTGGAGGCATTCAATGCGGAGGCCGCACGTGCGTGCCTGTGGACTCGCGGCAGGCTTGGAGTGCAGGCGATGGGTTTCCTGCGGAAGCTTCCAACCGAGTTAGTAGAACCGCCGTTCCTGCTCGTTCATGGCTCACCTCGAGACCCTGTATGGGAATACCTGACGTCGGCTGGGCAGGCGGCGCGCGCGCTGAATAAGGTTCGCATTTCCCCGCATTGCATGGTCGGGCATACACACCGTCCTGCGGTCTATTGGGTTCATGAAGGCGGCCGTGTCTCGACGCAGTGCGTTCACGATGGAATGGTGGTGCATCTGGACGACCGGCGGCTGCTTCTCAATCCAGGTGCTGTTGGACAGCCACGGGACGGCGACCCACGCGCCGGATACGCCATTTACGATGATTCGACCCGGACAGTGAGCTTTCATCGTACGGCGTACGACGTGGGGCGCGTTTCTGAACAGATTCGCATCAACGGTCTGCCCGAGTGGCTCGGGACGCGGCTACACCTTGGCTACTGACTCATGTTATAATGTCGCTCATGTACGATTACGAACTCGTTGCTATCGTGAACCCGGACGCAAACGACGAAGCGGTTGCGGGCAAGATCGATGGTGTAAGCCAGCTGATTACCGAGCGCGAAGGTGTCGTTGAGGAAAAGGAACGGCTCGGCAAGCGACGGCTGGCATATCCTATCAAGAAGTACGTGGAAGGCACGTATGCCCTCGTACGTTTCAAGCTCGAGCCATCTGATATCGCCGCATTGCGTGATAGTCTTGAACGTGATGAGGATGTGCTTCGCTACCTGGTAATCAAGAGGGGCAAGTAGTTTCGTGGCGACTCTCAACAAGGTCATTCTCATCGGTAACCTTGGGTCTGACCCGGAGATGCGCTACACGCCCGATGGCAAATCGGTAACGTCGTTCCGCATGGCGACCAATTACCGGTATACTACGAGTGCCGGTGAGACCCGTGAGGAGACTGACTGGTTCCGCATAACGGTCTGGGGTCGACAGGCGGAACGGGTGAATCAGTTTCTGTCCAAGGGCCAGCAGGCGTACGTTGAAGGGCGCCTGCACGCGCGTAACTGGCAGGGGCAGGATGGGCAGACGCGAACCTCGCTGGAGGTGACTGCAAACAGCGTGCTCTTCCTTAGCCGTCCGTCAGGTACTGCAGCGTTGCCCGACGAAGGGGACATCTCTCCAGATGACATTCCCTTCGACCAGTAATTGAGGAGTGTGTGAATGCCCAATTTCAGGCCTACCCGACGAAGATCGAAATTCCGTGGACGGAAACCACGCGTCTGTCCGTTCTGCGCTGACAGAGTGCAGATCGACTATAAGGACGTAGGGCTGCTTTCCCGCTACATTACAGGTGGCGGTAAGATAGCGTCGCGGCATAAGACCAAAGCGTGCTCCAAGCATCAACGTAGGCTGTCCGAGGCTATCAAGCGTGCACGGTTCCTGGCGTTGGTGCCGTATGCACCGAGCCATATCTGGCAGACGGGCTGGACTGCGACGCAAGGCCTTATACGCTCTCGCGGTTCCGCTACACAGCACGGTGGTACCGACTCGCAGAGCGCGCCTGCTTCACAAAGCACACAGGCGCCGCAAAGTGCACGGGCACCGGAAGGCACGCCTCGTTCTTAGGAGACTCTCATGCCGAAACGTACGTATCAACCTAAACGTATACCGCGTAAACGGAAACTGGGATTCCGTGCCCGGATGTCAACCAGCGCCGGTGTCAGGGTGCTCAAGTCGCGACGTCAGAAAGGGCGCTGGAAGCTCACGCCTGTCTAGACGGGAATGAGAAAGCCATGGTCGCTGACACGGCGGGAGGAATTTAACAGGGTCTTCCGCCACGGCAGGGCAGCTCATGGCGCACTGACGTCCGTGAGGGCGCTACCTAACGGCCACGAGAACAGTCGTCTCGGGCTTATTGTAGGGAAGCGCGTTGGTGGCGCGGTCCAGCGGAACCGCGCCAAGCGATTAATAAGGGAAGCGATTAAGGTCCGAGCGTTGCCAGCAGGGTGGGATGTGGTGGTAACCGCCCGGCCAGGCATACATAGTGCAAAATACAGAGACGTTGAACGAGAGGCGCGCGAGCTTCTCGCTCGAACCGGGGTTCTCGAGCCGCGTGGTGATGGTACTGGCCTTCATGATTCGCGCATATCAGAGGACCGTATCTGAAGCTACTCCACACCGGTGTCGGTTTCAGCCGACCTGTTCGGAGTACGCGATTGAAGCTGTGCAGTGTTGCGGCATTGTCAGGGGCGGATGGCTGGCGTTGAAACGTATTGCTCGCTGCCACCCGTTCGCCGCCTCGAGATATGACCCGGTACCCCGATTTCGGCGTCTGAATGAGCAGGTATAGATGAAAGGTGTTCGTGTTCTCGTCGTTGTCGGCTTGGTCGCCACTGTGGTGGCGTTGAGTGGCTGCGCATCGGGTGGAGCTCCTCAGGGCTTTACAGGACTGGTGAGCGATGGCAATTCGTTGTATGTTTCCAGTGCTGAAGGTCGTATCCTTGCGGTTGATGTGCAATTGAGGGAAAACGGTGCAAGCTTCCCCGGTGCGGACGAATGGGAATACTCGGTTACAAAAGAGACAAGCGGCACGTTCGGGTGTGGCACATCCCAGGTGGCAGCAACCATCTATGGGACTCCAGTTCTGGATAGCGATCACATCTGCGTCGGCACGTACGATGGCAAAGTGCTCATGCTCGACGCCGGGTCACGAGGTTCGTCGCTCTCGTTTCCTCAGGTCCGTGCCGGTGAATGGGAATATCCGAGAACAGAGGATATGATAGGCCCTGTCGTCGGCGCACCGACCGTTGTCGGCGATAAGGTGTTCGTCTGCAGTTCTACACAGGACGACGGTCAGACTGTGGGACTGGTATACGCGCTTGATCGTGCCTATGGCGATGAACTGTGGGTCTCGGAGCCTCTCGATGGGAAACTGTGGGTGTCTCCGGCTGTCGTCGATGGCACCGTATACGTAACCACGTTCGACGGGCAGATTTTCACGCTCTCCGCGGATAATGGCGAACTCGGCGCATGGCAGTATGACACTAAAGTCGGCTTCGTGTCATCGCCGCTCGTGCGAAATGGAATCGTGTTTGCTGGATCGTTCGATCGAACCCTTGTTGCAATAGAAGCGGGGTCAAGTACTCCGCTCTGGACCTACCAGGCCGACAACTGGTTCTGGGCCACACCGGTGGTATCAGGTGACGTGCTCTACGCGCCTAACATGGATGGCAAACTGTACGCCTTCAACATGTATACGGGCGACTTGGTGTGGTCGGAGCCCTTTGATGCCGGTGCCGCCATTGCTGCGAGGCCCGTTATCGTCGGCAGCAACGTCATCTTCGCAACCAAGGAGGGCGATGTGTTCACCGTTGATATGTCTACGGGCGAAGGAGTGAACGTTCCTAATCCCGCCCACGAAAAGGCCACTACGCTTGATGCAATTGTGATTGGCGCACCGGTGGTTCACCAGGGGCTTGTGTATTTCCTGCCGCAGAACAACACAGTGACGGCAGTCGACCCGGTTGCTAACAGGGTGGAGTACGAGTTCTCGCTGGAGATGGAGTAGATACTGCAGATGGCCAACCTGTGGAATGTAATCATCCTGAGGCCCATGTTGAATGGGCTTGTTGCGCTTTCGGGCATGTTGCCGGAGGCGGTGGAATTCGGCCTGGCCATTGTCATCTTCACTGTGGTTGTCCGTCTCATCATGACGCCCGTCGTAATCAGGCAGACCAAGTCGACTCGCGCCATGCAGGAACTGCAGCCGAAGATGAAGGAGTTGCAGAAAAAGTACGGAAAGAACAAGCAGAAGCTCCAACAGGAGACGATGAAGCTCTACAAAGAGGCAGGCGTCAATCCTGCTGGCTGCATGTGGCCTATGCTGATACAGTTTCCTGTGTGGATAGCGCTGTATCAGTCAATCATGAAGGCGCTCGCCGCTACCCCGGAAAATCTACTTGATCTTGCGCAGCACCTGTATGCGTCCGATCTTATCGCGGAGGCGGTCCCTGTCAACAGCAATTTCCTCTGGCTCGATCTGGGTCAGCCGGACGGGACGATGATCCTCGCGATTCTTGTCGGCGGAAGCATGTGGGTGCAGCAGAAGATGACCACGGCCCCGTCACCTGACCCGAGGCAGCAGCAGACTAATCAAATGATGCTCATGATGATGCCGATGATGTTCGGCCTCTTTACGTTGATGTTCCCGTCAGGACTGCCGCTCTTCTGGCTTGTCTCAAACCTCATCGGTATCGGAACGCAATACTGGGTTGGTGGTGGCTGGGGTTACCTCAAGCGTTCTGCTGTTCCGGCCGCTGCAGCGAAGGCAAAATAGGCGCCCTTCACGGCAGAGTAGGGGCCACACGAGGTGAACCATATATGGACGAGGAATACGAATTCTCCGGTAAGACCGTCGAGGAAGCTCTGCAGAAGGCCGAGCAGGAGCTTAACCTCAGCCGCGACGAGTTCGAGATGGAAATCGTAAGAGAAGGCCGCGGTGGCATACTCGGCATCGGTGGCGAGGATGCCCTTGTTAAGGTTCGGCCTTTCGATATCGACATTCCCCGTATTGCGTCCAGCGATGCTGAAAGCACCGCCGCGATTGGTGTCGAGGTTCTGACGCGCCTCCTTGAGCTGATGGGGCTCGAAGGTGACGTGGATAGCAATGACGCAGGAGAGTCGCTGATTCTCAACATCGAAGGCGATGACCTCGGCGTGCTTATCGGACGGCGCGGCTCTACCTTATCCTCGCTGCAGCATATTGCCCGGCTGATGGTCGCGTCCCGGAAGACGGAATGGCCCGCATTCACCGTGGACGTGTGTGGCTACAAGCAGCGCCGGCATGCCGCTCTAAAGGAATTGGCGCGACGCCTTGGCGAGCAGGCCAGATATCGGCGTCGGCCTGTTACGCTCGAGCCGATGCCACCGGATGAGAGACGGGTTGTTCACATGGCCCTCGCGGACAGTCGGGACGTGTACACTGAGAGCGTGGGTGAGGAAGGCGACAGGAAGGTCGTTATCCATCCCAGGACATTGAAGTGATGTTCAAGAATGTAGACAACAGGATCCGATTCTCTGCAATGGAGGAGGAGATTCTTCGCTTCTGGAAGGATAACTCCATCTTCGAGAAGAGCGTTGAGAACCGCCGCGGTTCACCACGATACACCTTCAACGATGGCCCTCCGACGGCAAACGGCAGTCCTGGCATCCACCATGTATTGTCGCGTCTATTCAAAGACATACCATGTCGCTACAAGACCATGCAGGGTTTCTGCGTTCCGCGCAAGGCCGGCTGGGACACCCACGGTCTTCCGGTTGAGCTTGAGGTCGAAAACACGCTTGGACTCAAGAGCAAGAAACAGATCGAAGAGTATGGCGTTGCCGAGTTCAACAAACATTGTCGTGAAAGCGTCTTCAAGTACATACGTCAGTGGGAACGCCTCGTAGAACGCATTGGTCACTGGATCGACATGGATGATCCCTATATCACCCTTAAGGACGATTACATCGAGTCCGGGTGGTGGGGGATCAAGCAGATGTGGGACAACGATTTCGTGTACCGGGGCTATCGGACGACGCCACACTGCCCTCGATGCGGAACATCGCTGAGTTCTCACGAGGTGGCGCTCGGGTACCAGGAGGACACCGAAGACCCATCAGTCTACATAAGGTTTCGTGTTGCAGTAGAGGCGATTGCCAGCGGACCTGAGGCACTGAAAACTGTCGCGGGCGTGGATTCCGTGCCTGTCTATCTGCTCGCATGGACCACGACCCCATGGACGCTACCGGGCAACACCGCACTTGCCGTAGCGCCCGAGGCGCGTTACGTAGTTCTCAAGGGCGAGGACGACTATATGATTATGGCTGATGCCCTCGTGGACGTAGTCGGCGTTGATGGATACGAACGCGTAGGGTTCCTTCAGGGCGAAGATATCGTGGGGTTACGTTATGAACCTCTGTTCAACCCGCACGACTTCGGGGTGCAGCGACTGAATATGCCTGACTTCCAGGTCCAGGAGCGACCTGAGAATCTTACATACCCGGTAATCGGCGCTGATTTTGTCTCTCTGGATGATGGTACGGGGATCGTACACACCGCTCCGTCCTTCGGTGAAGTTGACTTTGAGGCCGGCATGCGCGAAAGGCTTGATTTTGTGCAGCAGGTTGACCTCGACGGCAGAATCACCGGAGAATTTCCGTTCTCGGGCCAATTCGTCAAAGAGGCTGACCCTGACATTACCGAGAATCTTCGCTCGCGCGGACTTCTGTTCCGTGCGACGACTATACGACATACCTACCCATTCTGCTGGCGTTGTGGCACTCCGTTACTCTACTACGTGAAGCGTTCGTGGTATATCCGGACGACAGCCAAAAAGGAGAGACTCGTCTCGGGCAACCTGGAGGTCAACTGGTATCCAGAGTACATCAAGTATGGCCGCTTTGGTGACTGGCTCGAGAATAATGTGGACTGGGCGTTCTCGCGAGAGCGCTACTGGGGCACGCCTCTCCCGGTCTGGGAGTGCCCGGAATGCGGCCGGTACGAATGCGTGGGCAGCCGACAGGAACTCTCGACAAAGCCCGGCGTCCAGGACTACGAAGACGGTATGGAGCTTCACCGGCCTTGCGTGGACAACGTCATGTTCCAATGTGGTGAGTGCGGTGCCTATATGAAACGGGTATCCGAGGTCATCGACTGCTGGTTCGATTCAGGAGCGATGACGTGGGCGCAATGGCATTATCCTTTCGAGAATACCGAGTTCTTCGAAAAGGAAATGTTCCCGGTCGATTTCGTGTGCGAAGCCATCGACCAGACGCGCGGTTGGTTCTATAGCCTGCATGCGCTGTCTACGATGGTGTTCGACGGGCCGTGCTTCCGCAATGTCCTTTGCCTCGGTCATGTGGTCGACGCCAACGGCGAAAAGATGAGCAAGTCCAAGGGGAACATGATTGACCCCTGGATGGTTGTAGATGAGTATGGCGCCGACGCGTTGCGCTGGTACATGCTGTCATCCGTACCCAGTGAAAACACGCACCGTTTTTCATTGCAGACTCTCTCGGAAACCATGCGGCGGCACATGCTGACGCTGTGGAACACGTATTCCTTCTTCGTTTTGTATGCCAATATCGACGGGTTCATGCCTGATTCCGAGCGGCCTGGCAGGCTGGGCGAACTCGATCGCTGGATACTGTCGGAACTCAACCAGGTCATCGTTGACTGTACCAAGGCGATGGACGCTTACAGCTTCACCCAGGCGATCAGACGTATTGAACAGTTCATCGATCTGCTTTCGAACTGGTACGTTCGCCGGAGTCGCCGCCGGTTCTGGAAGAGCCAAAGCGATGACGATAAACTCGCCGCGCACACAACTTTGTATGAATGCCTGGTCACGTTGACGAAACTGCTGGCGCCGATCACACCGTTCATTTCGGAAGAGATGTACCGCAATCTCGTTCTAAGTGCTGATTCGGAGGCTCCGCAAAGCGTGCATTTCGCAGACTACCCTGTTGCTGACACATCGCTCATCGACGCCGGGCTTAATCGCAGCATGGAACTGGCAATGAATCTGTCCAGTCTTGGACGCGCTGCGCGTGCCAAAGCGGGCATCAAGGTGCGGCAACCACTGTCAAGGGCAGTAGTTGCACTTTCGGCAGACACCGACCGGGCGGGCATTGCTGCGCTGAGCGATCACATCAGGGATGAGCTCAACGTGAAGGACGTCGAGTTCGGCAGCGAAATGCCACGCGATGATTCGATTGCCAGTGCGAGTGACGAGCGCAACGTCGTTGGTATTGTCACAACGCTGTCTCCTGAGCTTGTGGCGGAAGGTCTCGCGCGCGAGGTTGTACGCCGACTACAGATGATGAGGCGTTCTGCGGGGTTTGAGATCTCAGATCATATCTCCGTGTACTACCAGGGTAGCGACGACGTCGAGTCGGTCTTCGAAACATTCGGTGACTATATCCGGCAGGAAATCCTCTGCACCGCGCTCGAGAATGCCCCTGCACCCGGCGATGCGTATGTCGAGACCATCAAGTTAGGCAAATCAGAATTGGTCGCCGGCATCAGGCACGCTGCCTGACGCCGGTGCGCGCATGCGTCCGGTTCGGAGCACGCGCCATGCGTATTTACTCCCAGGGTGGCGGGCTTTCGCGCAACGTGGCTGTTGTCGTAAGACGGTCCTCGCCTCGCACGTACACCACCTCAACTTCAGAACCGACACCGGCTTCCAGGATCGCAACCAGCAGGTCGTCAGTGTTCGTTACGGTAGCGCCATTGAATTCGACTATGACGTCGCCACGCTCAAGTCCCGCCGCATCGGCTGGTCCACCCTGCGAAACCTCAACGACGAGAGCGCCTTCCTCGACCGATAGGTCATTAATAGTGGCTGTGAACCGGTCGACAGTATAAAGCGACACGCCCAGCCAAGGGCGGGTGACGTAACCCTGGTTGATGAGAGACTGTACTATCGGGCGGGCGCCATCGATCGCGATTGCGTAGCTCATACCTTCGATTCCGATGGATGCCACTTTGACGCTGTTTATGCCGACGACCTCGCCGGCCATGTTGGAGAGCGGTCCACCGCTGTTGCCCGGGTTAATTGCGGCGGTTGTCTGGATCAGGTCTCTTAGGGTAGTGCCGCCCACAGTGATGGATACATCAAGTCTGCTGACTATCCCCTGGCTTGCAGATATGCCCTCGCCGAGGGCGTTGCCAAGCGCCACCACCCATTCCCCGACGGCCATGTCATGCGAATCACCGAGCGTTGCGTACGGCAGGCCATCGGCCTCAACGCGAATGACAGCAAGGTCCGTAAGCGGATCGGTTCCAACGATTTGGGCGGAGAAAGTGGTGCCGTCGACGAACTCAACCTGTATCTGTGAGGCGTCTTCCACGACGTGGTTGTTGGTCACGATGAAACCCTGTTCATCGATGACAAATCCGGACCCGGCTGCTTCCTGTGTGTATGACTGATTGAACAGGTCACGGCCCGTGAGTTCCGTGATTACTGAGACGACCGAGGGGCGCACCTCGCTCACCACTGCCGCGATCGAGGGCAGCGTGTCAGGTTGGGCGCTGGGGGCGGATGGGAATTCCCACGAAGGGTCGACATAGTCGCTCTGCGGTCTGCCGCTGGAGGACGAAGGGGATGAGTCGGGTGGAGAGGCAGGCGGAAGGGGAACACATCCATTGCCGACAACCATGATAACCGCTACTGTAAGAGCGGTAATAGTCTGCACAATTCGCATCTTCATAGCATTCGATTATACCACCGCATCTGGCGCGTGGCGCTGCAGGATGGGACTTTCGCGATTTCAGCGTGGTAGTATAGTGCTGCTATGGCCGATACAGGCATGAGCCAGTATCTCAATCAACTCCTGCGTGGAGTTGTGGAACCACTCATGCTATTCATCATCGGCGAATTGCCGAGCCACGGGTATCGCATCGCCAAGGAAATTGAGCGACGCAGCAGCGGCTACTTCACTTTGACAGCCAGCACCGTCTATTCCGCGTTGCGGCGTCTTGAAGAAGAGGGGCTCGTGCTCAGCAAATGGCAGGATGCGGCGAGCACGCAACGTCGCAGGTGCTACTATCTCACCGACAAAGGACGCCAGATGCTCCGTCTCAAAGTCGCGGAATGGGAACGATTCTCCGACGCTGCCGAACAGGTCACCGCGGGCGAGTGAGACCGGGAAACGCGGCAAGGCGAAACCATTGTCCGGCATGTTCTCCTGAACAACACGAGGGCGAAGAGATTGCTCTTCGCCCTCCAAGTCGTACAGCCCGCTGAGCTTATCTGTCGGGCTTGTTCTTGTTGTTCTCGTTTTTGTGCTTTCTCTTGTCCCACACGAAGTTTCTGAAGAGAATGCCTCCGATACCGAGGATAACCAGCGTGACAAGAATGATTGGTCCCGGTTCCATTTCCATGTGGACTGCCTCCTTTCAAACGGTTGGCCCAACTTCGGCCACGGCACGTTGCGATAGTGATGTCACACAACGTTTGATATGTCGGTGATCCGGTCAGCGGGTTGAGCGAGGCCTATGCGCCCGATGGGGGAGGCAGGTCAAGGCGTTGACACGCTTCTCTTCTATTTGTCCGGAAGGTTTCATGGCGTTGGGTGTGAGAGTCCTGGCGGGTGGACGTAACTTCCGGCGCGCGGCAGGTCACAGAGACAGTCGGCACTGAGGCGGAAGTCTGTCGTGTGCGCAGGCCAGCATCCCGGTTCCGTCCGGGAATCACCGCGCAGTCGCGGACACTACCGCCGTCGTCCTGGCAGCGGTAGGTAGCATGGCTTTCGCCCGATTCCAGGTAGCTAAGGGCGCCAGCCGGCCGAAAATGTGCTTGCGCGGGTGGCGGCAACAGTGTCGCCACTGCTGCTAACGCGAGGAACACAATTGAGATGCGGGCTGCAGCGAATTGCGCCACAATTCGGATTACCGAGAAGGGTGGTGTTGCGTCACAAAAGA
>CAZKHH010000040.1:0-16957 GCA_964552485.1 uncultured Dehalococcoidales bacterium | reverse complement strand
CACTATTACTATCTCCTCGTTATCGTGACTATGCGTCTTGAAAGAAATGTTCGGCTCCTGTGAAATGAAGCTTACGCTCATTCTCTCTGAAGCATAGAGGTGCGCAACCGCGCCGGGGCCAAGGTCGATGTGCGGCAGACGCCAGCAGCGCTTCACTCGCGCCATTTCCTCATCTGTTGCCCGTCTCTCCTGTGGGTCCGTCAAGATTACCTCCCTCGCCAGTGGGTATTCACATCCTTACTATATGGTACACCTATGATGAGAGGTTCGTGAAAGTCAGTATACGATCTGCATTGGCAGTCCCACGTCGTCGAGCGGTGGGTTCGACGGAATACGCATCATCAACCCCTTCCGCACATGCGCGGCCACCACAAGTGCCAGAGCGTCAAGGATGTCATCATGACCGGGACGCGGTGAGGAAAGGCAATCGCGCTGCCGCACAATCCGGTCCAGTTCGTCTCGCGATATCGCGCCCGCATCAAGCAGGACTCGAATCCGTTCTTCTTGTCCCTCCGTGCTCCTCTTATTCCTTTTCATGGGACGCCCTCCATTGAGCATATAGAAGACGAGTTCCGGATGAGATTCGCAGAAGACCTCCCGGGCACGGCTGTACCCACGAAGAAAACAGTCGAGCTCTCGTATCCGTGGCACGATCGCAAGACACTGCACGGAAATCGCCTTCCCTGAACGCTCGCGATTCAATCGCTGCCTCTCCTCCCGCGAGGTTGCATAGACGGCATCCCGGCACGGCACACGAAACACCGAAGACCTTCGCAGGCCCAGCATTCTTCTAGCGAGCCTCTCGCATTGGCGCTCCTCAGAACCTTCCGCCAAGAGACCTATCGGCATGTCGACAAGGATACGGTCGGCATCCTCGTGCGCCTCCCAGAGAGCAGCGATCGAGGCAAAGACCTCCAGGCATCGCCACTCACCGTGGACGATACTTACTGTTGTCCATCCGGCTTTACAGCCGTCGACACCCACCAGATGGCGTGCCATTACATAAGTATTATGGCATTTGTATCTTGAGAAGCCATATTCCCTTTTGCACCGGAGGACGCCAGTCACTGGTATCAGTTATCATTAGGCATTCCCGCGAGGAGGATGAGATGAAGTTACCGGAATACATCACTGTCGACGAAGTGAAACGGGTGTGCAACGAGTTGGGGATACGGGACTGGACAACGCTCAGCGAGCCCAAGATTACCGATGAAGAGGCCAGAAAGGTTCTTGCAGAGGTGAATCCGGGCAACATGCCAGTTAGCTTGGAGGACTTCAGAATCGGGCTTGAGGTGGAACTGGAACACGGAGTGGTTTATCCGGATTCCAACGTTACCAACAATCACCCTGTCTTGACGGGCATGATTGTCATGGCGCACTTTCAGGAGATGCTCGATTATTACCAGCGTCTCGACGTTGCGGAAATAGAGGGCGACATGCTCAAAGCTGCGGCAAAAGGCGACTCAGCCAAGCTCATGTCGAAGTACAAGATGCTCGTTGAGGCAAAGAAGACGCTCGCTGATGCCGAACACCGCCTGCTCCAATAGGATGTGTCGCTCGTACCTTTGTGGCTGTTCAGTCGGCGGCAACGCCCTCGGCATATCCCTGCGCGTAGCCTTCGTCCCAGCCAAGCGCGTAGCAGTCGCTGCAGTCTGAGGGATTCAGTTCTGCATCTTCTCCGGCGGGTTCGGCATTATCCTCTGCCTCTGCCGCTGCCACACCATCCTCATAGCCTTGTTCGTATGCAGCGGCCAGTTCCTCCTCTGCGGCGCCACATGCAGTGAGCGCAGCGAGAACCAGCATGAGTGCCGCGACCATTCCAGGTCTCTGTAATGTCCGTGCCATGATGTCTCCATCCACGATTGGTTTCTCTAGCTGCAGCCGGGTGTACGCCCGGGTTGACAACCAAGACGCTTGTCGAACGCACTATTCATCATAGTGACGAATTGGTCCTGAGTCATCAGCTGGCGCCGCACGGCCGCAAGCGTCGCCTCTCTCATCTCGCCCTCGCCGACCAATTCCCGTCCTGCGTCTTCAGCGGACTGCAACACATCGTCGACGTCATACCCCGCAGCCTGCATGAACTTCAAGGCAAGGCCATGCGGGCGTATAAGTGCACCTGCAAAGCGACGACCCAGCGAACGGCTCAGGTCCTTCGCCTGGCACACGATAGGGTCAAACGCTTCCTCCTCGTAGTAGCCGCACGTAGAAACAAGGACGAGCTTTCGCTCACCCGCATCAGGTGACAGTACGTGACGTGTACGGCCATCATCACCTACCTCGAAATACGGCGAAAGAAGCGGCATCACTCTCTCCATCAGCCGAACCATACCCTCCGTCATCCCACCAACATGCACTGGCGTGGAGAGGACAAGAAGATCAGATGTGCTCAGAAGGTCCAGCACCCTCGATACATCGTCATTGTGAATACAGACGCCTGGCATCGAATACCAGCATTTCATCCTGGCCTCGCAGCGCTGCACTTGCATCGCGTACGCTGCAAACCGCTCGACCTCGCCGCCGGCATCGATTGCGCCGATGAGGAACCGCTCCAGGAGCAGTGCCGTATTGCCCCGCTCCATGTTGGGACTGCCGTCCAATGCCAGTATCTTCATGCTGGACATGGTATCGTGCTGGAGGGGTTGCAAGCGAACCCTGGAGTACAGGCACTTCAAGACTGCAATTGTGTTCCAGGCGACCACGCCTGACATGCCTGTACACAGCAGCACGAAAACACGCCACCAACGAATCACGATCAACGGGATAACGAACGCTATTGAAATGAGCATCTTCAGTACCAAGTCAAACCCGAACTCATCTGCCTGGAGGTTAGTTTCGGTGCTGCCAAGAGAGAGCGCCAGAGATAAGCCCGGCATCGAGCATGTTGAGGGAAACGAGAAGGATGGCAAGTAGACAGGTCGTTTCAAGCCTGATGCTCCCGGCACGACCCTCAACCTTACGACTACGTGCGACAGTCATGCCGGGCTGATTGCATGGCTGCAAATGAGAGTAACCAACACGACGTCAGCAATAGCGCTCTCTCGTACACGTATCATTGCAGGGGGAATCGTGTCGTTGCATAATCAGGCTCACACGTGTGACCAAACACTCTTTCACCGCACGGACCCGCTGAGGAGGCAACACATATGCGAGTTCTCGTAACAGGCGGCACAGGATACATCGGCGCAGAATTGGTCCGCGCACTCGTCAAGGGAGGCGACAGAGTGGTCACTTTCGGGCCCTCAACCAATACTCGCCGAATCGCAGATATTGAGAATGACATAACCGTGGTGAGAGGCAATCTTGCCTACGCATCCGAAGTCTTCAACGTCGTGAGAGACCACCACATAGAGCGCATCTTCCACCTCGGTTCTATGCTGAGTACTCCGTCCCAGGCAGACCCGTGGGCGTCGTTCAATGTGAATGTCGTCGGCACAATGAATGTGTATGAGGCGGCGCGTCTCTTCGAAATAGAGCGGCTCATCTTTTCGAGCACGATCGGTACATTCGCCATTGGCGCAGGAGCCGTGGCAACCGACTACACGCTGCAGCGTCCCGCCACGATGTACGGGTCCGGCAAGCTCTATTGCGAATGCCTTGGAAGATTCTATAAGAACAGGTTTGGGCTGGACTACCGTGGCGTGCGGTTTCCGTCGGTCATCGGTCCGGGCACTACGCAACGCACGGTGGCACAGTACAACTCGTGGATGATCGAGTATCCCGCTCTTGGCAAGCCATTCCAGTGTTTCGTCACACCTGAAACGAAAGGACCGGGCATGTACTTCAAGGATGCGGTGCGCTCCCTGCTCATGATTGCCGAAGCTCCGGCGGATGCCCTCGAGACGCTCACATACAACATCGGCGGACTGGTTCCAACGCCCAGCGCGAAGGACGTCGAAACAGCAGTACGAAAGCATTTTCCCGGTGCGGAGATCACATACGACCCCGACCCGGCGATAATGGAATACTACGCCTCGGCAAAGATCGAGACATTCGACGATAGCTGTGCCCGCAAAGAGTGGGGCTGGCAACCCGAGTTCGAGAGCATTGACGACATAGTGCCCGACTTCATTGAAGAAGTGAGGGCGAATCCGACACAGTACGGGCTTTGATAGCTTCCACGTGTCAGCCTCGCGATTCTGGAGCAGGAGTGGGTATACATGCTACGACGATTCGAAAACAAGACCATTATCGTGACCGGGGGCGGTTCCGGCCTCGGTGAGGATTACTGTTATGCCTTCGCACGCGAAGGTGGCGAGGTGGTTTGCGTGGACGTCGACCAGGCCGCAGCAGACCGCACGGTTGCTGCGATGAAGAAAACGGGTGGAACGGCGGTTGCCGTGCAGTGCGACGTAACCAGGGCACAGGACGTACAACACATGATCGAGACTACGCTGCGACAGTTCGGGCATATCGAGATTCTCGTCAACAACGCCGGGGTCATCCGGCGATGCAGCCTGACAGGAACCACCGAAGAGGACTGGTCACGTGAGATCGACACCGACCTGAAGGGTCCCTTCCTCTGCGCCCGCGCAGTTGTACCTCACATGAAAGAACGTGGCTACGGCAAGATAGTCAACATCTCGTCGGTCGCCGGCATCGTCGGCTGCATATCGACTGCGTACGCTGCCTCAAAGGCAGGCATCAACGGCCTGACACGACAATGGGCCCTCGAACTTGCACCGTTCGGCATTCGAGTTAACAGCGTGGCGCCGGGCTATACCGCCACGCCCATCAACGCAAAGCTGCGCGAAACACCTGCTGCAGGGCAAATCGGCGAGCGGATTCCGTTGGGTTGGGGCAAGCCAGCAGACATAACAGCTGCGGTTCTGTTCTTGAGCGCCGCAGAATCAGACTACATCACAGGGCAGACACTCGCAGTGGACGGTGGTCTTACAACGACTGTCGACATGGGTCCGGACTACCGGACATTCGACCAGTAGCCTCCGGACCGCCGATACATCCGCCTGTTAGAAAGTAAACACCGCGCGGGCTATGGCAAAGTACACTGCTACTCCGGCTATGTCCATTACCGTCGTGACCAGAGGAGCAGACACAAGCGCCGGATCGATCTTCGAGACGCGGAACGCAAAGGGCAGAGCACTGCCTACCGCCGTCCCGAGCAAAGCGACGCTTACCAGACTCGTTGCGACAACAAGCGATACAGGGTACCCGTGCCCCTGCACGAACTCCCAAACCACCACTGCTAGAGCGAGCAACAGGCCAAGCAGCAGACCTACGCTGATCTCCCGACCGATAATACGTAGTGTCCTGCGGGGGCGGATCTCTCCGGTTGCCAGTCCCCTGATGACTACGGTCGCCGACTGAGCGCCGATGTTTCCACCTGTACCAATGAGGAGCGGAATGAATGCCGCCAGAATCGCTACCTGGCTCAACAATGCTTCCTGGGCTGAGATGAGGGACACCGTGACCGTATTTGCAACAAGAAGCACCAGCAGCCACGTGGCACGCCGACGCACCACGCTGAAGATCCGGGTCGTGAAATAGCCGCGCTCAGTACCCTGTACGGCACCAAAGCGATAGATATCCTCTGTGGCTTCCTCTTCAAGGATGTCAGTCACGTCGTCGATTGTGACGATGCCAACAAGTCGGTCCTCACGATCGACAACAGGTAGTGCCAGCAGGCGGCTCTCGCGCAGGATTCGCGCTGCTTCTTCACGATCTTGGTATGTATAGACCTTCTTGGGATCGGGCTCGGTGATATCTCGGACTCGTAATTCAGGGCTCGAAAGCACCAGGGCCTTGAGCGAGACAGTGCCGACCAGCTTGCGTTCAGGACCAATCACGTATGACTCGTAAATGGTCTCACTGTCGACCGACAGCTGTCGTATCCGTTGCATCGCTTCAGCGACCGTCATGTCGCTGTGAAGGTCGACGAAATAGGGAGACATTTCGCGACCAACGGTCTCCTCTTCGTAGCCGAGAAGTTCAAGCGTGACTTTCCGCTGTTCGGAGGAGAGAAGGCCAATCAGCCTGCGCGCTACAGATGCCGGGACTTCCTCCAGTAGTTCTGTCCTGTCATCCGGAGACATGGCTTCCATCAATCTACCCGCGACATGGTTTGCCAGCGTTTCGAGCAAGCGGTGTTGCGTCGCAGAATCCAGATGATCAAATACGCCAACGGCCGTATCTTTGGGAAGGAGCCGAAAGGCAAGAGCCATGTGTTCCTCGCGCACAGACTCCAGGAGGGCGGCAATCTCAGCCGGATCCATCTCCATTAGATATGAGCGAAGTTCCCTGAACTCCCGCGACCGTACACGTTCTTCAAACAGATGAGCATTCACCGGTTCTGCACCTCCCATCGCGATTGTTCTTCAGAAAGTGATCGCACCGCGCAGCTGCACGGAAGCGTTCGACAGCCGTCCCTCAGGCGTCGCGCTGAGGTGGGCTGATATCGGCTGGCAAAGGACATTCGTACGGCTTCCCCCCGGTCACACTTGCGAATTCCTCGCGTGCCGCCTTCAGTGTTCCTGGCTGCGTCAGGAGGTCGATTGCAGTCAGGCCTAGCGATTTCGCTGCGAACAGCATCGCCTTATGTCCGATGGAAGACCCGCAGGAGGCAACAGCCTGCCATGAGTGAAGTGGAACTCCCAGTGGCATACAGCACGCCGTCATCTGAGCGGTGGGCGCGATGTGGGATACGTCGCCCACATCCGTCGAGACGGGTTGCACCTGTCCGGCGGCGAGACCGCCCACGCAATCGAAGACACTCATACACAGGGTGCCCCCCAATTCATCACGATTCCTGCCAAGGGTCTTCACAGCATCGTCTGTCATGCCGGCAGGCAACGTGCTCACCAGTGCTTCTGCAAACTCAATATCTTCACGAGAGAAATCAGGCGGTCCAATCTCTTTCATGTTGGAAAGCAATACGGCTTCAATCGTCCTGTTAGGAAGATAATCATGGCAGGCGGCCACCATCTCTACCTCGAGTCTCGTACCTGTCATGAGCGCGGCACCACGGGCTATGTCAAGTACGCGCTCGTAGACTTCGGCAACCAAGGCACGATCGGGCGCGCGCACGTAGTACCAGCTCTGGGCAAACGCGGGAACGATGTTCGGTGCTGCTCCGCCATGTGTTACTACGCAATGCATACGGACGTTGGTGGGAATATGCTCCCTTACGAAATTCACTCCTACATCCGTGAGCATGACCGCATCGAGCGCGCTCCTTCCCGCTTCAGGAGCAGCCCCTGCATGTGCTGAGACACCGTGGAAGCTCAGCTTGAAGGAGTTTAGTGCTGCGGACGAGGCCGACCAGAGCGTGTTGGCGTACATCGGATGCCAGGTAAGTACGGTGTCGAGGTCAGCGAATAGGCCCTCACGGGCCATAAAGACTTTGCCCATGAGAGTCTCCTCGGCGGGACAGCCGTAGTACCGGATAGTGCCGGGCAGACACGAAGACTCCATGGCTGAGCGTGCTCCCAGCACAGCACCGAGACCTGCAACGCCAAGAAGATTATGTCCACACGCGTGTCCGGGCGCACCGTCATGTACCGGTTCTCGCGTCGCGCTGGCCTTCTGCGACAGTCCGGGCAATGCGTCGTATTCCCCCAGTACGCCAACGACCGGTCGACTCGATCCCCACTCGGCCACGAACGCGTTGGGAATGCCCGCCACGTCGCGCTCAACGTTGAAGCCTTCGGCCTCCAGCGCGGACGCAATGAGCTCCGACGAGTAACACTCCAGGAAGCCCTCTTCAGGATGTCGCCAGATATCATCCGCAAGGTCCATCAACCGCGTAGCGTCGGTATCGATTCTACGAACAACAGCGTCTTCGAACTCCATGGGTGACCTCCTTCTCAGGTCGCGAGAGAGACAGTCTCTGCGCGACCATTGTACAGAACCCACTGTGGCAGCTCCCGTCATTGTGTCCATCCCCTCACTTAGAGCATACTCCCCATTCAGATATGGAAGTTGTGGTCGTACCTCTCTTCTTTCTCATTTCATTCTTCTTCTCCATGCTCGGCATGGGAGGGTCCCAGCTCTATACCCCGATCCTGTTCTGGCTCGGAATGGACTTCAAGACCGAGGCAATACCGCTCGGCATGCTGTTGAATGTAGTGAACAGCTCGTCCGCCGCACTTACGTACGGCCTGAAGGGCCTTATCAACTGGCGAATCGCATTACCCTTTGGCCTGGCCATGGTCCTCTTTGCACCACTTGGCGCCCTGCTGAATGTGAGACTGTCTGTATCAGCGCTGATTCTCTTCTTTGCGGGTTTCACTGCGCTCGCAGGGGTTCTGATGCTGCGAGGCCGGCAATCGAAGAAGACCACCATCGAGCGCGGCCGCCTTGGGCTTGTCCTCGGGCTTGGTGGCGGCTCAGCACTGGGATTTGTTGCGGGGCTTATCGGGAGAGGCGGAGGCAGCTTCGTAGTCCCGTTGCTCTATTTCGCAGGCATCGAGGCAAAGGCTGCCGCCGCCACGTCAGCTCTCGTCATTACGTTTTCCGGTGTCTCAAGCTTTACGTCGCATGTACTGCTGGAGGCGGAAGCCGTCTGGCAGACATGGATACTCTCAGCCCTAGCCGTACTCGCCGGCAGCCAGCTTGGCTCGCGCTTCATGGCGGTACGCCTGAATCCGGGCCAGGTACGACGCATGTTCGGGATAGTGTTGCTGAGCATAAGCGCGCTGCTGGTGCTTAAAGATGTACTCGGCATCTTCGGCTGAGCCTTAAAGACCTCCGGCACCTGTCACTGGCTCTTCTGTCTCTGCGAACGGCCTGCTCGAAAGCCTTAGCGCGAGAAGCGCACACAGAAGAAGCGAGATTCCGAGTATTGTAAACAAGAGCGAGTAGCTCCCCAGGAGGTCGTGCAGGTAACCCGCAACATATGGCCCGACCGCTCCTGTGAGCTGGGCAATCGCCATCGCAATGCCGATGAGCTCGCCCAACGTGAGCATTCCGAATACACGCCCCATGACACCCATGACCGATACAGCACGCATCCCCTGCGCAATGCCATACAGGACAACGAATCCGTACAGCATCCAGTCCTGATCGACCACAAGAAGTAACACGATAGCTGACCCGACTCCCAATTCCGCAAGTGCAAGAGATTTGCTCCAACCGATGCGTTCCGAGAGAGCGCCACAGAGTATGCGCCCCACAGTAGAGAAACCGCCTGCAAGCCCGAGAGCAGCGGCCGCTACCCCCGGGCTGATTCCCGCATCCGTCGCGAACGGCACGAGATGAACGGTCAGCGCCTGGAATCCGAACACGCTGACGGCGAGAATGACCGTTATCTGGACGAACTGCGGAGTCCGTACCAGGTTGCGAATCAGCAGAGGTCGACCCGACGCGGATGCGGGGGAGTCGTGGCGCTCGGTCGTCGCCCGGGGCAACGGCCGCACGAGCAAGGCAGAGGCTCCGACCGCACCAAAGAAGATGGCTCCAGCCGCCACAAACGCAAGACGCCATCCAAGCGTGAGAATAAACCAGTTGATAAGGGGAGCAAACACGAGCGCGCCGATTCCGACCCCGGCCATTACTATAGCCAGCGCAACGCCACTTTTCGGTCTGCCGTGAAACCATTTTTGGACCGTGGACGTTGGGACGGAGAGCAGCACTCCTGCGCCCATGCCCGCGAAAAACAGCAGCACCTGGAGATGAATCGGGCTCTGCACCTGGCTGCACAGGGCAATCGCCGGTCCCGCCACAAGGGCACTGGACAACAGGAGAGGTCGTGCCGAATGCCGGTCGGAGAGACGTCCGGCAACCATAGCCGCGATAGCATAGCCGGCGATCATGAACGTGTAGCTGGAAGATGTGAGGCTTCGGCTCCAGCCGAATTCCTGTTCAAGCGACTTGAAGAAGACACCAAATGACCAGAAGACTTCGCCTAGGCAAAGCGCGGACAGGAAGCAGGCAACGACTATGACCCAGCCGTAGTAGATGCGCCGACCCTCAAGTATGTTCATGTCACGGACGATAAACCATACGAGACTAGACTACTGGACGCGTTTCGTCCAGTCTTGGACAGTGACGCGACACTGAGAATGCACAGATATCCACATCCCAGCGGCTGGGCAGACTGGCACGATGGTGGCACGCAATCATCAATAGTACAATTGCTCAGGTCCGCGCCGCGGAAGAAGCAGGAGGATTCATGAACACACAGTCCAAGAGATTGCGAGAATTGCTTGAACGTCCCGAACCTGTCGTAAGCATGGGTGTCTGGGACCCATACAGCGCAAAGGTCGCCGAACAGGAAGGATTCGAGTTGCTGACCGTATTCGGTTCGATCGTCTCATGGGCGATGCTCGGCACAACCGACAGTGGCTACATAACTCAGACGGAGATCGCAGATACCTCCAGACGAATCATCCAGTCCGTCTCGGTCCCGGTCATAGTGGACTGCGATGACGGGTTTGGTGATCCCATAAACGTGCGACGGACCGTCCAGATAATGGAACACATGGGGGCCGCCGGCATGTACATCGAGGACCTGAGCAGGCCGCTGCGCTGCTCGGCAATGGGCGACGGTGGACTGATATCGAGCGACGTGATGGTGCAGAAGATACGCGCGGCCGTGGAGGCGCGTGCCAACCCCGATTTCTTCGTCATGGCCCGGACCGACAACTACGCAGGGGTCGACGAGATGATTACGCGGTGCCGCAAGTATGTTAAGGCAGGCGCGGACATGGTGCTCGTCATCGGCCTCACCACGGAGGAATCGATGGCCCGCGTGGCGGCAGAGGCCGGCGTGCCGCTGTCGACTCTCCAACCAGCACGCACCAAGATGCCCTTCCTGCCGCACAACACGGTTGCAGCAATGGGCTACAGAATAGTATTCCACGTCCAGACCATGTATATGGCTGCGGCGCAGGCGATGCGGGACGCTGCACGTGACCTCAAGGAAGATGTGGCGCAGGGAACCAGGGTACCACGCCTCGCCCCGGGGCCAAGCCCCATCGAAATAGAGAAGACACTGGGACTTGACTTCGACACGGAACTGAACAACCGCTACACAGGAACGCCCGGGCTATAGCGTACCCGATGATCGAAAGCGGGCCGGCCGTGTGCGATTCCGGAGAGCTTCGGTTCGCCATGCACATCATGTACAGTGGTAGAGGCTGATGGACATACTTCAGACAATCAACCGGCATGACCGCAAAGCCCTGGTGCTCAACATATCATTGACAGTCGGAGCCGGCCTTGCCGTCCATGCGGTCGCCTTCGCTCTCGGATGGTACGAACACAACGATTTCGCCCTGCCATGGTTCACTCCGCCCTGGTGGGCAATTGCTGCTGTATGGCTCGCGCTGTTAGGGCTCATAGCCACGACACGATGGATGCTGAACGAGTACACCATCATCGGCGTGGTACCGGCACGGAGGATGATCGCCACTCTCATGATCGCCTGTCTCCTCTGGCCGGTGTACTCGGCAGCGAGTGGGAGCGCAATGCTCGGTCTCATTGGGACTGCCGTTACAACGGTCGTTTGCCTCATCACCGCGGTCTTCGTATGGCAACGCTCGCACAAGGCCATTCTGCCGCTCGTGCCTGTTGTGCTCTGGCTCGCGTTCACAATAGTCATATTCCTGGAGCAGATGGGAGGGCTCCAGTCACCTTAACCAGCCCCCTCTCGTGACCAACAAAGGAGGAACCGTTAATGAGAAGCGACACAATCAAGAAAGGCGTCGAGCGCTCACCGCATCGGGCGCTACTACACGGCCTCGGACATCCAAGGGAGGATTTCGACCGGCCGTTCATCGGAATAGTGAACAGCTACAACACTATCATTCCGGGGCACATGCATCTCCAGGGTGTGGCGCAGCAGGTCAAAGAAGGCATACGTGCTGCCGGCGGCGTACCCTTCGAGTTCAACACGATCGGGGTCTGCGACGGCATCGCCATGAACCACATGGGGATGAAGTTCAGCCTCCCCAGCAGGGAGCTCATCGCTGACGCGGTAGAGATTATGACACAGGCACATCAGTTTGACGCGCTTGTGTTCATCCCCAACTGCGATAAAATCGTGCCGGGAATGCTCATCGCCGCAGCGCGGCTCGACCTTCCCTGCGTCTTTGTATCAGGCGGGCCGATGCTGATGGGCAGGATTCCCACAAAGGAAGGTCTTAAGGACATCGACCTCATCAATTGCTTCGAGGGTGTCGGCCGCGTGCTCGGCGGCCAGATGTCTGAGAAGGAGCTCCAGGTGTGGGAGGAACATGCGTGTCCGACCTGCGGCAGTTGTGCGCCTATCGCAACCGCAAACACGATGAACTGCCTGACAGAGGTTATGGGTCTGGGCCTGCCGGGAAACGGCACTATCCCTGGAGTTGACTCGCGCAGACTGGCGCTCGCGTTTCTAGCCGGCAAACAAGTCATGGATGTGTTCAAACGGGGACTGACCGCAAGAAAGATACTCACCCGGGACGCATTCCACAATGCATTTGCCGCGGATATGGCCCTCGGGGGCAGCACAAACACCGTGCTGCATCTCCCCGCAATAGCACATGCCGCCGAGGTCGACTTTCCGCTGTCTGCCATCAACGAGATAAGCGACAGGGTGCCGCATATCTGTGATCTCCGGCCCTATGGTGCCTATGGACTCGCCGATCTGGATTCAGCGGGCGGCATTCCTGCCGTGATGAAGGAGATATCCAAACGCTTGAAGCCAGGCGCCACCACTGTCCTCGGCAAGACAATAGGCGACATCTTCAAAGATGCGGAAGTAGTCGACCGCAGGGTCATCCACCCATTCGATAAACCTCTGCACACTACCGGTGGCATCGCCGTCCTGTTCGGAAACCTCGCTCCGGAAGGAGCAGTGGTGAAGGCTGCAGGAGTCGCTGAGGAGATGATGGTGCACGAGGGTCCGGCACGATGTTTCAACAGCGAGGAGGAGGTCTCAAAGGCCATTGCCCACAAGGTGTTTCAGCCGGGCGATGTACTTATCGTTCGCTATGAGGGACCCAAGGGTGGCCCGGGTATGCAGGAGATGCTGACCCCGACCTCGATGCTTGCCGGAATGGGCGCAGATAAAACGGTCGCTCTTATCACTGACGGTCGGTTTTCCGGTGGCTCACGCGGTGCGGCCATCGGTCACGTCTCACCCGAGGCGGCAGCCCGGGGCCCGATTGCCGCGTTGAAGGATGGCGACATCATTCGCATCGACATCCCCAAACGGGAACTCAGTGTCAGGCTGGACGACCAGGAAATACAGGAACGCCTTGCATCACTTCCTCCGTTCACACCGAAGATCAAGAAGGGCTTCCTTGCGAGGTACAGCAGGCTCGTGTCATCGGCCAGCACCGGGGCGGTCTTCGAAGAATAACAGTGGAGTCGAATAAGGCGAGGTGCGATGTTCTTCTCGTGCCTCGCCTCATCTCCACCCATCAGACTTCGCGCTATCGGCGCAGCACGATCAAGAGGGCTATCGCCAGGCTCGCCACCAGAAGAATGAAGAATTCCATCCGGTTAACTCCGCATCAGATGGGAATGGGTGGCAGCGCTCTGATGACTTCCGCCAGCGAGCGCACGTCGTCTATCCTTCCCGAAAACACCTTACAGCCATATTTCGCGTCAAGACCGAGGACAACGGTCGCCAGGTGTTTTACGAAGCGATCGGTCGTAAGGAAGCCGCAATACGGCAAGAGAGTGGCCACAATGTGCCTGTCTGCTTCATCGCTTGGCTGATCCGGTCGCCCGGTCATTCCTTCCTGCGCCGCGGCACGTGCCAGAGAACAGTAGAGATCGACAAACGGTACATGTGCAGGCCATGGCGAGTTCAGGAACTCGAACATCTCCCGTAGCCCCATTCCAGCGGCTTGCAGACGGCATGCCAGTTCTGTCCATTCGTCAGTTCTGGCTGGCACACACCATGTTCCCGAAGACACATGCCTGCCAACAAGCGCATCCCTCAACCGTTGTCCGATAACAAGTCGCGCGAACGCGAGGCGGCTCTCGGTTGCGTTGCCGTGCAGGATGGCATCGAGCACGGAATCAGTAAGGTAATCGCCCACACCGATGGCCTTGCCTTGCCGGCGCTTCTCCACGGTGTTCCGGTCGCTGAAGCCGAGAGTCACGCCTTTCGCACTTGAACGCAGGCTCATTCCCGTTGCAGGCAGACCGGGGTCTTCCTGCAGTACCCGTTTCCACGCCGGCTCTTCTACGGGAGGTTTCTGCATGAATCTACGCGCCACATCTTCGACCTGTCGTGCGACGATACCCTCGAACGTATGGAACGCAAGACCAAGCGAGAGGGAGCGCATGACAACCCACCCCGGCGCCGCAATCCGGTCGTCCATCTGCAGTTCCTCGACCTGTATGTTGAAGCCCGGGCAGATGAGACGGTCATCCCAGACGGCATCGGTGAGAGCATCCAACAAGTCTTTCCACACATCCAGTACATGCGCGGGAAGGCCCTCACCTTTTCTCGCCCGTGCGAGATTACTGAGGTAGTTGGTATCAAGCGACAATACCGACTTGCCCGTCACATTGACCTGCCGGGACACCTCGTTGGATGCTTCGGATCGTTGCATGTTCCCTCACTACAAGTCTGGCCCGCGTGCAAGTATGCTAGCGCAAGCGGCCAAGGTGAAAAAACGGGCAGGGCACGGTTCTTCGTGCCCTGCCCTGCAGGAGGTGGTCATCGCGCATCCGGCGATGTCGTGTCAGGTATGCCGGATCGCGCAGCTATGAATCACCTTTTAGCTGGGAATCCACTCGCTGACAACGTCCTGGTTGGCATCAACCCACTCGCGGGCTGCCGTCTCGGGGTCGACACCATTGACGTTGACTTCGTACATCACCTCACCAAGCTGTCCGGGAGTAAGGTAGAAGTTGCTGAGCATGTCAGCGACCTCGGGCATGTCCTCGCTGAAGCCATCGCGGGCAATCACGTGGATCTTTTCCTCACCACCGTATGTATTCTCCGGGTCCTCCAGGTACTTCAGGTCGTATGCAAAGAACTTCCAGTGAGGCGACCATCCTGTAACGACTACCCACTCGTCCTTCTGGTACGCGCTCTTAAGCGCGGCCGTCATGGCCATGCCGCTTGAGTCGATCAACTCGAACTCCTCAAGGCCGTAGGTCGGAATCGTTTCTTCCTTGGTATGCCGCATCAGGCCCGAACCCGGGTCGATACCGTAAATCTTCGAATCGAACTCGTCGGCGTAATCAGGCAACTCCGCGATCGAATCGATAGTGACGTACTCCGGAACCACCATGCCGATCCTGGCGCCCTCGAAGTTAACGCCAAGATCCTCGACCCGGTCGCCATACTCCTCGATATACGCCTCATGCGTATAGGGCAGCCAGCCGCACAACAGCGCGTCGGCATCACCCTCTGCCACAGCAGCCCACATAGGACCGGCAGCCACTACTGTCTTCTCGACCGTGTAATCCATGTCCTCGAGCACCGCCTCAGCAATGTGTGTCTGAGACTCCGCACACGCCCACTGGACGTATACCAGGTTCACGGTCCCTTTGCCGTCGGTACCGCTTGCCGCACAGCCGCCAAGGACCAGCGAGGCTGCAATGACCAGCGTCACCACTAGAGCAAGTATCTTCTTGTGATGCATCAATTTACCTCCCTTGTATTGTTTCCCCCACAAACCACAACCGCCTCACAGCTTAACGGGGCATGAAGTCCATCCCTGAGCGCCCTCAACACCTCCTGCGCTGGTTGAACCGGAAAAACCTTTGTCCTTCTCTGTGTAGTCGTGACCGACAAGCAGGGATTATGACCTTCTGTTCGGCATACGCTACGAAACCGACTGGCTATCCGACCGGCATTCAGGAAAGGCTTCCGCCCGCAAAGACGGGCCGCAGGGCCCGCGCATGACAACACGAGGCTTGCGCCCCGTGCTCACACTGACACTATACAGCCGAGCAGTATACCAACCGCATCAACGACGGGTCAAACGTCGAAACGTTGACCGCGAGAGCAGTCCTTCGCTTCCACGTTGTTTCCCGAACGTATCAGTCTGCCCGCGGTTAGGTTCAGCCGCATCGATGGCCTGTCCGGATTCACGTAATGAAAGATCAGCGCATCCGCGACTGAGGGCGGTGATGACATCAGTCGTGACCTTGGTCTTGAACATGCTCCCCGTAGCAGAGACGAAGTAAGCGTACTTCACATCGTCCGGCACACAGCCCCATACTTCAAGCCGACCGAGGAGCTGTTCAGCAGGTATTGTCTTCACGACCGGCCGTTGAAGTCCGAGCTCGATCGGGAAGTCGGCCATCTGCGAGCGAGGCAAGAGGACCCTGTGGCCCGTGCTCAGGATGAGCCCGCAACTCACCAGTGTCACCGGCTGGCCATGAACATTCGCTGCCTCAAGAACGAGGTAAACGTCTCTTGCATCGCTATCCTCGCTCATGGACACCGCAACACTGACTGTCACCCGTACCAGCGGTCGCTCCCAGTACCGGCGAATCATTTCGATACCGAGAATCACAATGCCGGCGGCAACGCCGCCACCAAACGCGGCGAAGAATACACCCTGCTCAACGGTCACTAGCCCATCTCCTCATGCGTCTTGGACTTCGCGGCGCATTCAGCACACAGCCCTCTCATGACAACATGCGTGAATCCCACCTGGAAACCGGTCTTTGACTCCACGGCGGCCTCAACGGGGACGAACAAGTCGTCGTCAAGGTCTACACTTCTACCACACGAGCTGCACACAACATGGTGGTGATGACCGCCCTCTGCGTGGTGGTAGATGAAGTGGTCGCCATGGCGGCTTCTATACACGCATCCCAGGCTCTCCAGCAACTCGAGCGTACGGTATATGGTCGACTTGTTGACTCCCTTCACCCGGGCCTGCACATAGTCGATTATCTGGTCAGCCGTGAGATGGCCGTCCACCTCGTGGATGACATCAAGTATCATCCTCCTCTGAGGGGTCATCCGAAAACCGTTCTGTTTGAGAGTCAGAGAGCACGTCATACTGCAATCGCTTGCGATTGTGACAGACCCTGC
>CAZKHH010000039.1:0-17379 GCA_964552485.1 uncultured Dehalococcoidales bacterium | reverse complement strand
GACCCGGTCTGGCGGTCCTCGCGTGGGCGCCTGATGTTTCCCTTGCCTACTGTGGTACGTCGAGTCAGCCCGGTGCGCAGCACGACGAGAGTGCCTTTTCCGCGAGCACGTATGGCGACCTCTGGCGACAGATGGCGCTTATCGATACCGAACTCACTCTCACCGACCTTGTTGTGACTCCTGACGGGAGAGACCTCTTCCTGACAACGTCAAATGCGTGGGGTCCCGAGTCCGTCTGGCACAGCTACACTGATCCTCTGGGCGAACGCTGGGAACGAGTGCTGACAGTCGACTCTGATTCCGACGCAGTCATGCTGGAGCTGAGCCAGGAGTACGAGGAAGACGACACCATATACGTGGCCGAACACAACGGCTGCCGAGTTGCGCTTACGTATGATGGCGGGAACTCGTGGAGATGGCAGCATGATTCTCCCGAACCGCTCCTCGACCTTGTCGTCCTCAACAAAGACACGCTCTATGCCGCGATTCCCGGCGGGCGGGTGATGAAGAGCACACATCATGCGTGGACATGGGAGGAGCCGGTCGACACGGAGCTCGACGCGGTGAATATGCTGCACCTTGCTTCGGATGGCACGCTCTTTGCCGGCGGAACCGACGGGTATATCACGTACTCTGATGATGAAGCTGACTCCTTTGCGCTGCTCGCTGAGGACGAGCCGGTTGGTGGTGGTGATGTGCAGGTGATGACCGACGTCGACTTCGAGGAGAATGGCTGGATCTATGCAGCGAGTGACGTGCCTGATAATGGTCTCTGGCGCTGGAAGCTCGGCACGTCCGGGTACTGGCAGCAGATGGACTCCGACACGACGTCTTTGAGTGATGGCCAGGAGATCAGCGGTCTTGTCCATGGACCCGAGGGTACGCTGTATGCGCTCAGGGCCGAACCGGTCTCCGGCGATAAGGGAGGGATGACTCGCTGGCTCTGTCCGACCTGCTGGCCGTGCGCCGACCTCGAGTATGACCATGTGCTCGAAGGCTTGCCCGATGGCGCGAGCTTCGCGCCCGCCGCAGAGTTCGCGACCTCGTATCCGGTCGGTGCGCTGTGGTCCAGCGCCGTTGAGACGGATATCTTCGCCATCGATTCTGTCGGACAACGCATTTTCATGTACCGGGATACCCTCTGCAAGCGTGGCCCGGAGCTCCAGTCTCCCGCTGACGGATCGCCGCTCGACCCGAATCCGTGTGCCTGCAACGAGGACGCTGTGGTCGCCTTCGACTGGGAAGAGATCGACGAAGTCGACGGGTACGAATGGCGTGCCTACCTCGATGCATCGCTCTCCGAACCACTGTGGAGTGAGTGGAGCGACTACGAGGGCATCGTCATCTCGCCCCATGGCGACGCGACTGACTTCCATAGCGGCATGGGGTATGGATGGCGGGTTCGTGCTACTGAACCGGTTCTCAGTCCCTGGTCGACGCTGTGGACTTTCACGGCTGTACTGCTCCCGGTGGAAGGCCTTGTTCCTGCAAGTGGATCGACAGGTATAGTGCATCAGCCGGTGTTTACGTGGGACTGCAACAGCCAGGTTGATGGCTATGAGTTCATGCTTGCTGCTGAGCCTTCATATGCCGATCCTCTGGTCACGTTCGAGGGAGCGAACATTCTTACCGGTACCTCATGGACATGTGACACGCAGCTCGAGAGTGGGTCGACCTACTTCTGGCGGGTCCGTCCTGTGCGAGGAGACGCGCGGGGACCGTGGTCGGAGGGTCAGTTCACAACTGGAGCTGGAGCCGTCACGCCGATGCCTGCTGCCGACCAGGTGATCGAAATGTCCGCTCAGCAGTCCGGCGGTACACCCGGGAGCGCTGTCTGGCTGTTGTTCGGATTGGTAGTGATTCTATTGGTCGCCATACTCGCCCTCGTAATGAGGACAGCAGCGCGCCATTAGTCGCTAGTTGTTTCGCTCTCAGGGGTGTCCACTGGAACGGTGAAGGTGAATCTGCTGCCCAGACCTTCTTCGCTCTCCACCCAGATCTGTCCGCCATGTGCCTCGACAATGCCCTTCGATATGGTGAGGCCAAGACCGTGGCCGCCAGTGGCTCGTGTGCGTGACTTGTCGGCACGGTAGAAACGTTCAAAGACCAGGGGCAGGTCGGCGGGCGGTATCCCTTCCCCTGTGTCACTTACGCAGAACTCGACCGTCCTGCCTGTCGGACGGGCGGTTACCGTCAGCACATCCCCTTCCTCCGAGTGGGAGAGCGCGTTATCGAGCAGGTTCCGCAGCACCTGTCCCATGCGGTGGTGGTCTGCCGTCACGATGGGCAGATCGTCCGGAAGCATAACCTGGAGAGCGATGCCCTGCGCCGCGGCGGTAGCACGCACAGCACTCACGGCGTGGTTGACAAGCTGGGTCGGGTCCTCGGGCTGAAGCTCAAGCACGATTTGTCCCGCTTCCAGCATGTTGAGGTCCCTGAGATGATCGACAAGGTGAGACAGGACGATCGTCTCATGGTCGAGCGTCGATATCGTCTTTTCGTCAGGCTCGATGACGCCATCGCGTATTGCCTCGACATATCCTCGTATGTTCGCCAGTGGCGTCCGCAGTTCATGCGCAGTATCCGCCACCATGTTTCGCTGCGTCTGGAGTGACCGCTGAAGGTCGTCAGCCATCTTGTTGAAGGCTGAGGCAAGGTTGGCAATCTCTCCACCACGTTCATATACCTCCACGCGACGGCTGAGATTTCCCGCGCCGAATTCCTTGGCTGCGTCAGTAAGGACCTCGACCGGAGCCAGTATGCGCCGGGATATGAAGAACGCGATTATCACTGCAACGCCTGCTGCAATGAGACAGCTCCATAGCAGGAGGCCGCCTACGCGTGACACCATCGCACCCAGCAACATCGCTTCGGCTCCTCGTTGATAGTGAGGCTCGAAGTACAACATGCCGTAGTCTGAATCTTCGTCTCGCAGCGACCTTATCGGCATGCCCTTTCCACTGGGCGCATGGTGTTCTCCAAGCATCTCTTCCTCCGAGTCGGCTATGACCGTGCCCTCTGAGTCAGTGACAAGGATATGCCATTCGTATATCTCGCCCAGTTGATCAATGTACGGTTGGACACCCTCCCAGCTGTCCGACTGGTGATGGTAATTTGTGAGCACGAATCGAAGGTTGTCAGCGCGCCTCTGCTCTACGTTTTCCTGGAAGCGCTCAAACTCCATTGCGGTCGACTGGCTGAGAAAGAAGAACACCGCGCCGACGGTTATGATGATGACCACGGTGAAGCCGGCGATAAGCCGGAAGAGAAGGCTGATTGTGTTCACCCCGCCTCCGTGAATGTGTAACCTGCCCCGTAGACGGTCTTCACGTACGTGGGATGGGTTGGGTCAGACTCGAGCTTGCGGCGGAGGTTGCGCACATGCGCGTCTATGGTGCGTTCGTAGCCCTCAAAATCATGTCCCAGAGCCTTTTCTATGAGCTGTTCCCTGCTGAACACCCTCCCGGGCTGCAACGCGAGCACGCCGAGCAGCTTGAACTCGGCTGTCGTCAGCCCTACCGCGGTGCCACCGCGGTAGGCATCGTGGCGCCGGAAGTCGATAACGAGATCTCCGCGGCGCAACTCGTTTGGTCCTCGTTCACCGGGTAGTCTTCTCAGTACGGCGCGGACACGTGCGGCCAGCTCTCCGGGACTGAATGGTTTGGTGACATAATCATCAGCACCCATGTCAAGCCCTTTGAGCTTGTCCTCGTCCGTGGTACGAGCTGTCAGCATGATGATGGGAATGTCGGACTCCTGCCTGAGCACGCGGCAGACCTCGACCCCGTCCATTTTTGGCATCATGATGTCCAGCACTATGAGGTCGGGGTGTTTCTCTCGTGCCGCATTAAGTGCCTCGACTCCGTCGGCTGCGGTCGTGACCGTGTGACCGTCTCTCTGAAGGTAGAGCTTTACGAGGCGCGTGGTATTCGCGTCATCATCGACTACGAGGATTCTGTGTGGCATCTCATGTCACTCCGGTGTCCATGTGCGGGCAATTGTAGCGCATGACGAAGACATAACGCGCCATGGCGGGAGAGAGAATTCTCTCTCCCGCGTGTCCCAGGACTGGCTTGTAACTCAGCCTAGTCTCCCGCACCTGGTGCCGCCGGGCATGCAGGGCCTCCACCTCTGAAGCCGTCAGGCGTCATGTGACTGAACCTTCCGGGTGCCATGCGGCTACCGGATGCTCTCATGCCGGGTGAAACTTCGATGTCCAGATCGGGTCGTGATTCGAACCATTCTCGCATCTCGTCACTGTTGTCAGGGCGCGCTTCACACCATGCGTGCCACTCGTCCGCCTGCTGCTGCGTGATGACACCATGTTCAATCAACTCCTGTATTCTGGTCTCACGCGCTGCTTCCATCTGTTGTCTGCGCTCTTCGCGCTGCTCGTTCAATGCCTGCTGAAAGGCATCCTCTACATCCTGCTGGTCGATCCCGAGAATCTCCGCCACCCGTGCGATCAGAGTATCCCTCTGGCCGGCCGGGGCGTCATCGGCGGATACCGTCCCTATCAGCACTCCAGTGAGAGCCATTACGGCAACGAGGACTCCGATGAGCAATCGACTCCGTGCCTTTTTCATGTTGTATCTCCTTTGCACTGTCACGTTCTGAGTTCTACTGGTACGCTCACGTCTGATTCAGGTTTGTTCAGAGGTCTACCTCCTCGCTGGTTGTGGCATAACCTTCAGTCTCTAGTCGCGTCTCCCGCCTGTCATCTCTCCTGCAATCCATGCTAGCAACGGATTGTCAAATTCCCGTGAAGGTGCCGCGGATAAGAGGCGCGGTCAGGGGCACGGGCTACGCGGACGTGAGACCGTGAAACAGGAAGAGCGGGGCCTGAACGGCCCCGCTCCGGGAGAGATGGCCCGCTGCCACATGCGGGCGGCGGTATTGCCACGCGTGAGTCCATCGACTCCGCGTCATATGCTTAGGCTACTACCGGAATGTCAAGAAACCGTCAAGGAATGTGTCACCGCCGGGGCTAAAGAAGAATTGCCTCTTATGATTCCACCTTTTCCCTGTGATAGAGGCCATTCCGGTAGCACACGCTCTGTTGCGCCGTCGTGGAATCCCGCCTGGAGCCGGGATTCAACCTCACGATAGCATTACTAGTGAGTGAATACGGGGTATTGATTCCTGGTGAGAGCAGGACTACTATCGGACTCAATATCACGAAGGAGGCAGGGAAGATGAAGCTTATCAGTCGTATGTGGCGTGCCATTAGGTTGCAGTCGGCTCTTTACGAGGAAGTCGAAGCCGACAAATCAGCGAACATTCAGGCAGGTCTTGTAGTCGTCATTGTCGCCATCGCAATGGCAATAGGCTCCGGCCTTTCGACTCTGACGGCGGGTGGATTCATGGCGGCTTTGTGGGGTCTCGTGCTGGCGTTGGTGGGATGGCTGCTATGGGCACTGGTGGTATACATCATTGGTGCGAAGATTATGAAGGGCAAGCAGACACAATCGAACTGGGGTGAGGTCGCGCGGACGATAGGTTTTGCCAATTCGCCCGGTATCTTTCGGATACTGGCGTTCATCCCCGTTGTTGGCTGGCTCATCTCCGTAATCGCGTGGATCTGGATACTGATCGCAGGCATCATTGGCGTGCGAGCTGCCCTCGATTTCTCGACCGGACGCGCCGTCGTCACGGTGATTCTCGGCTGGCTGGTGTATGTGGCCCTGATGATCGTCCTGGCCATATTCGGCTTCGGCAGCGTACCTTTGCCTATGTAGACGCCTGCAATAAGGAGAGCCGCTTCTTCATGGAGCCGGTAGTCTGCCTATGGCTGGGGTATGGGCGCAACTTGTGCTGACGTTCCGCATGGGGTGGTGCGGGTGTGTGACACCTGTGGTGCATGCACGTGCAGACAAACGTGGTTAATCGGACCTCTGCTTGCCCCGCACGCGCGACGCGGCACCAGCGCGAGACCTGATCTGATGCCGGTCTGAGAAGGGGCACTGAGTGGTGTTTGGTCTTGGTGTACACTGTCCCTCGGAGGTGAAAGCAGATGGAAAAGACGTGGAAGCCAGTGGCTGGCGGCATATGCAGCATAATCGGCGGAGCGTTCGCGGTTATTGGAGGTGTCCTGCTGGGTTTCTTTGGCATGTGGACCACGGGCATGATGGGGATGTGGGGAATGTGGAATGGCGGTATGATGGTGCCCGGGATGAGCAATCTGTTTGGACTGTTCGGCCTGCCTGCTATCCTGCTTGGCATTGTTGCTATCATCGGCGGCGTCTTCGCGCTCAGGCGCCAGCAATGGGGACTGGCGCTCGCAGGCGCGATATGCGCTGTCATCACTCCGGTGTCGTTTGTACTTGGAGTAGTCGCGGTGGTCTTGATCGCGCTGTCGCGCGGCGAGTTCGAATAGGCGCTTCCGTGTGTCGGCCAACGCACACGGGTCATATATGCCCACCTCATCCCTCCCGTCAGGTCAACTGCCCATCGGCATGGAGCCATCACGGTGACGCGAGCCTCAATGGCGGTTCGCATGTGAGGTATCTGGATGAGGCTCAACTCCGCATACACGAACAAGGCGGCTGACCTTGCCGGGGGTAGACTGGAGAAGGGCTCAGCGCCGCGACTCGAGAAACGCCACCCGCTCCGATACGCGACGTGAGGTCGTCGCCGGATTGCGGGTATCCCAGAGGTTCCTGGCAAGGGCGTGGTCCCCTATCGCATCGCGTATCCACGTGGCGAAATCGTTCTTGTGTTCGTTTACGTGGTGCTTGAAGGCGAACTCGTCCATGCTTGCAAGCCCACGGCTGAGGTCGTTGAGATTCCAGTACATCTCACCGTTGTGACAGCGAAACGCTGCGTCCTGCGGAACATTCCCGAGAAGCTTCCCCGCTTCCGATGGTAGCATGCGTGCCATCTATTTTCCCCTTATCGGCTGGCACTCATCCGGCGCCTAGCGATAGCGCATCGAGTGTCGAGGGCTCTGTCATGCTGCGGGCGGCTCGTTCGACAAGGACCTCGTACGGGCGCGCCAGGACGTTGGCCGCCCGTGCGCGACTTTCCAGTCGCTCGATGAGTCCATCTACTACGAATGGCCATGTGAACTGGTGCGCCGTTATCTGACCGGCCTTGCGCAGACGTGCAGCGACTCCAGGATGGAGCGCAAGGTAGTCGAGATAGCTCGCTATCTCCTGCGCATCATTCACATCCAGGACGATGCTATTGAAGAAATGCTGTGCGTAGTCTTCCCCCGTGCCGCCGGTGAAAACGAGTCCTCCTGAGGCCATCACTTCAAGGCCGACGAGTCCGAAAGGTTCGTGTGTGCTGTTGGCCAGCACCGCATCGGACGCGTTGTACAGGGTTCTCAGTAGCTCATGTTGACAGTGGAAACGGATGTTGAGCACATCACAGTCGTTCGCATGCATGATTGCCTCGAGTCGCGCATCGATGCTGTCGCCATCAGCATAAACATCCTTCACGACGAGACCGAGCTCATAGGCCTTGCCAAGCACCTCTCCGCCGTAACCTTCCATGCCCCCGCGAGCCATGAGGAGGGGTCGGCGCCCGTTGGCCTTCAGAAGCGCGACGGCCTCGACAGATTGCATCCATGCCTTCCCGGGATCCCAGCGGGCGACCTTCAGCACAAGAGGGTCTGCGTTCAGATGGGCTCTCAATCGGGCAGCGGCCTCCTCATTGATCGGTCTCAACAAGTCTTCCTGGATACCATTGGGGATTACCAGCGGCGTAAGGCCCAGATCGCGCATGATGTGTTTCATGTACTTGCTGACCGCCGTAATGGTCGCTGACCTGCCGAGTCGTGCCCAGTCGATTTGCTCGAACCCGAAGGTATTGTTCGCATTCCAGAAGATGACGGCGTTATCGCGAAGTCCGGCGGAAGTAAGTTGCTCGCTCAAGCGGGATGTGGCTTCCGCCGTATGCCATTCCTCCGAGAGGATTGCGACCACCTTTTTCTGTGCGGCACAGGGGCGCACGATGTTCTCGATTATCCACGGCGGGATGGATTCGTTGAAGTCGTTCAGCTTGACTTGCTCGCCGTCGTATACTCCCGAAGGATAATACTCGCTTATCCACTGGCACCAGCGGTGGAAGATGAGCTTGCCTCCCTCGAGCACCTCCCGGCCCGGCGAACGCGGGTCGCCGATGAAGAACAGGTGGGTCTCGTACCCCTTACGCGCCAGGGTTTGGGCAACATGCGTGATTCGCACGCCCAACCCTCCGGCGAGCGCGTAGAGGTCAGGGCCTTCAAACGAAAGCAGCACCAATACGGTATTGTCCCGGTGCATGGTTTCCGGTTGGGATCGGTTCTCGTTGCTCATTCAGTACGGCAGTCTTCTGCTGCCACTTCCTCTGCCACAAAGAAATGCCCCGGCCGAAATCCAGCAGAGGCAATCACGCGTCCCTTTCCCAGCACATCCCCCTTTGTATTGGTGGCACGTTTCTGATGCCAGAAGTATACGCTGATGCCCATTTGTGTCAAAAATGAATACACCTGCGAATTCTCCGAAGCATGCAAAGAAACTATGGAAAACGGTGAGAATTCAGCTGCGTGTTGTCGTTTCCCCAATAGACTAAGCGGCGCCAGCGGGAGGCCGTGATAGCACCATGACGGTCCTGTCGCCGACCTCCACGGAGTCACCCGGGGCTACTGTCTGGTTTCCGTCACTGAAGCCTGTGCGGGTGTTCAAGACAAGGCTCCATGGGTCGTCACCGAATAGACCGGGTACTGTGAACGTAATGGGTTCATGATGGGAGTTGAGCAGCAGCAGCAAACTATCGCCCGTTACCGACTCGCCCCTTTGATTGATTTCACCGGGCATCTGTCCGCTCAGGTAGACGCCGAGACATCGCAGCCATGATGACTCCCAATCATCCTGGGTCATCTCCTCTCCGTCAGCTCTCAGCCACATGATGTCCTTGATATCCGTTCCGCGAATGCTTCGGCCGAGAAAGAACTTGCGCCGGCGCAGGGCCGGATTATCCCTGCGGAATGCAATCATCCGGCGGGTGAACTCGAGCAGGGCAGCACTGCGGTCATCGAGCGACCAGTCATACCAGCTCGTTTCATTATCCTGGCAGTATGCATTGTTGTTGCCGCCCTGTGTGCGGAACAGCTCATCGCCTCCGAGCAGCATGGGTACACCCTGGGATAGCAGGAGGGTTGTGACAAAGTTCCGGGTTTGTCGGTCGCGCACGGATATGATGGATTCATCATCGGTCGGGCCTTCAGCCCCGCAATTCCACGACAGGTTGTCATCGGTGCCGTCGGTGTTATTACTCCCGTTGGCCTCATTGTGCTTCTCGTTGTAGGAGACAAGGTCGCGAAGCGTGAAACCATCGTGCGCGGTTATGAAATTGATGCTCGCGTAGGGTCGGCGTCCGCTGGCCTCATACAGGTCGCTGCTGCCGGCGAGCCGGGTCGCGATCTCACCCGTTTGTCCGTCCTCCCCACGCCACAGGCGCCTTGCGTCGTCGCGGTAGCGACCGTTCCACTCGGTCCATAGGACGGGGAAGTTTCCGACCTGGTAGCCACCCTCGCCGACGTCCCATGGTTCGGCGATGAGCTTCACGCGCGAAATCACCGGATCCTGGTGAATGATATCGAAAAACGCGGATAGCCTGTCCACCTCGTGTAACTCCCGGGCAAGTACTGACGCGAGGTCGAACCGGAAGCCATCAACGTGCATGTCTTGGACCCAGTACCTCAGGCTGTCCATAATGAGTTTCAATACCTGGGGATGCCGTACGTTAGGGCTGTTTCCGGTGCCGGTGTAGTCCACGTAGTACCGCGGATTGTCCTGTGAGAGCCGGTAGTAGGAGGCATTGTCGATGCCCTTGAAGCTCAGTGTGGGGCCGAGTTCATTGCCCTCGGCTGTATGGTTATACACGACGTCGAGGATTACCTCTATGCCTGCGGCGTGCAGTGCCTTGACCATCCGCTTGAATTCTGCGACGTGTGCGCAACGGTCGTGCTCACTTGAGTACCTGGAAGCTGGCGCGAAGTAGCCGATCGAATTGTATCCCCAGTAATTGGAGAGGCCTCGCTCCACGAGATAGTGCTCGTCGATGAATTCGTGGACCGGGAGAAGCTCTACCGCTGTGACACCAAGCTGTGTTAGATGGTCGATGATGGGAGGTGAAGCCAGGCCCGAATACGTCCCTCGAAGCTCATCGGGAACCTCGGGGTGACGCATACTGATGCCCCGTACATGCGTCTCGTAAAGGACGGTCCGGTGCCACGGCGTTTGAAGCTGTACGTCTCCTTCCCAGTCAAACCTCGTGTCCGTGACGACCGATTTCGGCACTCCGTGCGCGTCGTCCCTGTCATCGTAGGAGAGGTCGGGCTCTTCTGCTCCGAATTGATACCCGAACACCGGGGAATCCCAGTCCAGCGTTCCTGATACCGCGAGTGCGTAGGGATCGATGAGCACTTTGTTGTCGTTGAATCTGTGACCGGCCTCGGGGTCGTATGGACCGTACACGCGGTATCCGTACATCTGGCCGTGAGCAAGCCCGGGAATATATGTGTGCCACACGTGTCCGGTGACCTCAGACAGAAGGAAGCGGTCTGTTTCACGTGAAGGGTCATCCGGATCGTACAGGCACAATTCGACCTTCTCAGCGTTCTCGCTGAATATGGCGAAGTTCACTCCTTCGCTGTCGAGGGTAGCCCCCAGGGGATACGGCCGTCCCGGTCTTTGTTTCACATTCATCACCACACCTCCCTGCGTCGTCCTGCAGAACTAGTTCGATAATTCGTACGTCTGCCCGACGTCCAGTATCTTGACAGGTATGCTCGGAACGGCTTTGGCAGCATCCAAGACCGTGTCGATATCCGTTTCGAAAAAATGCAGGGGAATAACTATACTTGCACTCACCATTGTGGCGCTGTCGAGTGCTTCCGCCGCCGACATCGTGTAGTGACCGTCCACAGGAAGAAGGGCAACATCTACCGGGCCAAATCGCTCCATCTCCGGGATGGGCTCGGTATCGCCGGCATGATAGATGCTGTGCCCGTCCATTGTCACTATGTAGCCTAGACCTGTCTCTTTGGGATGGAAAGGAGTGCCCGGTGTGCGATGGCGGATAACGTTGTATGCTTCGACCGCCCGTACGTGGACGCTGCCGAACGTAGCCTCGTCCCCCGCACTCATCGGCCGGAACTCCGATCCCAATTTCGCCTCGCATGATGCAGGAGCAACAATCACCGTGTCTGGCTTCCTGAGGCGGTCGATGGTTTCGGCGCTGCAATGGTCTGCATGCTCGTGCGTCACGAGCACGACGTCTGCCGGCTCAGCTCCTTCCATCGCCTCTCTTGCCTTTTGGCCGAGATATGGCATCACGCTCGGGTCGATGTAGACGACGGAACCTCCTCCGCTGAGTTTCACAGCCGCATGACCCAGCCACTGAATCTTCATGTCCGCCTCCTCTGCACTGCGGTGTCGCTATTCAAATCGTGACCAGTCCCGGGTGAATACAGCTCCGGTCATCGCTGATGTCACCAGCCTGGAATACCTGTCGAGGTAGCTGCCTGGCTGCGCCTTTGAAGGTGGTCGGCTCCACGAAGCTTTGCGCTGCTCGAGTTCAGCGTCATCGACCGCCAGTGTCAGCGTGCCTTCGGGAATGTTAATCTCGATGCGGTCTCCCTCTCGGACAAGTCCGAGAGGTCCGCCGGCAGCCGCCTCGGGGGAGACATGGCCGATGGCGGCACCCCGGGTTGCTCCGGAGAAACGGCCATCTGTGACAAGTGCAACCGAGTCGCCCAGGCCCATGCCGACGATGGCCGCCGTCGGCGAAAGCATCTCTCGCATGCCGGGTCCACCCTTCGGCCCTTCGTATCGCACCACCACGACATCGCCCTTAGTGATACGTCCTCCGTATATCGCCTTGACAGCATCTTCTTCCTGGTCAAAGACCCGTGCCGGGCCCGTGTGCTGGAGCATTCCGGGTACCACACCTGCCGCCTTGCAGACCGACCCGGCCGGCGCCAGATTGCCATACAACAGCGCAAGCCCTCCCGATGCCGAGTACGGAGAATCCATTGGCCGGATCACCGTATAATCGCGCACCTCGGCATTCTCGACGTTCGCCGCTATCATTTCTCCCGTGACGGTCAGCGAGTTCCTCAGTAGGCCGGCATCGAGCAGCTGCTTCATCAGGGCCGTGATTCCACCAGCCCGGTCGAGATCGGCGGGGAAGTGCTGCCCGGACGGCTTTATGCGCACCACGTTCGGTACACGGGCTGCTATCTCACGCACCATCTCCATGTCTATCTCGACGCCTGCCTCATGTGCGATGGCCGGCAGGTGTAAGAGGGTGTTCGTCGAGCCTCCGATGGCCATATCGACGACGAACGCATTCCAGAATGCGTCGCCGGTCAGTATGTCCCTGGGCGTGATGCTTTTCCGGTAGAGGTCGAGCACCTTCATACCTGTCTGCTTGGCAAGTGCCACACGCTGACCCGTCACCGCCGGTATCGTGCTCCCCGGCAGGCACATGCCGAGTGCCTCTGTGAGAAAATTCATCGTGTTTGCCGTGCCCATGATATTGCAGGCACCGCATCCGGGCAGCGCTCCGTGTTCGAATTCGGATAGCTGCTCCAGTGTCATCTCACCGCGCTGTACCAGGCCTTGTGCCTCTATCAGGTCCGTGTATCCGACCTCCTGCCCGCAGAACCAACCGGTCGACATAGGTCCTCCACTCACGACTATGGCCGGGATGTTGAGCCGGGCGGCGGCCATAAGAACGCCGGGAGTTATCTTGTCGCACTCGGTCACCAGCACCATTGCATCGTACGAATGGCCCTGGATCATGCACTCAATCGAGTCGCATATAAGCTCGCGGCTTGCGAGCGGGTAGTGCATTCCATAGTTGCCCTGTGCGATGCCGTCACAGAGTCCGATTGTCCCGAACTCGATGGGTGTTCCGCCTGCCGCCAGTACGCCCTCACGGACTCCTCGCGCTATAACGTCCAGATGCATGTGACCTGGCATGGTCTCGTTCTGGGGATTCACAATGCCCACGAGAGGCTTGTCCAGTTCCTCGGGGAGCATCCCCATGGAGTAGTACAGTGCCCGGTGCGTGGCACGTTCAAGCCCTTTCGTGGTGGCATGGCTTCTCATCGGCTTCCCTCCTGTTTTCTTGCGTTTTCAGCTGCGGTGCATGCTCTAGCCTCTTGTCTGCCGGCTATACAATACGCAGGAACAAAGGCGTTATCATCCCAGTCGGCGAACGGGAGTCAGCCTGCGTGGAGCTGCCAGCCACATCATCGCCGCCGCAGCAGCGAGTGCGGCAATAAGGATGATGTAGGTCGCTGAATAGGAGCCGGTCACATCATGCAGGTATCCTGATACCCAGGGGCTCACAGTCCCTCCTATTGCAAAACCGACAAGCATCGTGCCGGCGATGCGACCGTATTGTCTTCCGTGGAACAGGTCGGCAAGGGTTGCGTTCAGAACACACGGCACCGAACCGAAAACCGTGCCAAAACCGGCGGCAATAGTAGGCCCAAGCCACCAGGCGCTCTCGGCATCCATGATGAAGTAGAGCGACGCGAATACGGCGCAGAGCAAACAGGCAGGGATGAAGAAGCGCTCTCTCCCTATGCGGTCCGAGATTGCGCCAACTACGTTGCCGATGGCGAAACAGATGCCGAAGATGCTGTAGAAGGTGGCTGCGCTCATGTCACGGTATCCCGCATCGAGATAGAAATAGACCTGGTGTGAGACGGCCAGCTGTTCGACTACACCCAGTGACATGACGAATACTCCGAACAGGAGCCAGTATTGTCTTGTTCGGATGGCCCGGCTGAGCGTCCATTCGTTCTGACGCCACGCGTTCGATTCAGGATACGCAGCACGCTGCACCGCGTCCGCCCGGATCTGTGCTTCCGATAGACCGTCAGCAAAGAGCCCTTTCTCCGCCGGAGTCCGTCGTATAAAGAGGATGCACACCGGGGCGACGAGCAGCGCGATGAACAGGCCGATGGCGAGATAGGCGCTTTGCCAGCCGGCGTTGAGGATGATGTATTGCGCGGGGTATGCCGACATGAGGCTGATTCCGAAGCCGGAACCCAGGATACCGAACGCGAGTGCACGACGCCGCACAAACCAGTTGGCGATCAGGGTGGATACCGGTGCCCAGCCTGCAACGCTGAGGCCGATTGCTGCTATTACGCCGTAAAGGAGGTAGAATTGCCACTGCGAATTTGCGAGGCTGCATAGTGCCATTCCTGTGCCGATGAGAACCGCTCCAGTCGCGAGGACGAACCGTGGCCGGAACCGGTCCGCGAGCGCACCGGCGAACGGCGCGACCAGTCCGTACGTCAGGATGTTGATCGAGAAGATGAGCGCGGTGTTGCCCCGCGTCCACCCGAATTCCTCGACGATGGCCGGATAGAATACGGAAAACGTGTTGCGGCAGATGTAGCCGCCGACGATAGTTACAAAGCCGACGGTGAGTATCACCCACCCGTAGAAGACGCGAGAACGGGAAGTCAACGGGCTCCTCTCCTTTTCAGTTGGCGACCAGGTAATCTCTCCCCGATTGGGCCTGCGGTACTTCGCTCGCGAGCGTGGTGTGAAGCGTGTGGTCGCCTGATTCGAAGTATACGCGGATGTGACGCGGTCGAGGTAGGCGTACGACTACGGCACTTAGTGTGTTACACCTTGATGAGGCTGTACAGCACTCGATGACGCCGCGCTCTACCGTGCTCCATACCCCTGTCCGGTGCAGGTCTCGCCTCATTCAGTGGACTGCTCGTCCCCGGGTCCGTCCACGTACCGGTTCTCTGCGAAGAACTCGAGCAGAAGCTTGTTTACTGTATCGGCTGCCTCATACGAGATGCTGTGTCCGGCACCCTCGATGATCGCAACCCGGGAGTCCGGGATGCACACGCACAAAGCGTCGGCATTCTCGACCGGGACGAGCCTGTCGAGTGAGCCGTGAAGAATTAGTGTGGGCGAGGTTATGAATGGCAGTCGGTCCCATGAATCGTAGGACATCAATGCCGCCCATTGTGCCTTCAAGCCCTCCGTAGTTGTGGGGTATCTTGAGCTTATCTCTACGTACTCGTCAACCAGCGCCTTGTTGGCGGCAATGAACTCCTCGCTGAAGACGTGAGGCAACCATGCCCTGGCTCGTTCTGACGGTTCGAAGTCTCTGGTTGCAAGGGACTCCAGAGCTTCTGTCTCCTCTGCAGGAGGTACAAAAGCGTGGGGGCCTCCGGACTGCGCGCCCATCAGCGTAAGTGTGAGGGCCTTGTCTGGGTACTGGATGGCGACCTCCTGCGCGATCATCGCCCCCATCGAGGTGCCCACCACATGTGCTGCGGCAATATCGAGCGCATCCAGTAATTGGACTGTATCGGCAGCCATCGTTTGGATGGTGTAAGGCCCTGTCGGAACACCACTCCGTGCGGAGCCCCGGTTATCGAATGTGACAACATCGTAGGTTCCAGACAGTGCGGCTGTCTGTCGCAGCCAAAGATCGGCATTGCCTCCCAGACCCGCAATGAGTATGACAGCCTCGCCGGTCCCTGTTCTCTGGTAGTGCAGTTGAATGCCCTGTACCTCGGCGGTTCCTTCTTGTTCTTGCTTTGACACGGTGAGTCTCCTTTCATGCTGTGTTCTATGTGGAGCACTGTGAGCCTGGTTTGCAGGCATCTGTCGTCGAGCGAACCGGGTGACAGGTAGTCGCACTTGACCGCTCCGTCCCTCAGTTGCCATCCCGGATAGCTTTACGACCGGCCGCTCGTCGCTCCGGAAGCTCCTTGCCAGTGCGCGACCTCTCCATTGTACACGCCATGTCTCCCTCCGTGGTGTTTTGACTCCTTCTGCGTGCTCTGGAAAGCATGTTTACCTACGTAAATTTCACGACAAATCCGCATTGACTTGGGTCTGTAGCGGGGCTATAATCTGTCATAAGCCATAACTTGTACTACCTCCTCTCGCCCGCCGTCGCACGGGACGTACCACCTGGAGCGGCGGCGAAGTCATATACTGGAAGCCGAGAGTCGGAGCGTGTGCGCCTTCCCCACTAACGTGCTGCTCTTCACCCCGGTGGTGTGGTGTTCTAATGTGACGCTGCGCTCGGCGCGAAGCTGAATGTCGATAGCCTCTCTCTTCGTCAGCCTTCCTTACCGACAGCGTCTGTCCCGGCTTGACGCTTCTGGCAGCCGTTTGGCTAGACTGGCTGTCTCGCAAGAACTGGAACCGCCTCAACTCGTGCGCATGAAACAGACATTCCGCGGGTATCCTATCGGCCCCTCTTCGTTTCAGGTCCCTGTTACGCTGGAGGCACAACCCGGAGCATGTGTGTGATATAGGGCACGATATACGCCACGCGCAGTTTCAGGACGGCTTGCATCCGTCGGTATGCGGTGAGAGAATGGTCCCAGAGGCGGATCGAGGCTGGCCCGCCGCGCTTGAGGCACGATCCGCTGGTTAAGCTGCTGGAGGAAGAGTGGCGGGTGGTTGGCTCGTCAGTCTCGCTCTGCTGGCCCTCGTGCCGGTAATGGTTGTCGCGCTGAGCGCATCACCGATCGTACTTCCTCCCGCTATTGCCGCGGATGGCGAAATGCCTGGACAGAGTGGCGGGCCGGTACGGTCGTCGGATGCCGTGGCCCGTGTGTCACAGGATGCTGTGGATTCGAATCTGCCACATGGGCGGTCGGTGGCACCTGGTCCGTTTTCCATCCATATCGAATGCCCTTCACACGAATGGCCCTACAGCGTCACGCTGGTCCTCAGCAACGATGCTGATGCGGATACCTTGTATGTGACCGTAGACGTGATTGGTGGCGAGCGCATCCCATTGCCGGACGGGATTGTCGTGCACACCCGTATCACCCCGGTGTCTGCAGAATTGGGCCAGCCGTTCGTGCTTGCGCCCGGTCTTGCGCAGAGAGTGGTCCTTTTCATCGATCCCTCGCAGGACTCGGACCTTGACGTACTATCGCACATGGGTGTTCTGTTGAAATGGGGCCGCGACCCTGAGTCCATGACGGGTGCCGCTATCTATCCGGTCGACTTCGGGGATTGGAGCGCTCTCGACGACTCCGGCTTTCGTCTTGAAGAGGACGGCTACCGCTTCGAGAATGTAAGAGACTGCTATGGCATGTGTTCTACAGCCGCACTCTACCACACCGGCGAACTCACACGCCCCAGAAATGTTGCCTTTACATTCGCGCTTGCCCGCGACGAGGCGTCCGCAACTATCGATGAGTATCAGTCGAGTCACGCCAACAGCCTTGGAACCATCGCTGCCAGGCTTCGCGAGGATTCACTCGGGCCGGTTGATGTCCTGTGGCTGCAGCAACGGCTTCGCGCCGGCATTCCCGTGATTGCCTGGCTTGCACAGTCCCGCATAGGTGGTGCGCACGCGGTGCTAGTGCGGGGA
>CAZKHH010000038.1:0-17388 GCA_964552485.1 uncultured Dehalococcoidales bacterium | reverse complement strand
ATCTGTGGCGCTGATGGCGCTCATCGCGTAGTTTACGCGAGCGGACGTCCTAGTCCGGCGGCCGGGTGAGGTAGCGGCGCAGCAGGAAGACGGCCAGTCCGATAAGCACAGCGCCCTCGATAAGCAGAGCGATGAACGGACCTCCCGAGCGGGATGTCATGCGCGCGGCTATGAATATACAGAGGAAGCCGCCGAGTGCCGGCGTTGCGCGCAACACGAGATCCCATGCCGTCTTGTTGCTGAAATGAGCCACTTGTACCTCCGTGTTCGACCGCGCAATGGCCACGAGTCTACGTCAGGCTGCAGTATTGCGCAAATTGCGACCTGATACTGCGCTGCCCACATGTAGTGGTACTGTATACATCGAGTGCCTCCTCTGCGTGCGAAGGCCACTGAAGGAGGATGTCTGCAAGAGTGCGATGGCGTGATGTGCGTCCTGGAGTCTCCATGTGTACAATTCGGGGCGCGAGTCCATGAAGTGCGATTCTATGGAGGTGGTGAGATTATGAAAGTGATGGCGATTTGCGGATCCCCCAGAATGGGAAACACGGAATGGATGCTTCAGAAGGTTCTCGAGTCTGCACGCGCGGAAGGCGCGGATACGGAGCTCGTGCTGCTCAGGGATAAGGACATAAGGCTTTGCAAGGGATGCATGACGTGTGATACAGGCTCTTCGGGCAAGCCGGGAGCATGTGTCATTAAGGACGACATGGAGCCCATTCTTCCAAGGATGCTCGCTGCTGATGCGTTTGTCTTCGGCACGCCGGTGTACTTCTATATGCTTTCGGGCTGTCTGAAAAACTTCATGGACAGGACCATGCCGATATGGCCGCTCCTGAAAGGCAAGCGGTCTGCCGGAGTTGCAGTTGCGGAGGATACCCTCGGGCGGGCAATCGATAATCTGCGTACATACTCGGACCTTCTCCAGCTCGACTGGGTTGGCGAGGTCACGGCGCTGGCGCGCGACCCGGGTGCGGTTGCCGAGAAGGATGGAGCGACCGAAATGCTTGGTGCTCTGGGACGGAAGCTGGTGCATGGTCCGCACGCGTGAGTATTACAAGAAGACTGCATAACCGGTACAGGAGGTAAGCCTTTGACGACATTGTCAGACAACGTCATCAGAAGCATGGCCGGGGAATTGCTCGAGGCGGAACGTACCCACGTTCCCATCGTGGCTCTGTCAGAGCGGCACCCAGGGGCAACCTACGACGACGCGTATGCGGTACAGATGCTCACCGTGAACGCGCGCCTCGAGTCCGGTGCCCGCATTGCGGGTGCAAAGACCGGTTTTACGAGCAAGGCAATGCAGGAGCAATTCAATGTGCCGGAGCCTGATTCGGGCGTGCTGTTCGACTACATGGTGTGGCGAGAGGGCGCGCCGGTGAGTATGGACAACCTGATCTCGCCGCGTGTGGAAGCCGAGATCGCATTCGTGCTCGGTTCTGATCTTGCCGGACCGGGCGTTAACGCCGCCCAGGCGCTTCAGGCGACTGCCGGTGTGATGGCATCTCTCGAGGTCCTTGACAGCCGTTTCAAAGATTGGAAGATAACCATCGTCGATTCGATGGCGGATGACGCGGAGGCCTGCGGCATCGTGCTGGGTGGTGCTCTCGTCCCTGTTCAGGGCCTGGACCTGCGTACTCTCGGGGTCGTTTTCGAGAAGAACGGTGAGGTAGTCTCGACGGGGGCAGGTGCAGCCGCGCTTGGCAATCCGGCTGAGGCACTGGCCTGGGTTGCCAACAAGTTCGCCTCACTCGGCCTCACCTTGAGGAAGGGCCAGGTCGTCATTTCAGGAAGCCTCATACGCGCATTGAATGTAGAGCGGGGCGATTCTTTCCGTGCAAGCTTTGACAGGCTTGGCACTGTCGGCGTCAGATTCGAGTAGCGTCACGTCCGCAGTCGAAAACGTGGCAACAGGGGGTGTGCAATGGCTCTTTCAGATGCAGTGGTTGTGTCGCTCTCGGACGAGTTGATGCAGGCACAAGACGCGCGTGTGCCTGTGGCTTCTCTTTCCCTGCGGTATCCTGAGATGGACCTTCCTGATGCGTACAGGATTCAAATCCGAACCTTGAACCGGCGTGTCGCGGCGGGCGCGGTGGTCATCGGAGCCAAGGTGGGCTTTACGAGTCTCGCGACGCAGCAGCAGTTTGGAGTCTCGGAACCCGTAGCAGGCCTTTTGCTGAACAGTACCGTCTACCGCGAAGGAGCCGATATCCCCACAGGCTTGCTCCTTTCACCCCGCATTGAGCCCGAGATCGCCTTCGTGCTGAGGGAAGACCTGGAAGGACCTGGAGTGACCGTGGCACGGGCCCTCCAGGCGACAGCGGGAATCATGCCCGCGCTCGAACTCGTGGACCTGCGCATCAAGGGCGGCAGCGCGACCGCACTTGATGTAGCTGCAGACTCTGCTGGAGGCTGGGGTCTTGTGCTCGGGGGAAAACTGACGTCCGTGCACCGGGTCGATCCCAGGCTTATTGGAGTTGTTCTCAGCCGGAATGGCGAGGTCGTCTCGACCGGCACTGGCGCCGCAGCGCTCGGTAATCCTGCGGAGGTTCTTGCCTGGCTTGCCAATCGCCTGGCAACGCTCGGACTCAGCCTGAAGCGGGGGCACGTAGTGATTACCGGAAGCCTTGTGCGCGCCGAGCCTGTTGCATCCGGCGACACCTTCACTGCGACCTTCTCGTGCCTGGGCAGCGTATCTGCACGCTTCGCGTGAGTGGTGCTCCGCCCTTCTCTTCCGCACTTCACAGGGCTCTGCCCTGTCGCACACGCGCCTGCCACATTGCTGGTTATCGACCTCTGCCAAAGCATGAAACCACGAAAATGAAGGCAGATTTTTGTGTCTCAAATATGCCGAAAACTTGACACACACTATGAGATTACTTAGACTGTAGCTGGTTGGAATGATGGTGGTGGCCGGGTGGTTGAGACGCTGATGATGAGGAGTGAAGAGGTGGAGTGGTCCGACGCCAGGGGTCGACGGCAGCGGACGGATGAAGGTGTGGAAGGGAAGTATGTGATGTCCGTTGCCGTGCGACTCACCGGTGTAGGAGCGTCGCGGATTCGGAGGTATGAATCTGCGGGGCTTGTGTCCCCGGGGAGGACAGCCGGCGGGCAGAGGCTGTTCTCTGACCCGGATATCGACTTAATACGAGAAGTCGCGAGACTTAAGAACGAAGGGGTGAATCTGAAAGGTATCGAAGTCATACTCAGGATGAAGAACCATACCCGGTGATTGTCGGGTAGCGGAATGAACTGACAATAACGCTTGTGTGAGGAGGTAAATGAAAATGGCAATTCAACGATGGGATCCTTTCAGCGACATTATGAGTCTGAGAGATGCGATGGACCGGCTCTTCGAGCAGAGCGTGGTCCGACCGCAGAGACTCGCGGGGGGTCAATCTCTGGCGGGTGCGAAAGTAATGCCTGTGGACCTGTACCAGAAGGACTCCGATTACATCATAAGGGCGTTCGTGCCCGGTGTGAAGGCCGACGAGGTGGAGATAAGCGCCGAACGCGATACTGTAGCCCTGAAAGCACACATTCCGGGAGACGCCGAGAAGGAAGAGGCCAGGAGCTATCGCTGGATAGCCGGTGAACTTGGCTATGGCGATGTAATGCGGACAGTGACGATGCCCGGACCTATAGATGCGAGCAAGATTGAGGCTTCGGTTGAGAACGGAGTCCTGACAGTGGTTGTTCCGCAGGCGGAAGAGGCCAAGCCCAAGAAGATCGAAGTCAAAGCAAAGTAAGTGGGACGATGTGACGTGTTTCCCGATCGCATTCCTGGAGAAGAGGGGAATTCCGGGACAGCGGTTGCATTGAACCAGAAGTCATCATAGGAAACACACGGAGAAGGAGGTGATGAAGGATGGCAAACATAGCGAGATGGGAACCGGCTGGTGTTACAAGCCTGAGGGACGCGATGGACCGCCTATTCGAGGACTCTGTTGTACGGTCTTCGGGACTGTTTCCCGCACTCAGGGCTGAACAGCCGGCAGTTGATATGTACCAGACGGACACTGACGTCGTGGTCAAGGCCTCGTTGCCCGGTATGAAGAGTGAGGACGTTGACATCAGCGTGACAGGAGATGTCATCACCCTCAAGGGTGAGCACAAAGAAGAGCATGAAGTGAACGAGGACAACTACTTCAGGAAAGAAATGAGGTACGGTTCGTTCACGAGGTCTTTACCCATCCCTGTCGCTGTCAACGTGGACAAGGCAGAGGCTGAGTTCCAGGATGGTGTCCTCACGGTGAAGATGCCTAAGACCGAGGAGTCCAAGCCGAAGGCGGTAAAGGTCAAGGGCAAGTAATGCCGGGGAAGACACAGCACAAGAGCCTGATTGCTGAAAGAGGGCCGTCTCCACTGTGAGACGGCCGCTTTGTTTGCTCAATGTCTTGAAGCGCTGTCGAAGGGCTGGTTCCTTTGCAGGGGAAGTCTGATGGAAACTACTGTCCCTGCACCTTCAGTACCAGTGATGTCCACTGAGCCGCCCAGCAATCGTATCTGCTCGGTAAGCCCCAGGAGACCGAGCGACTGCGGGCCATGTATCTCCTCGGGTGTTATGCCCCTCCCGTCGTCGGAAACGGTGAGGATCACCCCATCGGAAGCTGTCTGCAGAACCACATGAACGTGGCGGCCGCCGGAATGCCTCGCGACATTTCTCAGGAGTTCCTGCAGGGCGCGAAACAGTGCGGTGGAACACGTACGAGAAAGGTCTTCTTCTTTGACTTCCTGCTTAAGTTCGAGTGTGCATCTCACACCCGACCGCTGCTGAAACTGGTCAACCTGCCATTCGACCGTCGGTCCGAGACCAAGATCATCGAGCATCCCCGGTCGTAACTCCGTCGAAAGCGTACGCGCATCGTTTGTCAGGCCGTCAACCATGGCAATGACTCTATCGAGCCTTTGACCGACTCTGTCACTGCCCTTCTCGGTCGCCTGTCGGAGCGCATAAAGATCCAGGCTCAATGCCGTGAGCGTTTGTCCCAGTTGGTCGTGCAGGTCGCGCGCGATGTCTGCTCGCTCGCGCTCCCTGACTTCCAGGAGATGGCGCGCCAGTCTACGCATGCGTGCTTCGGATTCCTCGAGTTCGGCGCGGGCCTTTCGCAACTCGGAGACATCGCGTGAAACGCCAATCATACCGGTGAGCGTCCCGGACTCGTCTCTCACAGGTCTGACGATGTTCTCAAGCCACCGGGTTGAGCCGTCCCGGCAATAGTATTCGACATCGGTGCGCAGAGACCTGTCAGGCATTTCGCCATTATCTTCTTTGGCAAGCTCCTGCTTCAATGTCTCCAGTACGATTTGTTTGGAGTCGGGTGTTACCATATCGTCCAGTGACTGGCGACAGCGCTCCTCGGCTGTGAACCCGAGGACGCGTTCGATGGAAGGGCTCACGTAGGTGCTGCGGAAGTCCAGGCCCATAATCCATATTATGTCCTCCGTGTTCTCAGTGAGATACTTGAGCCGTGCTTCTCGCTCTTCCAGGTCTGATTGCAGCCTCATCTGTTCGGTGACGTCCGTAAGCGTGCCGACCACTCCTGTTACGGTGCCGTCTTGTTGAATGACGGGGGCCTTGTCAGCAAGGAACCACCGCGTCCCGCCCGGTAATTCCATCTCGTGGAGAACGCCGGTCCTGGCTATGCCCGACGCGAGGACCTCGGCATCGTCCTTCTCACACTCAGTGGTCACGCCAGCCAATTCTGTGGCCGTCCTGCCGATGACCGCTTCACGGCTCAGGCCGAGAAGGTCGAAGACGGCCTGGTTGGCGTCCACGATTCGCAGCTTTTCGTCCTTGAGGAAGACCAGTGTCCGCACGGCATCGAGCGCACGCGGCAACTCCGGCCAGAAGGAGTGACCCTCATTACGCTGTGTGTCTCTCGATGAGTCTTTAAGGTGGTCCAGCCGCTGTGCCCCATGCCGTACGACTCACTAAGAAACGCACGGTCGCATACGATGTGTGAGTCTACCATCAGGCGGTGTCTGGTGCCAAGGCCTTGTACTTCAGGCAGGTACCTGTCTGCCGGGCCTGACCTTACACATGCTTAAGCCTGAAGCGATGCACGTTAAGAGTCCCGTTCACTGCTGCCGGGCGGAGAATCGGCGTACGATGAATCGGTGACCTCCGTACTCGACTTCCCGGAGCCATTCCTGCCGAAGCAGCCACTCGACCACGTCCCACGTGGCATCCGAACGCTGCAGCAACGCCTCTACCTGATCGATTCGCATCGGATGCACTGCGGTAATCGAGAGCAGATCGGCGCGCGCGTCGCCCGTAGATGCGAATGAGTCGCCCTCAAATCCGGCGATGACCTCCACATGTTCCACGGATGAGGAGAGAATCTCGTACGCCTGGACGAGTCCCATGTCGTCGGGACCAACGATACCCTCTTCTGCGGGAGGTCTGACGGGCACGGAGAGGTACGCACGGCGTGGACTGACGAGGCCAAGGAATGTGGCGAGAGGATGGAGGTCATCCGTGGAGTCGTTCATCCCCTGCACCAGCATTGTCTCCGTATCCAGCTCGCCTACAAACTCACGTGCGAATTGCAGTACACCATCCAGTATCGTTTCCAGCCGCAGGTCGCCGTGTGGCCTGTTGATATGCCACCACGTGTCGTGTCGGACGGCATCGACCTTCACTGATACGCGGTCGGCCTTCGCAAGGTCGCCACGTACATCCTCGCGGGAGAGCAGCGACGCGTTGGTGATAACTGCACGCGGGACCCCGAGGGGCCTCAGCAGCTCAAGCTGGTCGCCGAGGTGAGAGTCGAGCGTAGGCTCTCCATCCGGCACGAATGTGAAATAGTCGACTTGTTGCCCGCTCTGCCTCAGGCGGGCCAGTGCGGATTTAACATCGCCGTACAGTTCACCAGGGTCGGTGTAAGCCGATCGCTTCGTGGTCAGATGGTTCGTCCGTCCCACCTGGCAATAGACGCATGAATACGTACATGTCTTCGGTGGAATCGTGTTCAGTCCCAGGCTCTGACCGAATCGCCTTGAGGGCACAGGACCGAAGGTCAGCGGCGGGAGCGGAGTCTCGTGTGTCATGAGCCATTCTCAGGATACCATAGGTCCGTGAGTGTCGACAGCCTCTGTTGCCAAAGAGGGCGAATTGCTTCGCATCCCTGCGTGTTGGCTTGCAAGGCTAACCCGGAATTGAGAACGGATCTTTGCACTTCGGCCAGGGGAGGCCGTATTTCGCGCCCCGGAACTGGTAAAGGACACAGCGGTCCAGCTTTCCGCCACGTCGTCGCTTCAAGTCCTCATATAGCGCCTCGGGATCGGCATTAAGCATCTGCTCCGGTGTCTCGATACCGAGAGAAAACAGAACGGGAGCTGTCTTCTCACCGATATTGCACAGCATCCTGAGACGCACAAGCGCGTGAGAGTTATCCTCAGAACTAGTCACTAAACTCGACCTTCACTTCTTCAACATCCCACAGCGGCTCTATCTTCTCCATTATCTCCTGCTTGATGTTGTTGGCGAACTGGTTATTGGACGGCAAGTCCAGGGACACCGTGACTTTGCCCTTGCTCACAACGATTCCGGTCACGAGTTCGGTCTTCACCAGGTCGAGGCCGACGAGCGGGTTCATCACTTTCTTCAGCCGGCGGCGGACCTCTTCTACCGTCGTTGACTTGCGTTCCTTAACGAGCCCATGGGTTTCCTCATAGTTCTCGATGGCCGCTCTCAAGCCGTCGACCGCGAGCACGGAACAATGGGCCTTGATGGGAGGCAGGCCGCCGAGTTCTTCCGAGGCCTGCTGCCACGTTATCCTCTTGGCTTCATCAAGCGTCCTGCCCTTAGCCAACTCCGTGATAATCGAGCCCGTTGCGATGTTCGAGGCACAGCCGTATGACTCGAACTTGATGTCGTCTATCGTCTTGCTCTCATCGTTGACCTTCAGGTAGACACTTACCATATCCCCGCACGCCGGACTGCCTTCGGTTGCTTTTGCGCTGGCGTCGTCCATCTTGCCGACATTGTGCGGGTTCTTGAAGTGCTCCATGACTTTCTCACTGTACGGGAATTTCATCCACCTGCCTCCTTCTGCCTCTTCGGCGTCAGTAGTTGGGGGCCGGTTCCTGGTGGGCCGTAAGGACTTCGGCTGCGTGTTGCACGCCAATGGGTGGGCTGAACAATACTGGAACCGGCGTCTCTCCCAGGTCCGGCTTAAGTGCGAGCATGCTGCCCTGGGCGCACACGACCACGTCTACCTGTTTGGCAACCGCTCGGATGGAGGCGATGACCATCTCGTTATGACCCTTGCGATCGCCCGAAGTGAGCCGCTCGAACGCTCCTGAAGACACCTCCTCGATGATTGTGACTTTCTTGTCGAGCCTCTCAGCGGTGCGCCTGATGAGTCGCACCGTAGGTCCCATCGTTGTAGCCACCGTACCGACGACGCCGATGCGCGAGCCGGTCTTGCACGCAATCTCAGCCATGCGTTCATCTATCTTGACCAGTGGTATGTTAACGATGGTGGCGGCTATGTCGGCGACCTCACCGACCGATGAGCACTGAGTGAATATGAGATCTGCACCTGCGGCCTCTGCCTGCGCCGCGTACTCGCAGATGCGCCTCGTAACCCCCGGAGTGGGCCCATCATGCGCCAGCACCTCGGGAAGAAGGCTGTCATCGAGTATGTTACGGACTGTTGCATCGGGTGCGTGTTCCGCAAAAAGGCCGGGTAGAACATCCCACAGTACTGCGCTTGTGTGGATAACAAAGATGGTCTTTGCCATGTCAGCTGTCCTCCTCCTTTGTTGTAACCAGTGATACCTGCTGACCGGAGCGCTGCTGCCCTTACTGCTCCGGCGTGAGAGGGCTGATCTTTCGCAGCTCGCTCACGACCACCGCCATGGCGTCGACCATGCTGTCAACCTCATCCATGGTGTTGTATCGCCCGAAGGTGAAACGGATGGAGCCGTGCGCTCGTTCGTGGTCGCCTCCGATGCCGAAGATGACGTGGCTGCCCTCTAACGACCGTGAGAAGCATGCCGAGCCTGTGCTGACGGCGAAGCCTCTCATGTCGAGGTGAAGAGTGATCGATTCGCCCTCCACGAAATGGAATGTCACGTTCGCGTTGTGAGGTATCCGCTTCGTCCTGTGACCGTTCAGCGTCGTATTGGGCACTTCCTTGAGCAGCCGGTCGATGATACGGTCGCGCAGGCCGGCAAGCTGCTGATTCTCTTCGTCTGTCACCAACTCCGCAGCCTTAGCGAACCCGACTGCGCCCGGTATGTTCTCAAGCCCCGCGCGCATGTCGAACTCCTGGAAGCCTCCGTCCATCCATTTGGCGATAGGGGTCTTCGTGCGCACAAATAAGCCGCCGATGCCGCGGGGGCCGTGTATCGTGTGCGCGGCAACGGTGACAAGGTCGACCGGCACCGTGCCGACATCCAGCGGTACGCGGGTGAATGAGTGCGTCGCGTCACTGTGGAACACGACGTCCTTTTCCTTGCAGACGTGTGCGAGGGCTGCGATGTCCTGCAGTGTGCCGATTTCCTGGTTGGCGTGCTGAATCGAGACCAGGATGGTTTCCTTCGTGATGGCTTTCCTGAGCGCTCCCGGATCCACGAGACCGTCTCCGTCGACAGGCACCAGCGTGACGCTGAATCCCTGTCGTTCAAGTGCACGGGCGCTGTGAAGTACGGGGAAGTCCTCTATTCCCGAGATGACGATGTGCCGGCCCTTCTTTTCTCCGAGGGCGAGCGCGACACCCTTCACGGCCATGTTGCTCGATTCTGTACTGCCCGAGGTGAAGATGAATTCCCCGGGAGCGGCGCCCAGCTTCGAGGCGAGGGAGGCGCGCGATGCATCCAGGGCTTCCCGTGCCTCGATACCTGCGGAGTAGCCGAATTCGGAAGTTGCCACAGCGTACGTTTCGAAGAAGTACGGTTTCATAGCGTCGAGGACGCGCTCATCAAGCCGCGTCGCTGCCGCATTGTCCATGTACGTCATCTGCTGCATCCCGGACCTCCGCGCTCTACTAGATGAAGAGCGAAATTGTGGATTCCCTGGCCTCCTGGACAAACGAGCCTACACCGCAGTAGTCGCTGATGAGGTCGTCCCGCAGGTCTTCGCGGCGTACCCCCATTATGTCCATTGTCATGTCGCAGGCCATCAGCGTGCCGCCGAGCTCGACGAAATCGGCCAGCATCTTGTCCAGAGAGACGACATTGCGCTTCCGCATCCGTCGCTTGATCATCCATTTGCCCAGGCCGCCCATGTGCATCTTCGAGAGGGGGCCTTTGTCGAGTTGCCCTTTCTTGAGTCGTTGCAGACCCCAGAAGGTGAAGAACATGGATGCCTCCATGCCCATGGAGAGTGCGCCGTTCGCGATTATCAGCGCGCTGTATAACTTGTCATAATCGCCGCTGTGCACGACGATGGTAGCTTTTTCCGGCATGGGTCCTCCCTTATCGCTTGATGCGAATCGTCCATACCTCTCCGTCCTCTTTCACGTCCACCACTTCCAGGCCCATCGCCCGGGCGGCCATGGGAATCTCGCGCTTTGAAGAAGCGTGCGTACCCGTTACTTCCACGATATCCCCGGCCTCTGCCTTGCGCAGGGCTTTGCGCGTTTCGACGAGGGGGACGGGACAGTTCTGCCCCTTGCAATCAACCTTGATTTCGTCCATACCGCATCACCTCCGATGTCCAATATTACGACACATCGAATGTCTGCGCACAATCCGCTTCGTTTCTGGCGGATGTGTGGTGTGAGCGACTAGAATACGCGGCGATGACACGCAGAGGGCGTAGAGCGGCGGAACGTTCCGCCAGGAAGCGAGCGACAAAGACCCGCGCGGAGCCGAGAGCGAAGAACGTGCAGGGACAGCGCAGGTCTATCTACATCCTTGTGGCGCTTGCTATCGTTGCGGCTTTCATCGGGGTTCGTGCGCTGGGGGGATTCGGACTCCCAAGTCGCGTGCCTGCCGAGACGCTGGTTGACCGTGTCATCGATGGCGATACTATCGACATGGCGGACGGCAGCCGGATACGCTATCTCTGCATCGACACGCCGGAGCGTGGCGAGCCGTTCTATCAGGAGGCGACCGATTTCAATCGCGACCTGGTCGGCGGCAGAGCTGTCGAGCTGGAGCGGGGATTGAGGGATGTCGACCAGTACGGTCGCCTGCTCCGATATGTCCATGTCGGTGAGGTGTTCGTCAATGCCGAACTTGTGTCGGCAGGTCTTGCGCGAACGCTCATCTTCGACGACAATGAGAAACACGCAGCGCTCCTCCGTCGACTGGAAGCTGAGGCACAGGCGGCAGACCGTGGCCTGTGGGCGCTGGAGTAGACGAACATGGCAATGAAGGTTCGCAGACGCTACGTCGTTATCGGTGTGCTCGCGCTCGCGCTGGTTCTCCTTGGTCTCCTCTGGCTCTCGGCCGGCCACATCGGTGCACCCTGGTTGTGCCCTCTGCCCTGAAGGTGGAAGCATCATCGCCTGGAGAGGGGGAGATTACCTGATCGACGGCGGTCGTCTCAGGCGGGACCGCCCCAGGCGTCTGTTGCCGAGTAACATCGTAATCAGCGTCGCGAGCAGGAGCCCGGCGACGACGCCGACGAAGTAGGGAGCCCATTCGGGAATGCCTGGCTGGGCTGGTGCGACGATCCCGGGGCGCGTATCGGATGACTCCCGCGCGGTGGGCGCCGGACGGGTGCGGAAGGTCGCCCCGGTTGATTCCGAAATCACCGTCTCTCCATCGAGGGCCTGGACCCGCCAGATATAAGACGTCTCAGGTTCGAGCGGTCCCGGTACGACAAGGGCCGTGATGTCGCCGACCATGGACGCGACATGTCCGCCCGACCCATCAACGAGCATAAAGTCGTAGCTGGTCGCGCCGGGAACCGCGCTCCAGCTGAAGCCCACGTCACGCACGGGTATCTTCGTCGCTCCCTCGCCGGGGGTGCTGAGCGTAATTGTAGCCGGAGGCGGTACTGCGGTGCGGAATGACACGGCATCAGACCACCACGTGCTGATTACTTCGCCTGACTCCGCCATGTGAGCCCTCACCCTCCACCAGTACGTCTGGTTGCATTCGAGCATCCCCTGCTTGATGAGGGCCGAAGGCTGTAGGGGTTCTCCGGGCAGATAGAAACGCTGGCCTTCAGGCGCACCGCTATAGAAGGCGAAATCCTCTGTCTCAGCAACGATGTGGCGGAAGTCCGGGTCGAGCGCTATCTCGATCTCATATTCACACGCATCGCACGGGCGCGTCCACTCAAGCACGTGGTCCTCGTTCTCGCAGTAGCAGTCGCTGCACGGGATGACGTGCGGTCCGTTGGACTCGTCCGGACGGACCGGTTCAGGAATAGAACAGGCGTAGCAGTCGCAGTACACCCACAGACGTCCCCACGCCTCGTTTTCGAACCGCTGGTCGCACCAGTCGTAGTTCGATGTGTCCTCTCCGTCGACGGCCCAGTAGCGATTGGCGTCATCGAAGGACCACAGCCACACGCCGGACTCGTCGCAGTGTCCGCCGGCGAGGTAGAGCTGCTCGTACACGCCGTCCGTCTCTTCCGTGCCTTGCAGGCCCCGGATAAGATAGTCCCACTCCAGTTCCGCGCAGCACTCGCCACCACCCGGGTCCATGCACCGTGCAACCCCGCTCACCTTGCGGCATTCGTGTCCCGCAGGGCACAGAGGGTCGGTGCCATCAGCGTTGTACGGGAGGGGTACGTTATCGGTGAAATCCCACCACAGGTTGTTAAAGCTCACATAGAGGACCGGGACCGCGCAATCGTCGCACTCCATCAGCAGCAATCGTTCGTAATCGAGTGTAAGCTCGCTGATGACCTGCCAGTCGCGGCCACTACCCTCCAGCTTCCTGTACACGGCATCCGCCTCGAAACCCAGCTCTGCCTGGTCGTCTTGGTCGACGGCGTCGCCGATGGCGTAACGCGCGCGGTCACCGTACGCATAACCGGAGTTCCGGGGTACTGTGAAGCCCCTGTGGTAGGCTCCCATGATGTCGTCGAAGTCATCGTCGTCGCGCCCGGATCGATCCGGCTGCCCCAGCAGCACGCGGGTGTAGTTCTCGCCCTCATTGCACGTGCGCCAGATGCTGTCGCATGAACACACGTGTCCGTCGCCGTCCAGATGCCCGGTGTGTATGTAAAGGCATTGCGTTTCAGGAGCGTAGTTGAGCCCGACGATGGTGTCTATCATCGTATCGATAAGGCCGGTCTGCTGCCATGTTGAACCCGCGCGGTCGTCGGTGCTGATGGAAAACGCGCTCTCGTCTCCCCACTGCAGGGTTTCAAGCCCGTGACGTGTGTCCCCCTCGGTCGTGGCGTAGGCCTTCAGGCCATCGGGTGTATAGGAGACCTGGCAGTTGACCTGACCTGAGGGACTCGTGTCTGAGGGGCTCCAGCGCGGACAGCAGTCATCCAGGGATTCCGACATGAGAACAAGTGGGCCGGGGCAACAGGGAAGAACGTTGACCCCATCGTCATGGTCGCCATTGTCCAGCCACCAGTCCTGGAGTTCGTTCGACCAGTCCCATTCCCATGCGTACGGCGCGGGTAGCAGGCAGCCCACCAGCGCCCGGCCCTCGAGTGCAGTGCTTCCGTGGTACGTTATGCTCGAAACGCGCGGGTTCCGGTCGTGGCGCAGCAGGTCGCGCGAGAGGCCTGAGGCGTCCAGGGCGTAAAGGAATCCTCCCTCCTCGATAGATGTTCCGCTCACGGTGTCACGCTGTATGCCGTTCACCGCTACCAGGAGTGTACGACTGTCGTCCTCATCTGCGTGATAGTCGAAGGGAATCTCCAGGAGCGCCGCCTGCCGCAGGAAGAACGGAGGCAGGGTGGCGTCGCCGGCGATGACCGTATCGCCGGAATCCACTCTTGCAGGCATGCTGTCATATCCTCCACTGCGATTCCACCTGAGCTCGTTGTCCTGCTTTGTGCCCTGTACGATGTAGTAGCCGGTGTAAACATCGCCATCCGGCTCCTCCGCGTAGGCCATGATTGCCGCAATAACGGAGCGGTCGTCCGCAAACGAAGGGGAGAAACGAACCGATGGCACTGCATAGATATCGTTTCGCGTACCGGTGCCGCCAAGCGCCTGCCACGCGTCGGCCCAGCCCGGGTCGTCACCTGTGTCGCGCCACGCACCCGCCCTGGTCGCGCCGTAGTCAAAGAGCCAGACCGAACCACCCCCGGCAAGGTCGAGTGTGCCCACTGCAATCGTACGGATGCCGTCTGTCTCGGGTGAGAGGTCGATGCTCAACGGTTCGCCTGTGATGCCTCCGCAGCCTGTGTAGTGGAACGTCTCACCTCCGTCGTCGGAACCGACGACCACAGCCCTGTGCGATGCGTCGTAGCCACAGACAACCACGTGATCGTCGTCATCGGGGGCGGCTGATACCGCGCTGAAGAAGACGAAATCGTTCCAGGCGAGGTCATCGCTGCAGCAGTCGGGCAGTCCATGGGCGTCGAGAACATGGTCCGTAAGGCCGCTCCATGTGGCGCCGCCGTCCGATGACTTCCAGAGGCGCGGCGCCTGTCCATCCGAGATGTTCTCGTCGCTGTACGAATTATCGATGCATTCGTCCGGCGGATTCCATGTGCCGATTGCGTAGATGGTGCCGCCATTTGCGGCGATATCATAGGCGGATATGTCGCTGCCGGGAACGATCAGATGGCCCTCGTGCGTCGGACCGGGGTACCTGGACCATAGTGCGCCGGGGCATTCGTCTGCCGAGGATGTGGTGTGAGGTGGCACAAGAAGGGCAATAAGGACCGCTATTACAGCGAAGGTCAGCCGGCATCTACCTGCCGGCGCCTGATGACGGGGAGCGGTCGGCACATTCATGCGGGAAGAGGGCAAATTACAATGAGCCGCCATGGTGTGTCAATAGCTGCCGGTCCGTTCACGTTTATGCAACCAGCGGCGGATAGTGACAATAAACTCCACACGGCTTCGTGGTCAGCTTTGCGGTCGTTTGCAGATGAGGGCCGCGATGTCGTACAGTTGGTATGATAGTTGCAGGTAAGGCCATTCGCGCATCCACGGGAACTCCGCGAGAGACAGAATCAAGGGATGACCGCACCTTCAGACTAACCCGGTAGAAAGGAGGTCATCCATGAGTCTAGAAGATAAGACGATCCGGTGCGCGGATTGCGGTAGCGAGTTTACGTTCACCGCGTCCGAGCAGCAGTTCTTCGCGGAGAAAGGTTTCACAAACGAGCCACGGCGCTGTTCTGCGTGCAGGCGAAAGCGGCGCGATCAGCGTTCAGAAAGCCCACAGATGCGGCGTGAGTGGTAACATTACAATGAGATGCGTGCACCTGAGCGGTGTGCGCAGCAACAGAAAATAGGGAGCAGGAGGCATTTGGAGTGAGGATTTACGTCGGGAATCTTTCGTACGAGGCGAACGAGCAGGATCTCAGCGATGCGTTTGCTGAGTATGGCGAAGTTGAGAAGGTCGACATCGTAGCGGACAAGTTTTCGGGTCGTTCACGGGGTTTTGCGTTCGTCGAGATGCCCTCGCAGACAGAGGGTGAGGCGGCGATCGATGCCATGAACGGCAAACCGTTCCAGAACCGGAACCTCGTTGTTAACGAGGCGAGGCCGCGCGAAGATCGCGGTGGAGGCGGGTTCGGTGGTGGTGACTTTGGTGGTTACGGCGGCGGTGGTGGCCGTGGCGGTGGCGGCGGCCGTGGTGGTCGCGGCGGCGGTGGTGGCCGTGGCGGTGGCGGTGGCCGTGGCGGCAGGTACTAGGAAGGCATTCAACTTCTGACGCTTGCGTAACTTACATCTTCATCACGGTAGTGTTGGGATTACTGCATCCCTGTGCCGTACAAACACCGGCGCAGGGATGTTCCGATACTTCTATGCCCCCCTCAATCAGGTCTCACGTATAGTGAGGCTTCAGAGGAGTACGTTTTGACATTCGATTCATTCAATCTACATCCGCGCGTAGCGGATGGAATCAGTCGGCTTGGCTATGAAACGCCAACGCCGATACAAGAGGAAGCCATCGGCCCTGTGCTCGCAGGCAACGACATCATGGGCCTGGCTGAGACCGGGACGGGTAAGACGGCTGCGTTCGTTCTGCCCATCTCTGACCGATTGCTGAGAGGTAAGGGCGGCAAGATCCGCTGCCTGGTCCTCGCACCCACGCGCGAACTGGCGCAGCAGACCCACGAGGTCCTGAAGGTCGTGGGCAAGGATACGGGTCTGCACAGCCTGACGATGTATGGCGGCGTCGGCTACGAACCGCAGCTGCGCGGCCTGCAGAAGGGCGTCGATTTCCTCGTTGCCTGTCCGGGAAGGCTACTCGACCACGTTGGCCGGGGGACGGTCGACCTGTCAGCAGTGGAGATCGTTGTGCTCGATGAGGCCGACAGGATGCTGGATATGGGCTTCCTGCCCGATATCCGCCGCATCCTCAAGCTTGTGCCCCGCAAGAGGCAGACGCTTCTGTTCACAGCAACGATGCCTGCGGAGATTGAGCGCCTCGCGCGCGACTTCATGTACAAGCCTGAGCTCATTCGCATGGGCCGGCAGGCCCCGGTAAGCGGCCTGAGCCATGCGTTGTATCCCGTGGTCCAGCCACAGAAGGCAGATCTCCTGATCGAGCTGCTCAAGCGCATGGAGACCGGTCCCGTATTGGTCTTCACACGCACCAAGCATGCGGCATCGCGGCTTTCCGAGCGACTTAAGCGCAAGGGGTTCAACGCGACCTGTCTCCAGGGAGACATGTCTCAGAATAAGCGACAGGCCGCCATGGACGGATTCCGCAGTGGCAGCATCAATATCCTTGTAGCGACCGACATCGCAGCACGTGGTATCGATGTGCCTGACATATCGCATGTGGTCAACTTCGATATGCCGGATACCGCAGATGCATACATTCATCGCGTAGGCCGCACGGCCAGGGCGAGCAAGACCGGAAGCGCTATCAACTTCGCGACGAAGAATGATCTCGACGTCGTGTCGCAGGTAGAGATGCTGTTGAACCAGCGTCTCGAGTGCCTGACGCTCGACGGGTTTGACTACGACGCCACGGTGACGGTCCCGACCAGGTCTGCGGGACCGCGGAATGGCGGTTCACGCGAGAATGGCGGCCGCCGCCCCCAGAGAGACAACGGCAACCGGAATCGCAGCGCGTCGGGTCGCGGGCGATCCCGTCAGAGCACGCGGGAATCAACGCGGGCCTAACGCCGCGCACTGGTTCCGCCGTGTCCGGGTGATAAGGAGCGGTGGTTTACCGGAACAGGGACTGAACGTCCTCCGGTGCACCACCGCGTTTTCTTTTCGTTTGCTGGAAGGGTGGGGTGGGTGGTTCAGGGTCCGGCTGTAGGTGCGGGCCCCTGTGCCCGCCCGTCGTGCCGTTGATGTGGTCCCATTTCGGTGT
>CAZKHH010000037.1:0-17529 GCA_964552485.1 uncultured Dehalococcoidales bacterium | reverse complement strand
TGTCGTATTCAGTTACAAACGATAGTAGTATCCCCACGACAGGTTGTCAACCCTGAACGGGCAGCACTCAGACTTAGCGGGAATTATCGACTTCACACCGGATGGCGACACCCGATTGAGTGTTACGCCAACCGGTCCAGCAGATCATCCAGCGCGAAAAGCGACGCGCCGTCATGGCGTGAACGGTCGAGATAGAGGGCTACCATACCCGCCCCGGACGCACCCAGATAGTCGCCTTCCCAGCTATCCCCAACGTGGACCATTGACTCCGGAGCAACACCCATCTCAGCACACATCCAGTCGAAAAACTGTCTGTCTTTCGTCTTGCCGAACTTCGTCGTGGCCGAGAATACACGCGTGAAGTAATTCTCTATGTCATGAAGTATGTAGTGCAGGAAGCGCAGTGGAGTGGACGATGCCGCAACCAGCGTGTAGCGGCGGGAGAGCGTTTCCAGCACATGCGGCACCTCGGAATAGAACTCGATGAGCGACCTGTGGGCCTCGATAAGAGGCTCCGCTTCACCGAGCCTGAATCTGCGTATCCAGTAATCGATGTCAAACCATTCAGCCCGTCCCATCCCGATGCTGTGGTATTCAGACAGTACTGTCTCCTCCGCCTCCTGCAGGGTGAGCCCGTACTTCTGTGCATAGAGACGGGGGACTGCCGACTGCCATACGTACCGGGTGAAGTGATGGGTGACGAGGGTGCCCTCGACATCGAGCGAAATAACCTGCGGCTTGAGCAAATCTTCTGTCATGTTGAGCCTGCCCAGCGTAGCACAGCAGCCTGACGCCTCCAATTTGCCCATCGTGTGCCGCGCCGATACAATTGGGCGAATGCAGTCCGAACAAGAACGTCCGCAGCTTGGCTCAGGCTTCGAGCTTGGGCCTATCCGACCCCCCAGTGAAGCCTATTCCCTTCTTATCCGTGCAACCCGCAACTGCCCGTGGAACAAGTGTCTCTTCTGCCATTGCTACAAGGACTCGAAGTTCTCGTTGCGCCCCGTGGAAGAGATACTCCACGATATCGACACGGCGCGCGAGATGAAGGACCAGATCACCGAGGCCGCACATTCGCACGGCTACGGAGACAATGTGCCGATGGCAGCCGCGTCGCTGTTGAGCCAGCCGGTTGGCGATACGTGCCTCCGCAGCGTGGCGCTATTCCTCTATGCCGGCGGACAATCGGCGTTTCTGCAGGACTCGAACACACTTATCATGCGCACTCCGGACCTTGTTCGTGTACTCCGGCACCTGTACGAGTCGTTCCCCACGCTTACACGCGTCACGTCTTACAGCAGGGCCCATACGGCTGCACACAAGAGCCTCGAAGAACTCAAGGAAATACGGGAAGCAGGACTGGTGCGGATTCACACGGGTCTGGAGACCGGCTACGATGAGTTGCTCGAGTACATGCAGAAGGGCACAACCTCCGCTCAGCAGATAGCCGGCGGCAGGAAACTTAACGACGCGGGCTTCTCTCTATGCGAGTACGTGATGCCCGGTCTCGGCGGCACGGCCATGGCCGAAGGTCATGTTCGAGAGACAAGCCGCGTACTGAATGAGACCAACCCCGAGTACATACGATTTCGCAGCCTGCACGTAAGCCCGACCATGCCCTTGTGGGAGCGGGTGCAGGATGGCAGCTTCCAACTACAAAGCGAAGATGATGTCGTCCGCGAGATACGCGGCATGCTCGAGCGGCTTGAGGTCACGAGTCAGATCAAGAGCGACCATATACTCAATCTGCTGATGGAGATAGAAGGACAACTCCCTGAGGACAAGGATAAATGCATCTCCATCACCGACCGCTATCTTGAGATGCCGGACTCAGAGCGGCTGAACTTCCAGCTTGGTCGCCGTATGGGATACTACGAGCGGCTCGATGATATGTCCGACTCCTCGCGACACGAACGGATTGAGACGGCGATACAAACTATCCGCGACCGCGGAGATGATGTGCACGAGGTCATCCGTCGACTGAAGGACCGCTTCATCTAGGGAGCGGTTCGAGGCTCTTCACCATGTACGGTCCCTGCCTCACATAGCCCAGTTGACGGTAGTAGGGCCGGACTCCAACACCACTCAGCACTCGGATATGGTCGATTCCATACCTGTCCACAGTCAAGCGCTCGGCCTGTGACAGGAGCGCCCCTCCGATGCCCTTGTGCTGCGCCGCAAGTCCATCGCGCTCGCCGAGTCCAAGCTCGGCTCCGAACACGTGCAGCTCGCGCACGGTCGCTGCTTCCCGGGCATCCGGTTCACCGGAAGGAATAGAAAGACGCAGCAGGCCAAACAGGGTCCCCAGGGTGTCCTCATAGCTGAGCATGATCTCTTGACTGCCGTTCGCCGAGTACTCTCTTTTCACAAGGCCGGGCTCGCCGATTGTCCAACCGTCACGGACTCTGTGGCCGTATTCGCGGCAGCGGATGCACTGACACTGCACTCCCAGTTCCCGCATCCTCTCGCGAACGGTAGAGCGCAGCGCAAGGTCATCGCAGCCGGCCACGATGAACCTGCGCGGGATATCACGCATGAGCCGGGCTATTCGTACGTACGGCGGCACTTCCCTCTTGATGTCAATCAGCAGGTCGCGCATCTCCGTCGTCGTCCCGGGAGTGAACCGGCCCTGCTCATACCACGACTCCAATCCGGACCCTGACACCACGACTGTCGGATACAGCTTCAACCCATCGGGCCGGTACTGCGGCTCCGCGAACAGTCGCCGGGACTGCTCGATATCGTGGGAGGGGGAGGAACCGGGAAGACCCGGCATCCAATGATAGTAGACCTTAAACCCGCGACTTCGAAGCAGACGTGTGGCGTGCTCGACTTCAGCCACACCGTGACCTCGTCGCGTAAGTTCATGGATGGAATCGTCGAGCGTCTGGACACCGAGTTCAACCCTCGTGGCGCCGAGTTCCAGCAGGCGCGACACTTCGCTCTCTCCGCACCAGTCAGGCCTTGTCTCGACACACAGGCCGACACAGCGGTGCGACGATGTTTCGTTAACCGACTGGGCTGCCTCGAGGTCGGTCGATTCAGAACCATTCAGCGCGTCGAAGCACGCCTTCACGAACTGGTACTGGTAATCCAAAGGATACGCAAGGAACGTGCCCCCCATGATGATGAGCTCGACCTTGTCCACCGGATGCCCCATGGAAATGAGCGATTCAAGCCGGGTCCGCACCTGGCGGCCGGCGTCATACTCACAGTGGATGGCCCGCAGGACCGCAGGGGATTCAAGTGTGTAGCTCTTTGGCGCGCCCTCTGCGGACGGACAGTACACACAGTTGCCGGGACATGGATGCGGCATTGCCATGACGGCGACCGGAGTGACGCCGGAGATGGTTCGGGTGGCCTTTCTCATGGTACGCTGGAGTCTAGCAGGCGCTCAGATTGGCTACAAACAGAGATACGTTCGACCGCATCGCACCGGCGTGGTATGGATTCCGCCACTGGCCTCTGCTCGCAGAAGAGCTTGCAGAGGTCGCGGACCGCTGGCAGGCCGGGCGCCTCATCAATCTCGGCTGCGCGCACGGGCCCGACTTTTTGCCATTTGCGGGCAGATTCAACCTCTGCGGAGTAGACTTCTCAGCCGGGATGCTGGCCCAGGCTCGCACCTATATGAGAAAGCACTGCTTCCTTGCGGGCCTTGTTCAATCCGACCTCACTGTGTTGCCGTTCAAAGCCGGCTCATTCGATTGCGCGGTGAGTGTGGCCGCGTATCACCACATCGAAGAGCACTCACAGAGACAGCGGGCCTTTCAGGAGCTATACCGCATCCTCAGACCGGGAGCTGAGGTCTTTCTCACCGTATGGAATCATTTGCAGTCGTCATTCCGGGAGGGGCCACAGGACAGGCTCGTACCATGGCAATGCGGCGAGACAGTACTCTACCGGAGATACCACCTGTTCACGCCCCACGAGCTCACGGGATACCTTGCACAGGCAGGGCTCCAGGTCCTGTGGACCGGCAGTGAGAAGCGACACTCAGGCCCGAAGGAGTCAGGGCGAAATGTGTGTGTCCTTGCACACAGACCGGGACTCTAGCCCTGCTGTATGGGCGGAACGCGACTCACGCCATCCTTGTGCGGCAGGCCTGTCTCGACCTCTTCGGCAAATACATCCACCAGGTCAGGGTCGAACTGCGTGCCGGCTGCCTCCTTCAAACGCTGAAGGGCAACCTCATCGGGCAGTGCGTCACGGTAGGGTCGAACTGACGCCATCGCGGCAAACGCATCGGCAATAGAGAGAATCCGGGCACCAAGGGGGATAGACTTGCCACGAAGGCTCTCGGGGTATCCGGTACCGTCCCAGCGCTCATGGTGGTACAGGATTGCGCCCACGCACGGAGCGAGGTCAGGCACATTGCCGACTATGTTGGCGCCAAGGCGCGGATGCGACTTGATGGCCTCCCACTCCTCATCATCCAACTCACCCTTCTTGTTCAGGATACGGTCCGGTATACCTATCTTGCCGATATCGTGAAGAAGCGCGGAGGTGCTGATGCGCGACACCTCGTCGGAGGGAAGACCGACAGACTCGGCCAGGACGACAGCATACGTGTTTACCTTTCGCGAGTGACCGTACGTGTAGTGGTCTTTGGCATCGACCGCTGCAGCAAGTGCATACACCGCGCTGAGGCCGCTACCGCGATGATTATTCCTGGGTTCGCCCACCGGCTCTGTCTCGGAAAATATCTTGGAGGACACATACGTCCTGTTTCCGCCCGTGTTCTTGGCATAGTAGAGGGCCGTATCAGCGGTCGCCACAAGCTCACCGGACATCACCCCATCGGCGGGATAGCTCGCAAGCCCGATGCTTGATGTCACACCGCTCCGTTTAGACTCCATCTCACGCGCCACCCGTGTGCGCACACGCTCAGCCACGACGAACGCCTCCTCGGCACCCGTATGAGGCAGGAGCACAGCAAACTCGTCGCCGCCATAACGAAAGCCATGGTCGCTTTCCCTCAGCGAAGCGCTCACGAGAGACGCGACGAATCTGAGCAGTTTGTCACCCGAGGGATGTCCGTACATGTCGTTATAGGCCTTGAACGCGTCCAGGTCCATCATCAGTAGAGAGAACACGCTGTCGTGCCGCGAATGGCGGGCAATCTCCTCTTTCAACCTCTCCTCAAAGTGTCGCCTGTTGAAGAGGCCCGTAAGCTCATCGATGCGGCTGCGCTGCTCAGCCCGCGCATACAGGGCTGCATTCTCCAGCGGCGTAGCGATCTGCCGCGACACCTGTTCAAGAAGCTGCAAATCCTCTTCTGAGTACATGTTTGGCTTCTGGTCGGCAACCATCAGAGTGCCGATGACCTGGTCTCTCACGATCAGAGGTACGTGCACGATGGAGCGCAGACCTTCACGGGCGTAGTGTTCGTCCGGCCAGTAAGTCTTCTTTGTCTGCAGATCAGGTTGATACACGGTGCGCCGATTCCTGGCAATCCACTCGCTCGCCGTCCCTGCCACAGAGTGGGACATCTCCGCCAGCTCGGTAGCTCTAATCTGCCCGAAGATAGCCTGCAGCTTGATGCGGTCGCCGTCGATAAGCGCGACCGCCGAGTGATCGAGCGGAACCACCTTCTTCAACTCTCGCGAGAATCCCTGGAAGACGTCCCTCATATCAAGACTGGAAGTGACAACCCGTGACAGGCGGTTGAGCAGTGTCAGTTCTCTGTCCTGCTTCTGCAGTTGCTCGTAGAGGTATTGCTTCTCCATACTGGCGGCGACTTTGCCGGCCACGGAGCGCATAAGCTCGAGTTCCTCCACGGAATAGGGTTTGCCGCCTGCTTTGGAGCCAACCGCGAGGACGGCCACGAGCTCGCCCCTGTTCGCGAGGGGCAGAAAGAGTTCGATTCCGGCTGTGCGTACATCTTCGCGCTCCTGCTTCCACAGGGACTGAAACTCGGGAAGGATGCTCAGATGGCGGACTGGAAGAAGCTGTCCTTCTCGCCTCAGCCATGTGAGGACAGGGCTTTCGTGTCTGATAGCCGGCGTGAAACCCTCCGGCCCACCGGCAGAGGGGTAAGAAAAGTGGACTACGAAGTCAGACCCCTGCTCCTCAGGCAGCAGCAGATAGGCGATCTTTGCATCGACGGATCGTGCAAGCAGCGACACAAGCTGACGACCGAATTGTTCGAGCGTAGGAATGTCATAGATGCGTTCAACGAACTCAGACAGCTGACGGCGCGCCTCGTACCGGTTGCCGACGAAAGCCGCCTCGATCTTACGCTGCAGCAGATCGCGGACGATGTGGTTGAGGGTGAACACGATCGGTATGCCCACGGCGATGAGTACAACGGCAGTGGTCCTGTCGTACTCGAAACCGAACACGAATCGCAGCAGGGTGAACACAAGCAATAGCGTGCCCACGCCGCCTCCATACAGCACCGCATAGACAATGCCGCGCCTCATGACGACACCGATATCGAGGAGACGGTGTGCAACGACCGAATACATCAGAACACCGGCAGTCAACAGGTTTCCGATGTGTGCCCACGGGAAGCTGCCACCTGACGGGGTGAAGCTGAGCATTATGAACAGCATGAAGATACAGATGGTGGCAATGAGATACGCAAGCTGATTCCGTTCGACGGCGTCGGTTGAGCGTCGATGCAGTTTGAGCAGGGCCCAGCCATCCCCTCCACCCAGCAGGCCCGCCATAAGTCCGGCGATGACGACCAGGGGCAGGCCGTAGTGGACAGTCAGCCCTTCAGAAGTGAGGATGACCTCTCTGGGAACCAGTCCCGAAATCGACAGGCCCAACGTCGCAACCACAAAGACATATGCAAGCGGAACACGGGGAAAGCTGCGCCGGAAGTACGACGTGAGGAAGTAGTGGTATTGCACGATGGCCCAGATGGCGACGCATATCACGACCTGCGCCAGAAGCGTCTTGTGGTCGACAAAGTAATCGCTCCGTGCGATGAGGTCGGTAAGACTCCACAGGAACGCCGGGATTACGAACGCAAGGAAGAGCCTCTGCTTATCGTCCCAAGGGCGATTGACAAACAGAACAGCAATCAGCGGCAGGTAGGCGATACACGCAATGGTAGGTATCACCACATGGGTGTTCATCTGCAGAATTATGGCACATAAGTATATGTCGTCAATATGGCCAAAGTAGTGGGACTTAGGTCAGTTGCCCACGTGCCGATGTCAGACAAAGACGCTATTGTCCGGCAGAACTCGTGGACCCACGTACGGGGCGCCTGACTGGACGTACCGGTTACCAAAGCGGGGGAGCGACCCGTTGTGTTGGGTCGCTCCCCGGCAGCGCTGTCTGCCACAGCTTACTGTACCCTGACTGTTTCGCTGGAAGACGTCGTCACGCGCTCGACCTCGATAGCCGGCTGCGCGAGAGCCTCAAGCACGGCGTCGGACGGATTGATGTGCGGAGGCTTGATATGCCCCAGATCGGCCCCCTCGTTCTGTCGACGCGTTATGTAACGAGAGAACGCTCCCTGCTTCAAATAGCTGACCATTAGCGGCAACTCTTCCGGACGTTCCTCATCCTCGCCAAAGATGGCATAGATGTTGAAGTCGTATTGTTTATCCAGTTCCCTGAACCGGTCGTACAGCATCGCCGCGTACGCTGACTCGGAAGGCGCGGGGGATCTCGACGGCTCGATGTAGACATGCAGCACTGCACGCTCACCGACCAGTTCTTTGCGCGCGGTCCAGTCGACGTAGGCAAGGCCACTCGATTCGATCGCCTCCCAAATTACGCGTTCCGTCAGCCTGCCGAAACCGGCGATGTCTATCAGGTCGTCCGCCCGCCGATTGAATACCATCTGAGGGATGTGTATGCCATTTGCACTATCCTCGAGTGCCGTGATGCGTACAACATCGCCAACACGGTAGCGGGTCAAGGCACCCCCGTGGAGATTAGTGAGCACCAGTTCGTACGACTCGCCGGCCTTCACTTCGTCGAGCAGCACTGTCCGGGGCTCGTAGGAATGGTCCATCTGCCACTTGAAGTGCTCGCGCTCCGGGATGAATTCGAAGAAGTTCGCGTTCGGAGCGAACGTCATCGCTTCATACGCCCACGTCTGGACGGCGTAGATGCCGCCCTCTGAGCCGGCGTATATCTCCAGTGGTGCACGTCCCCATAGCTCGAAGACTCGCTTCTTGAAGACGGCTGAATCGGTGCCGCCACCCAGGATGCCGCCAACATTCCAGAGGTCTCTGGGCAGCATGGAGCGTCTGGCCAGCTTACTGCGGATGAGACCGCCAAGCACCCTGGCGAGCGCACGCCTGCGCCGCAGCAGCTTCTTCTTGTCCATGTTTCCCGACTGCTGCTTCAGTTGTTCGCCCACGGTCACCAGGACAGAAGGAAGGCCGCCGAAACCATCCAGGCCCTCGTCGAGGGCATCGTCGAATCCTTTCCTGACCTTCTCGACAAAGCCGAGTTGGTCGGCGTTCGATGGCAGATAGTCGCACCCGATAGCCTCACGCAACAATCCTGCTATAACACCGGAGGCATATGGCGGAGAAGCGAACGTGGAGAGCACTTTCAGATGCTCACGGACATGCGACATATCCCCCTTGTGATCGGCCAGGCACAGGAGAGCGATAGCGCCACAGAGCTTCTCCGTCTCTTCAACGAATCGCTGCGAGAGCGGTATCCACTTCGTTTCGTACTTGCCGGTGTATCCCGATGTCCTGACCCATTGCGCGACCGGGGCGGGCAGAGTCTCTTCGCGCCTCTCGGTGAGTTCCGGGATGTAGTCATCATAGGTCGTAAGCGGGACGAGGTTGCGGAACTCCTCGATGGTAGTGGGTTGCGCGCCACGCATCAGCTTTCTACCCAGCTCGCTCGCACGGAGCAACTCAAGCTGCTCCTGCATCAGCCGGCGTTGTATGGTCATGAATTGTTCCAGGTTGAGGTCAAGAAAGCCGCAGCACATCTGCCACATGTCATCCTTCCTGCCCTCGCGTAGAAGCTCAATAGGTCTTGTCATAGCGGGGTACCTCCATACATCACTCGTTGGCTTCGCCCCTTGGAACCGGACATCGTCGCTGCGGCCAGCACACCGCCCGACATTGGTAACTATGACAATAGTCCATGGACCTGCACAGTGATTAGCGTCTAGAAGTAAGTTCTAGTTCACGTTCGGGAGGGCCCTGGCAGAAGAGAAAACCGCAAAAAAGAAGGGCCACCCGGATCGCCGGATGGCCCTTGTTCGTCCGCAAGGGACCTGCGACTCAGTCGCGATGTGAGCGGGAAAGGGTTCTCAATTTGCGGCTGAGCTGTTCAAATTCTTCGTCACGGGGATCACGACCGAGTTCCAGTCCATAGTTTATGAAGAACTCCAGGAAGCTGCGAAGGAGCTCTTTGGCGCCTTCCTGGAACTGAATGAATTCCTCTCGAGTTACCACGTCGTCGTCGGAGGACTTCGCCTTCTTCCGGCTGCTCTCCTCTTTCTCACGTAATTGGCCTTCAATCAGCAGGTCGATGAACTCGGACCTGCTCAGATCACCCCTGTTCTCATCGATCTTGCCGACGAGGTCGGCGTCAACGACCAGCATTCTCTTCTCAGACATTAGAGCTCGTTCCTCCTCATATGGTTGCGTGCTGGCTGTTCGGGGTAGCCTGTCCGGCCATCTGTTTACACATCGACATCCAGGACTTCCATCACATTATCGATGCTCTTCAGCAAATCCGCACCCTTCTTCGTCACGTGATACTGGATGCAGGGATTGCCCACCTCCACCTTGTGGATCAGGTCGTTTGCCAGTAAGAACTTAAGGTATTTCTGGAGCTGTGCGTAGCTCATGTTGACGCTGTACATGATCTCGGTCTTGCCGGCGCCGTTTTCCCCGACCCTCAGCATTTCCGCGATGATTTCTATATGCGAACGTCGCCTGTTCATGCGTGTCTCGTAGAGGACCTACGTAACGGTGACCATACTACCACAGGACTTTCGACTGTCAATAGAATTAAGTTCTATCCGCCGCGGAAAGTCCGTTCCGCACCGAACAACGCCGGCGAAAGGAAGTGCTGCCGCTCCAAGGCGTGCTCCGTACTCAGTGACGCTTTACGACAGCGGCCGTGATTACCAGGCAAATAAGGAGCGCGAGTGCGCCTATGACGAGCCAGACCCATACGGGGGCTTCCCGGGATTCGACGGCCGCGGGCAGGTCCTCAAGCGGAGATGGACCCGGTTCCTGGGCAGGCTGAGGCTGCGGTATCACGGTGAACGAAGCCGTCAGCCATTCACTCGGATGAGGCTCCAATGCGCGAACCCGCCAGAAATAGGTCTCGCCCCACTCGAGTTCACCCGGGTACACGTATGCGGTGCCCGCAAGCCTTTCACGCACGAGCGGATTACCGAACGTATCAGTGCCAGCGAGCTCGAACTCATACAATGTGGTGGACGAAAAGCCGGTCCAGGAGAAACCCGGAGTGCGCGGCACACCAGTTGCCCCCGGCTCCGGCGCATCCTGGAGTGGGGCCACATGCATACGCTCGACTCTACTTCCGGCTGCAACGATGAAACGCATGGAAGGGGACCAGCGCGTGTGGACGGTCTCCCCCTCGGTCGTACCGGTCGCCCTCACCCGCCAGTAGTACGTTTCACCGCAGCCGAAATTGAACGGGATTTCGAAATCACAGATCCCCGGAGCGTCGCAGCACACCGGATCGATATCAGGCACCTGAAGCAGCACATATTTGAACTGCTCATCCATCGCCACCCACAGCTCATATATCTCGGCCTTGGGCAACTGTTTCCACTCGAAACAGAACGGAGTCGCCGCACAGTTGCAGATATCGCACTCGAGCACTTCACCGGTTGCGGGGGTTACCGGCCACGGGGTCGGCAGCACAAACGTGTCGGAGTACACCCACAGGCATCCCTCCTCGGCGTCGAAGTCGTAATCGCGGTCATCAATAGCGAACAGGTAGACCACGTCGTTGACATGCGTGCGCAGCGTCTCACTCAGAAAGTCGACTCCCGCCGCGAGGCCCACCGTCAATCTGTCCCAATCGATCGTGGTGACGTTCTCGGCGCGCGGGATGAGTGTCCGGTCCACGCCTTCACCGAACGCGCCATAGAGCACGTTCGCGGTATTGGCAAGCGAGGAGAACCCGATATCCGGCGTGTTCAGGCTCCTCCAGTCGAGGCTTCCGTCGATAACCCAGCGGAAGATCGGACTGGCGGCATCTTCCGCAGCCGCATAGAGCATCCTGTTGCGTGAGAAGTCTTCATCAACGGACATGTGCACCGGACCCGTCTGAGGCAAAGGCTCCAGCAGTTCGAAGGTCTCACCTCCGTCGCGGGAAAAGGCGATCCTCCCTTCAGCGCCGTCATCACCCACGAAGATGAAGTTGTTGCCGTGATGAGAGAGCGAGAAGCCGGATTCAAGTCCCGTGTCTATCTCATGAGTCCATTCCCATACATACCATTGTCGAATCTTCGTCCACTGTGCGATGCTCAACTCATAATCGTCGAGGACATAGAGGCGTTCGCTGCTCACGACGCCGAAATCGGTTATCTCCGGACACTCGCGGATGAGCTCCCAGCTCTGCCCTTCATTGAGGCTCTTGTACGCGAGATGGCTCCCGCGCACCGCGTAGAACACCGCATCGTCCGGGCTGTTGTCGGGAGTGCGCCTCATCAATATGTCGTCGGACGGCGCGTCGAGGTAATCGACCCGCTCCCACCTCTGGCCGAGGTCCTCGTAGAGCGACGCCCGCGTCCTCCAGATACTGTCGGCACCGCTGCCGACAGACGCAAGGTAGATGAGGTTCGCAGGGTCATCCTCGTCGTCGGTCTCCTCCACAAGCCACAGGACGTAATCGGTCAGCTTCTCCATATCGGTATCGATGAGGCTTATCTGGTCCCAGTACTGATACGTCGTCCCGGAAGAAGCGCGCGAGATGGCGCTCTCATCGGGACTCGTGGCGTCGTTCCCGCTCCATGGCCCCGGGAGCGTCGTGTCAGCCCAGTCGGAAGGTGTGGTTATGTCAGTTGTGCTCGTGCCGCAGATTCCCCACCGCCGGTCGGGCGTGACCCTGACAATCACATTCGCCACGCCGGTGCCGAAACCACCGGACGGCTTCTTCTCCGTCTCATACCAGTCAGGGTAAGCCGCCTGGGGATCGTCGCAGATGTGAATCCGCGCACGTCCCGTTGCTGCCTTTGCAGCAACCTCTCCTACAAACAGTGTTCCCGAATCGTACGCTATAGAGTAGAGTTCAATCTTGTTGCCGCGGTCGACATCCAGCCTGTGCACTTCGTCGTCTTCAACCCAGTACGCGTCGTCAGCGTCCGTTGTCGACGTATACGAGAGGTACAACTGCCGGCCCGTTGCGGAATCTCCCGTATAGCCTGGCGGCACGGCCACATCCACAAAGATGAGCTCACTCTCCGAAGGCGAATCCTCATCGAGTTCACAGAGTTCAACGAAGTCGGGGTCGGTGACATCGAAGACGGTCGTGTTGTCCTGTGTGTTGCGGTAGCCGGTGCAGAGGTACGTGTCATCAAGGTCGCTCGCTACCGCCATTATCGTCTCATCGCCCGCGTAGTCCGGGGAGAATTCGACAGCGCTCACATCCATGTCCAGCCCCTGGGGACTCCACGTAGTCAGCGACTGGGATTGCAGCACCCACACATCGCCGGCGACATTTCCGTCGGGCAGCCGCGTCCCCACCGCGATGTCCCGCTCTCCGTCGTACAGAAGCGACACCGCAACATCGGACACAAGGAGGTTCGGATCCCAGCCGGGTGAAGAGTCGAGGTGTGTACAGACCCACGTTTCCCCGCCGTCCTCTGAGACATACACTTCCTGACGGTCGTCCGTGACCGCTGCCAGGAAATCCTCATCGTCCGGCGCGACGGCGATATCCCACACGGGAAGTGAAGGCGCAGGATCGGCGTCAAGAAGACTCTGCCGGATATCCTCCTGCCACGACAGTCCGCCGTCATCCGACCTGTATAGTCCGCTGTTCGAAATGTCCGACGCATACCACCTGGTGGATGAACCGAGCTCGAGGACATTCACCTCGGACGGGGAAACCACGACGAAATCATCATCGCTCGGGGTGCGAACAGTCGACCAGACGAGAGGCTCTATCTGGGCATGGACATCCGAGGCGGGGGCGAGCACCGCGAACGATGCCGCCACGACCACCAGGCAGATGAGCGCGCGCGATAAGAAGCCGCCATACATTCACAACCTATTGTGTGTGTGCCCTGATAGTTTGTCAATACGTACGGAGAGGCCCTCACAAACCGCGTTTGACCATACGTACGATTATGTTACTATGCAATATATGGAAAGCGGACTCGAGCCACAGGCTGCGGAGCTTGTGCAGCAGTTTGTCGAGCGCCTCGAATCGCGGGGGTATGAAGTCTTCCGCGACGGCGATGAGGTCGTGCGCACCGGGCGGTCCGGGGCGGAGCACAGCTTCGACCTCATCGCGGTGCGGGACGATGGTTTCAAGACCTACACCGTCGCGTGCGATATCGCCTCGGCTGACGGCGATGATCTCACCCTCGGGACAGTGTTCGCCTTCGACGACAAGTGCTATGACTGCGGCATCAGGGATAAGCTCTTCATCGCACTCCCGAGTCTCGACGAGGTGGCCGCACGATTTGCGGAGAACCAGCGCATCAGGGTGCTGGACGAAAAACGACTCAAGGAGTTTCTCGAGGCCTCGCTGCCGCAGGAGTTGCCGGAAAGCACGAGCGTCGCACGCTGGGAGAACCGGACACACGTCATGGAGGAACTCGCCACGCGTGGATACCGCATACAAAGGAATGCGCGCGTCACAGGCCGTTCCGGCGCGGAGTATACGTTCGGAGCACTCGCGACCCTGGACGATGGGCTTATCCTGCACCGGCTCGGAATCGATGAGATAGATGAAGAGGACATTACGCTCAGCAGGGTGAGTGTGTTCGACGCCAAGACATATGACTGCGGCATCCTGGAGAAGATGCTTCTCGTATCCGGTGAACTGACGCCGGAGGCGAGGCAGTTCGCCTCACTGCAGAAGATACGTACCGTTCGCCTCGGCAGCGAAGAGAAAGACTCCGCGGAAGGGTCGGGCGAAGAAAGTCCTGTGGAAGAGCGTGAGGGCTCTGAAGAGCCATCCGCGCCGGCTTCGACCGACGACACCTCTCCCGCCAACATCCAGTCAGCCGTGGAGCAGATACTACAGTCGAAGCCGCCGAGCGAGCGGGTCATAAGAAGTCGACCTGACCCGGAAGCTCTCAAACTCGTGCCGGAATCGATGGCGCGGCGATTCAAAGTCGTGCCCCTCACCATCGCAAACGGCGTTCTCAAAGTGGCTATGTCGAACCCGTCGGACATCTTCGCACTCGAGGCGCTCGGGCTGCAGACGCGGATGCGTGTCGAGCCGATTACTGCGGGCGAGCGCGAGGTCATCGACGCCATCGACATGAACTACAGGGGCTTCGGCCAGATCCAGGAGCATATCTCCCGCATGCCGGGTGAGACGGGGACCCCCGACGAGGATGCGACCCTCGCAGCCGCCGAGGACACACCGGTGGCCAGCGCCTTGAGACTGGTGGTGGATGAAGCGGTCAAGGCACGTGCGTCGGATATCCATCTCGAGCCGCAGGAGGACCGTCTGCGCGTACGCTACCGGGTCGACGGTGCACTGCAGGAAGTAATGTCGCTGCCGCTGAAGATTCACCTTCCTCTCACATCACGCGTCAAGATACTCGCCGACATGAACATCGCGGACCATTTGAGGCCCCAGGACGGCCAGTTCTCGATGGACACGAAGGGGCGGGAGATAGACATACGCGTGGCAACCGTGCCCACCGTCCATGGCGAAGCGACCGTGATGCGTCTGCTCGACCAATCGCTCGGTCTCATTGATCTGCCGAACCTCGGCTTCTCCAAAGAGGCCCTGTCCCAGTACGAGAACATGCTCAAGGTCGCCTTTGGAATGATACTGATAAGCGGCCCCACGGGCTCGGGCAAGACCACGACGCTCTACGCATCGGTCAACCAGATGGACAGAACGACCCAGAAGGTAATAACGATTGAGGATCCCGTCGAGTACCGCTTCGACAAGATTGTGCAGATACAGGTGAACCCCAAGGCAGGGCTCACCTTCGCCGGCGGCCTCAGATCGATACTGCGGCTCGATCCCGACACCATACTTGTGGGTGAAATCCGGGACGCGGAGACTTCGCGCATCGCCGTGCAGTCGGCACTGACCGGACACCTGGTGCTCTCATCCATCCATGCGAACGACGCCATCGGGGTGGTTTTCCGGTTGCTTGACCTCGGAGTGGAGCCTTTTCTCGTATCGTCTTCCGTCATCGGCGTAGCAGCGCAGCGCATGGTCCGCCGCATCTGCACCGAATGCAAGGTAGAGCGCGAGGGCACCCTCCTCGAACAGTTGGCGTACCACAACGAGACAGGTGAGCAGCGGAGCACGTTCCTCTACGGTGAAGGGTGCGACCTGTGCGGCAACAGCGGGTACAAAGGACGTGTTGGCCTTTTCGAGGTATTGCCATTGAGCGATAGTATCCGCATGATGATATTGAAAGGGGCGAGCACCTCGGAGGTGCGGCGGCAGGCGATAGAGGATGGTATGGTGCCGCTCATGAAGGACGGGATGCTCAAGGTGAAGGAAGGCATTACCACACCGTCAGAAGTACTGAAGAACACCTACTTCATCGAGTAGCGCATTATGGACTACCAGTATGTAGCGAGGACCGAAGATAACCGCATAGTGCGCGGGAAGCTGAGCGCACCGACGGAAGGCGCGGCGGTCGATGCACTCGCCTACGGCGGGCTCAGCGTTCTCAGCCTCAAGCAGAAAGCGCCGTTCCTGCGAACAGGAAAGCTCGGCATGAGCCTCACGCCGGAGGTCAAGCCGATGGAAATCATCATGTTCTCGCGCCAGATGGCGCTTCTGCTCGAATCCGGAACGGATGTTGTGACCACGCTCGAACTGCTCTCGGCACAGGCGGAGAACAAGGCGCTGCGCAGAATCCTCGACCGCGTGGTCACGGACGTACGGTCCGGTGTGCCGCTTTCCGAGGCGTTGAGTCATCATAAGAGGATATTCCCGCCGCTGTACCACCGCCTGATATCGGTCGGAGAGCGGACAGGGACGCTCGAGACCGTACTTCGTCGCGCGGCGGACTACATGGAGCGGACCTACGTGACGCGTAAGAACGTCAAGAATGCAATGACGTATCCCATCGTCGTTATCCTCGTAGCAATCGCTGTGATAGGAATCATGGTCACGTATGTTCTCCCTTCCTTTTCGGGGCTGTACGAGGCGTTCGATGCGGAGCTTCCGTTACCGACGAGGATGCTGCTCGGCTTTACGGACTGGACGCAGCAGTACGGCATGTACGTGGTTATCGGCTTCGCCATCGCAATCGCTGCGGTCTTCATCTACACGCGCACGCCGGCGGGCAGCATGCAGTGGGCCCGCTTCATGCTCACCATGCCCAGAGTGGGCCGGATAAACCTTCTGAACGAGCTGTCGCGCTGCTGCCGCAGCCTCTCGCTGCTGTACGGCAGCGGACTCCCTCTTCCCGAGGCCATGACGCTCATCTCCCAGGGCACATCGAACAAGGCGATGCGGCGCGCGTATGTCGACGTGCAGCAGGCGATGATTGCGGGCGCGGGACTCTCGGGACCCATGAGACGGAACGACCTCTTTCTGCCGCTCATGGTGCAGATGACGGCGGTGGGTGAGGAAACGGGTAACCTCGATCAGACCCTCACCACCGTGGCGGAGAGCTACGAGGCCGACTCGGACGAGAAGACGAAGGCGATGATAGCGATGCTCACACCGACGCTTACGATCATAATCGGCGGCATCGTCGGGTTCATCGCCATCGCCATGCTCGCGGCCATGTACTCCATATTCGGCCAGGCGTTCTAGAGGCAGGGTGACACTGATGAAGCGCATGATGCGCAGGATAACCGACCGGTGTAATCTCCCCGCTTGCGGTCGCGGGCAGATACTTATCGAGGTGCTTATCGCGCTCACACTCTTCGGCGTGATTGCCGCTTCGTTCGCAGGAGCGCTGTATACTTCGCTTCAGGCAGCACGCATCGCCGACGAGAAGTCGACCGCGCTCACTCTCGCCAAGAGCGAGCTTGAGTTCGTCAAGCAACGCCCCTATTCTACTACCGATCAGTGGGCCTATATTGTCGATACCTCTACAGCAGGTACCGTGGACGGATGGCCTCTCCCGTCCTGGTGGGACGATTCTACTCCGCCTCTACTCTCAAACGACGATTTTGCCGGTTATTCGGTGCAGGTTATCTCCGAGGAGGTCGACCTTGACGAATCCGACGAACCGGACGAGGGGATCAGGAAGCTCACAGCTACCGCGTTTCATGACGGGGAAGAAATACAAACCATGGAGAACTATGAAGTCGACCGCTGAAGCAGTTGTGCGCACGCTCAACCGTGTTGTGCCTCAACCGGTAAGGCCACGATGCGCCGGTGCGCATGGCGGCATGACGCTACCGGCGTTGCTTATAGGACTTGGCCTCGCGAGTCTTATAG
>CAZKHH010000036.1:0-17701 GCA_964552485.1 uncultured Dehalococcoidales bacterium | reverse complement strand
GTGGAATCAATCCCCGCCGATGAAGTCCGACGAGTGTCCTGAAGAGCTGTTGCGAGGGCGAATGCCGTTCATATGAGGCCTTTTCATGCTCGAAACGCTGTAGGGCCACCTGCTCTGCCACCTGCTGGAGCAGCAACGCTTGCTCCTTCGCGGCTATTAGAAGCATGCGTGTCTCCGTATCGACCCGGCCGCGCACGAGCTCCTGTACCCGCCGGTCTGCAATGCCTGCGCGGGCAATTGAGGCGCCAAGTACTCCGCCGCAGTTCGCGACGAAATCCGGAACGTAGATGATGCCTCTCTGTGTCATCACTTGCTCTGCTTCCGGCGTGTACGGCACATTGGCGCCCGGGCACACGATGCGCGAAGTGAGAGACTGTGCCCTGTCTCTGTCGATACTATGCATAATGGCACATGGAGCAAAGACATCCTCTCCCAGCGTTCCTAGGTCTTCCGGCTTGATCTGCTCTCCGAGACTTGACTCGTTGACGATGTGATTCCCGACCTGCCGGACTCGCTCAACCATGAGCCCCACGTCCAGACCGGACGGGTTGTATACCGCCCCTTCGGATGTTGACACCGCGACAACCCGGGCCTCACGCCGCAGGAACTCCATGGCGGCTGCCGAGCCGACATTTCCGAATCCCTCTATCGATACCGTGACCGGAGAGGTCTTGTTGCCGGCGTCTTCGGCAAGCGCGAGGGCGCACGTGCACAGCCCTATGCCCGTGTAGTATCCGGATTGTGCCTGAGTCAGGCTGCGAGGGACGGGACGCAGTCCCGCAGCCTGCATGAACTCGTTGATGTCGGTTCCGCTCGTTCCCATGTCTTCGCCGGGGACGTAAGTCTTAGTCGCGAGGTATGGCCGCAGGGCGCGACCGAATGCGTGCAACAACGCGCGGCGGTCCTGTGGCGGCAGCCCGGAAGGAGCCTTAATGCCTGCCTTGGCTCCTCCTACGGGCAGGTGGGAGAATCCGTATTTCAGCGTCATGGTGCGGGCGGCCGTAGTGAGCAATCCGGCCGAGACATCATCCGAAATGCGGAGGCCTCCATGCGCTTCGCCGTCAACAAGCGAGTCGATTGCCAGGTATCCATGCACCGGCACGGGCGTTGTGCTGTCTATCTCGATGAGGATACTCATGCGCTGCCCGCTTTCGTCGCCCTGACTGCCAAATAGCGTCCGGTGCGATAGCGTATCCTTGAATGCTGCAGCTTCTCGAGACGCGTGAAGATTCGCTGCATCGGTTTATCGAGTCTGTTGTTTCCGAGCAGACGGAGAAGCGATTCGGTTGCACGGACCATGCCGTCAGGGTGTGGATAGTGCAGTATCGTCGTCTCTTCGTCTATGCAGAGTCCGAGCCTCGTCAGTGCGGCCGCTATCTGGCTGCGATTCAACGTAGCTCCGATGAAGTATGGAGCAAGTCCCAGGCGCATCCACAGGCGCGTCAGCCAGGCCGGAGGATAGGTGATGTTGTGAGGATTGTCGATTGTGAGGACCATCGTGCCGCCGGGTGAAAGGACGCGCGTGAGTTCCGACAAAGCGCCCTCGATTTCCTGTGCAGTGGCAAGGTGGTCGAGTGTGGAGTCGGAAACGATGAGGTCGAACGTGGACGGGGCAAATGGCAAGCTCCTCACGTCGCAGGTCACCCAGCCTGCGGAAGCTTCCCCGCGCGCTGTCACGGCCTGGCGCGCACGCGTGACAATCCCGTGGGACACGTCGATGCCAAGTATGTTCTCGCGCCACGGCAAGGCCGAGAAGAATTCTTCATCGGTTAGCGCCTCCGCGAAAAGGTCGGTTTTCAGTACATGACGCGGCGTGGTCTCGACCCACCGTGCCATGAGGTCGAGGTAGACGGCCCGTTTGTGATTTGCGAGAACCGGGTTAGCATAGCCGGTCCGTGTCCAGCCGTCAGCGATGTTCTCCCAGTGCCGGGCTGTGCTAATTCGGGAATCCATAGTGGTGTAACGGTCGGCCAGTGGCCTCCGGCTGGCTCCGTCGCCGTGAAAGGCAAGGAACCGGAACGGAAGAATGATACCAGTCTGGTGCGAAGGCGGCCAGCCGCTGATTTCCGGCACGTCTGAGGTTGGCCCGACGAGTCGTTGGTGGTACACTATGTATGCCTTTAATTCAACCCGGCGAGGTTGGCAAGGGAATGGTTAATCTACGACAACGCCTCACATCACAGTCTCAGGCGCTTCTCTTGTCAGACTCCCGGCAAGAGGAAGTGTGTGGGCGATAGACTTCTGCTGAATGGCCCCGATGTTGCGCGTGCTCTTGCCCGCGTTGCGCATGAGATACTGGAACGCAATCACGGAGCCGAAGGCCTTGTGCTTGTAGGGGTCCGCACGCGAGGTGTTCCGCTGGCTGAACGGCTCCAAAAGGCCATTCACACCTATGAACAGGTGGTTGTGCCTGTCGGGTCTCTCGACGTCGAGTCATACCGCGACGACCGGTCAACACCGTCCTCGTGCATTGCGGGAGGCGCGTCACGAAATGGTGCTCCGAGGACTGCTGTTATGGATGGACCTTCGACGACGCGCCTTGGCAACGCGCTTCCGTTCAGCATAACCGATAGGAATGTGGTCCTCGTTGACGATGTGCTCTACACGGGGCGCACTATCCGTGCAGCGATGGATGCGATCGTCGACCTTGGTCGGCCGCGCAGCATTCAACTTGCGGTCCTGGTCGATCGAGGTCATCGCGAGTTGCCTATCCGCCCGGACTACGTCGGCAAGAACATCCCGAGTGCGCGCAACGAACTTGTTCAGGTCCGTCTCGTTGAGACTGATAGTGTTGATGGAGTATCTATCGTGCGTGCTGACACTGGATGCAGGGAGGACGAGTGAGCGCTGAACAGAGCATCCCGCGGCAGCTTGCCGGTCGCAGCCTTGCCGGGATAGATGATTTCTCCAATGCAGAGTTGGCCTATGTGCTCGCATGCGCGGACGACGCTGCAACACACCGGGAGCGATATGCCGATGTGTGCCGCGGGCGTATCATGGCCAGTCTCTTCTTCGAACCGAGCACGAGAACGCGCCTTTCCTTCGAGACGGCTATGCTTCGTCTTGGCGGCCAGGTCATCTCCTCGGTGGACATCGGTTCGACATCGCTTGCCAAGGGCGAGACGCTCGCTGACATGGCGAAGGTCGTGGGTGGGTATGCGGATATCATGGTCATGAGGCATCCGTGGGAGGGTGCCGCGCGTGTTGTTGCCGACCATGCCGGTATCCCCGTCATAAACGCGGGCGACGGTGGGCATGAACATCCCACACAGACGCTGTGTGACCTGTTCACACTCAAGACCGACCGTGGGAAGCTTGAAGGGCTGCGAATCGCCCTGTGGGGGGACCTGAAATACGGCAGGACCGTACATTCGCTGGCCTGGGCGCTCGCGCGCTTTGGCTCTACGGTCGTGTTTCGCCCCGGCCCCGGCATGGAAGCGCCGGCACATGTGCTCAGCAAGCTCGAGACCGACTACGGCGGCGAAATCGTTCGTGGGAGTGACTTGTCCGCGAAGGAAGTGGACGGAGTGCTTCCGGTCGATGCCGTGTATGTCACGCCCCGCAGCCCGCACCAGCTTGCGATGCTGCCGCACATGTCTGCGCAGGTTGAGCTCGACCGCGGCCTTGATGCCATATATGTGACTCGTGTGCAGCGTGAGCGCATGCAGACGGGAAGTACGGGGGGGCCGGCCAGCGACTATCCCATCGTGAACAAGAAACTGCTTCGCAGCAAGGGCTTCGAGCGCAGCGTCGTGCTTCACCCGTTGCCGCGCGTGGACGAGCTTGCGCTGGAAATGGACTCTGACCCGCGGAGCCTCTATTTCAAGCAGGCGCATCAGGGAGTGCCTGTCCGTATGGCGCTTATCTCACTCCTGCTGGGCTGCTCGCTGGAGACTTGCGAGAGCGGAAGTCTCGCCTCCAGCGACTTCGTTTCTGCACAGCACAGGGATTACAGGCATTCCACCGGCGTGAAGTGTCCCAATCCACGCTGTGTCGTCAACCAGGAGACAGAGGCCAAGTACCTTGCGCCGCGATTCAAGTTGATTGAGGTCAGCCCGCCGCGTTTGCGGTGTTCCTTCTGCGATCACGAGGTCATAGGTGCGTACGTAGCGACTTCTGAGGCTTTTGACGAGCCCATGTCCAGGCGGAAATACCATCCGGCATCGAGTCGGTGGGCGAGTACGATACGGCCGGAGAACCTGCTCGTATTCGCGACAGCGGAGGACGCCCGGGCACACGGTTTCAAGCCCGCTGTTGACGTGGGGTTGGGTGGAGGTCAATAGGATGGTTGAGCGCATCGTGCTCAAGAACGTAAGGCGTATCGACCCGGTCTCCGGTACGGATGAGACCAGGGATGTATGCCTCGTTGAAGGACGGGAAGTTGAGCCATCTGGGCAGGGAGTATCAGACACGCTCCAAATCGACTGCACCGGAGCTGTGCTGTCACCTGCCTTCATTGATCTGCACTGTCACCTTCGTGAGCCGGGCCTTGAACACAAGGAGACCATCAGAAGCGGTACTGCCGCGGCTGCGGCCGGGGGCTTTGCCACCGTGTGCTGTATGCCCAACACGCGGCCGCCGCTTGACAGCGCATCGAGGATCAGGGAAGTGCTCGCTCTTGCGTCACGGGAGGCATTCGTCAACGTGCTGCCGGTAGCGGCGGTCACCATCGGCCAGCACGGAACTGAGCTTGTGAACGTGCCGGAGGTTGCGAATGCAGGTGCTGTCGCCCTGAGCGACGACGGCAGGTATGTGGCCGATCCGGTGGTCATGCGGGATGCGTTGAGGGCTGCAGATGCCGTCGGTATGTCGGTGATGGACCATGCTCAGGATGATGCTCTTGTGGCTGGTGGAGTGATGCACGAGGGGGATGTGTCCCGCGCTATTGGACTCGCGGGCATGCCCGCCGCTGCGGAGGAGATTGCCATCGCGCGGGACATCGCACTTGCACGACTCACAGGGGCGCAGGTGCATATCCAGCATGTGACTACATGGAGAGGCGTCGACCTGATTCGCCGCGCGAAACTTGAGGATGTTCACGTCACCGCGGAAGCAACGCCGCATCATCTTACACTCACGGATAATGAGGTGGTTGAGCGCGATCCCGACGGGAGTACGTTCTTCAACGCGAATGCGAAGGTTAATCCCCCTTTGCGTACGCTGGAAGACGTCCGAAGTCTGGTATCCGGACTGCTTGATGGCACTATCGATGCGATTGCGACCGACCATGCACCCCATTCTTTAGAGGACAAGAGCGGTTCTCCCGGCGCTGCGGCATTCGGAATCTCCGGGTTCGAGACCGCGCTCGCAGCAGTCCTGGAACTCCTTCATCGGGGCAGCGTGGACCTGGTGAAGCTGGTGCGCGCGCTGACAACCGGACCCGCGTCCGTCCTCGGAAGCCGCGTGAGCGTGGGCATGTCGACAAACCTGGTGCTTTTCGACCCGGCACTCGAATGGGTCGTTGATACCGCGGCGTTCCTGTCTCGCGGTGCCAATACTCCACTTGCAGGCCGAACGGTCAGAGGTAAAGTGCTCGCCACGTTGTGCAATGGCACGTGTGTCTTTGCCGCCAATGACTTGAATCCAAGGATTGCTGCAAGTGTGCCTGCATGGTGGATTTCGGGTGCGGCACGTCGCGCGTCGCGCGAGACAGCCGGTACATAGAGGAGAGGGATACATGAACCGACCATCGAAAGTGCTTGTTATTGGATCAGGACCGATCATCATCGGCCAGGCGGCGGAGTTCGACTACTCCGGTACGCAGGCGTGCCGCTCGCTGCGCGAAGAAGGGATCACTACCGTTCTGCTTAATTCGAATCCGGCGACGATTATGACCGACCAGGAAATCGCGGATATCGTCTATATCGAGCCACTGACGGTAGAGGTCGTGGAGCGGATAATTCAGAAAGAACACCCTGACGGCCTGCTGCCCACGCTTGGCGGACAGACCGGCCTTAATCTTGCAGTGGAACTCGCCGACGCGGGTATCCTCGACAAGTACGACGTCCGCATGCTCGGCACCCCCGTGCAGACCATCAGAGACGCCGAGGAACGCTCGCTGTTCAAGAATCTGCTGCTCCGTATCGGTGAGCCGGTTCCTGAAAGTGCAACCGTGAAAACGGTCGGCGAGGCCAAAGACCTGGCCGAAAGGATCGGGCTGCCTCTCATCGTACGTCCTTCGTACACCCTTGGCGGTACGGGTGGTGGAATGGCATACACGATGCCCGAACTGGAGCAGATTACGGCGAATGGACTTGCGAGTAGCATGACCGGCGAGGTTCTTGTTGAGAAGAACCTCGCGGGCTGGAAAGAGATCGAGTTTGAGGTGATGCGGGATGCGGCAGACAACTGCATCACCATCTGCTGCATGGAAAACATGGACCCGATGGGCGTCCATACCGGCGACAGCATCGTCGTGGCCCCCAGCCAGACGCTTACCGACAGAGAGTACCAGATGCTGCGGTCGGCAAGCCTGCGCATCATCAGGGCGCTTGGTATCGAAGGCGGCTGCAACATACAGTTCGCCCTCACACCACACCCCACCGTTGCCAAGTACTGGGCGCCGGACCAGTTAGGCTCCACTGAGAGCACGTATTACGTCATCGAAGTGAATCCGCGTGTGAGCCGGAGTTCCGCCCTTGCGAGTAAGGCCACCGGCTATCCCATCGCGCGTGTGGCGGCAAAGATCGCCGTAGGCCGAAGGCTCGACGAGATACCGAACAAGGTGACGGGCAAGACCCTCGCCTCGTTCGAACCGACAATCGACTACATCGTTGCCAAGATTCCACGCTGGCCCTTCGACAAGTTTGCCATGGGCGACCGCGTTATCGGCAGCCAGATGAAGGCAACCGGCGAGGTTATGGCAATCGACCGTTCGTTCGAGGCTGCATTGCAGAAGGCTGTTCGCTCACTCGAGGTGGGCAAAAAGACCATGCTCTGGGAGGATCCTGCGTGGAGCAAGGAGCCTGGCATCGAAGGATACCCGCTCTATCCCAATGACCTCAGGTTGTGGTCACTCATGGGAGCGCTTCGTTCAGGCATCAGTCTTGACGAGACATGCCGCTTGACGGGTATCGACCCCTGGTTCATACAGAAGCTCACGAACATCCTCGCCATGGAGAAGCGCCTGCTCGCCGAAACACTCGACCCCCAGCTTCTGTTGCAGGCCAAGCGCACCGGTTTCTCCGACGAGACGATAGCCGTTCTGGCCGACCGTTTGCCCGAACAGGTGCGTTCTGTGAGACAGCAGTGGAATATCCGGCCCGTCTATAAGACGGTGGATACGTGCGCCGCAGAGTTTGCTGCCGAGACACCGTATTTCTACAGCACGTACGAACGTGAGAACGAAGCGGCGCCCATCGAGGGTCAGAAGGCCATCGTTATTGGCAGCGGTCCCATCCGCATCGGCCAGGGTATAGAGTTCGACTACTGCTGCGTACATTCCGCGTGGGCGCTTGAAGACCTCGGCATTCACAGCATAATCGTGAACTCGAATCCGGAAACGGTCTCGACGGACTTCGACACGAGTAACCGCCTCTATTTCGAAGCTCTCGACGAAGAGAGCATGCGCGATATTCTCGAGAACGAAGGCCAGGGCGACGCTCCTTGTATCGTGCAGTTCGGAGGTCAGACGGCCATCAATATGGCATGGACGCTGTCCCGAAATCAGTTGCCCCTGCTCGGCACGCCGGCCGAGGCTATCGACGTCGCCGAAGACCGCAAGCGGTTCGAGAACTTCCTGGAAAGGCTTGGTGTTCCCCAGCCGCCGGGGGCGGGCGTGAGATCACTTGAAGAAGCTCTTGCTGTTGCCAAGAACCTTGGATATCCGCTCCTGGTGCGGCCCAGCTACGTGCTTGGTGGGCGGGCCATGGAGATCGTGTATAACGAGACCGAACTCATCCGCTACCTCGTCATGGCGCTCGAGTTGGATAGCCGCCATCCGGTCCTCATCGACAAGTACCTGCTTGGCAAAGAGGTCGAGGTCGATGCAATCTCAGATGGAGAGCAGGTCCTTATCCCGGGCATCATGGAGCACATCGAGCGTGCAGGTGTCCATAGTGGCGACTCTATTGCCGCGTATCCCGGCGTCAATCTCACTACCCATGAGGTCGACACGATGGTCGACTATACGACCCGTATCGCTCTAGGCCTTGATCTCAAGGGGCTCATCAATGTGCAGATGGTTATCATGCGCGAGGGAGACACTTCATCCGTTTTCGTGCTTGAGGTCAACCCACGCGCCAGCCGTACGGTCCCCTTTATTTCAAAGGTGACCGGTGTGCCCGTTGTGAAGCTTGCCACCAAGGTAATGGCCGGTGTGAGCCTGCGGGAACAGGGATACTCCGGAGGTCTCTGGAAGAAGAGTAACCTTGTTGGTATCAAGGCGCCCGTCTTCTCGATGTCGAAGCTCATCGGCGTGGATAGCTACCTGGGTCCTGAGATGAAATCGACCGGCGAGGTAATGGGTATCGACTACGACTTCAAGGGCGCGCTCGCCAAGGCCCTGATAGCCTCCAACCTGATGTTGCCGGAGAAGGGCAGTGTATTGCTCAGTGTCGCCGACCGGGATAAGGCCGAAGCGGTCCCACTTGTGAAGCGACTGAGTGAGCTCGGGTATGGCCTCTACGCCACTGAGGGAACAGCGAGTATGATTGCCGCCCTGGGGCTGCCGGTCAAAATGGTGACAAAGAAACTGAGCGAAGGTCATCCGAACGTCGTGGACGTGATACGGGATGGGTCTGTTCACGCGGTGGTCAACACGATTACGGGTGGCAGGCTTGCACTCAAGGACGGGTTCGCCATTCGGCGGGCTGCGACCGAGCGTCGCATGCCGTGCTACACGTCCCTCGATACCATGCGCGTCGCGCTTGAGGCGTTCAGTGTCGGTGGGAACGTGTACAGCGTTGAACGACTCGAGAACTACTTGAACGGCAGACCGTGAAACAGATCGAATCCAGGATTATTGCCACGGCGCCCGCTGGTGAGGGACTTCACCTTCTTGTGCTCGAAGTCCCGGAGATCGCTTCGGTTGTACAGCCGGGACAGTTTGTCATGGTGCGTTGTGGCGGTCTGACGCTGCGCCGCCCGTTAAGTGTGCATGCGGCGTCTGATGAGCTTATCGCTCTGTTGTTCCGTGTAGTCGGACAGGGTACGGAGATACTCTCCGGCCTGAACGAAGGAGAGTCAGTCAGCGTTACGGGACCGCTGGGCACCGGCTTTACGATGCCTGTGCCTGAGGACAAAGCTCTGCTGATGGCCGGCGGTGTCGGAATTGCCCCGCTCTGGTTCCTTGCCTCGCGGCTTCCGGAAGGGGCCGATGCAGTGTGCATCTACGGCACCAGGACGGCAGCAGAACGTTACATAATGCCCCGATGTTTGTCAGTGCTCATCCCATCGGTTGGCAGAATCGACGCACTCAGGCATGTTGATGTGACCGATGACGGGAGCTACGGGGAACGGAGCGATGCCTGTAGCGCGACGCTGCCGTATCTGCAGTGGGCTGACCGCATTTACGTGTGCGGTCCCTTGCCGATGTGTGTCGCTGCGAATGAGGCTGCGTGTGGCAACGCGACCATCGCGGGGAGCGACCGGCTGCTGCAGGCCGAGGTTTCGCTGGAGACGCGCATGGCCTGTGGCGTAGGGGCCTGTTACAGCTGCTCGATAGAGACCAGGGTCGGGCGCAGGAAAGTATGTGTCGATGGCCCCGTCTTCCGGTGGGCGGACGTGCTCTGGTCGGAGCTGGTCACTTAGACGGCTCCCTTGCTGACCTCCTCAAACCTGACCCGGTAGTGATAACCGTGTTCCCTCACGAAATCCTCCAGTTCCTCCGGCGTCGCCGGTTTCTGGACCGGATAGCGGTATGGAATCTTCTTCTGCAGCGCCGCGTTGTAGCTTAGATAGCTTGCGAAGTCGTACGGAAATTTGTCCTCGTCGACGCCGATAAACTCTCCGCGCACGACGGCGTTCTTGAGAATCGCCCTCCAGTCCTCGATGGAGACTCCTTCTATCGGAATGACTCCGTTCGAGAGGAGCATGATGTAGATGTAGTCATAGGGCTCAACGCGTGTCAGGTATTCGACAAGATGGTCGGCCGATTTGCGACCGTTGAATACCATCCAAAAGGGGACCGAGCCCGTTCTTAGCGCCCAGTAGGGATCAGTGAAGATGAATGATTGTGTCAGCAGATGATGTGGAGGGATACCTCTCCGCCGGTACCACCAGCGGTAGAAGTCGGCGACCAGCGGGCTCATGTCTTCGGGGTCCTCGAAGACGATGCGGACGACACGGCCTCCGGCCTTGCGCGCCAGGGCGATTACCTCGTCTCCCATCTCCGGTTGGAACCCCCATTCGCCCTCGGGAGTAATTGAGTCCGCTGGCGGTGCATCCCATTTGCGAACGTCGGAGCCCTGGTTCTCGAGGAATCGTGCGACCCTTTCGCTGCCGTACAGGTACTCGTCCGGAGTGACTCCACCGGCCCCTCCGAGCTGGAAGTAGTGCCGGTCGGCAACCTGCGTAGTCGACCAGCTGTAATTGCATTCAATCAGGTATATCGTGGCGCCCTCGTCGATTCTCTTTCTGAGATAGCGTGAGTATGCGTCGCCAAGAGCCCTCCGCTTGAATCTGAAATAGGACATGCGGCGGACCATGAGCCTGTCATGGTCGGGGTCATGCATCTGATACAGCACAAGTTCAGGATTGTTCTTGAGCAGCACCGATGCCGGCTCTCGCGCCCATTCCATGTCTGCAATGAGCTCGTCCGGATGCATCCGCGGCCGCCTGAGCGGAATCATGAACGTCTGGGGCAGCCACGGGGCATTCAGTGCTGCGCACAGGTGAATGAGTGCACCGTTTCCGGACCCGATCATCACGGCCGGCCCGACGTCATCCGGATACAGGTCGATTACCGACTGCGCTATGTCCTCGCCTCTCACGTCGGCGATCTTCTTCGCCGGGACCGTCTCGGACCATCCGGCAAGGGCGTACGCCCCCTGGCCGAGCCTGCGGCCGAGTCGATTCACAATGAATGCGAGAATCGGGGATTGTGGCAGCACGCCTATGCCGGGGAAGTCTCTTCCGTTGATGCAATTGGCGAGGGCCTTCAGCAGTCCCCAGCCGGAATCGAACCTTGCTATATACCCGGGCATCTTCGCCCGGATGCGTGTGGCTTCTGTCGAGCCCATCGTCATCTCCTCCTCTTGCCACTTCCGCTGTTGCGCGGGGCAGGGTCGCTACAGGTATCCCGGGACGTGATGCCGCGTCAGTGAGCCGGGCATTGCTAGCTCACTTCCTGGAAGGCAACGTCATAGCGGTGCCCGTGGGCCTTGAGGAAAGCCTCGAATCGTTCCAGAGAAACATGGGATGGCATCTCGTAGCGGAACGGTATCTTCTGCTGTAAGTCCGTGTTGTATCTTAAGAAGCTCGCGAAATCGTACGGGAACTTCTTCTCGTCAACGCCGACGAACTCTCCACGGACAGTAGCTCTTTGCAGCACTGCCCGCCAGTCCTCAATGGACACGCCCTCGACCGGGTCCATGCCGTTCGAGAGGAGCATGATGTATATGTATTCGTACGAATCGACCTGTGAAAGATAGTCCAGTAGCCGTTCCGCCGACTTGCGTCCGCTGAACAGGGCCCAGTAGGGTACGGAACCTGTGCGGAGCACCCAGTAGGGGGAGACGAAGGCAAATGACTCGGCAAGCAGATGGTCCGTCGATACGCCTGTGTCTCTGTACCACCAGCGGTGGAAGTCGGCGACCAGTGGGCTCAGGTCCTCCGGCTCATCGAAAAGGACGCGTACGACACGGCCCCCCAGTTTCTTGGCAAGCTCGATGATCTCTTCGCGAAGCGCTGCATCGAATCCCCATTCGGCCTCCGGAGACTCGCTGTCCGGTTGGGGTGGATTCCATTTCTCTACTGAAGAGCCCTGCGTTTCAAGAAAGCGACTGACCCTTTCGCTGCCGTTGAGGTATTCCTGGGGAGGTACGCCACCGGCGCCGCCTGTCTGAAAGAAATGGCGATCATCTATCTTCATCGTAGGCCATTTCAGTCCGCACTCGACTATGTAGATGGTCGCTCCAGCACGTACCTTCTGCTCGATGAAGCGCCTGTACGTTTCGCCGAGAGTTCTTCGCTTGATGCGGAAATAGGCCATCCGCCTCACCATGAGCCGGTCATGGTCGGGGTCGTGCATGTGGTACAGCGCTAGTTCGGGATTGTTTTTCAACAGAACGGCTCCCGGTTTACGGCCCCATTCCATGTCCGCAGTGATGTCGTCGGGGTCGATACGGCGTCGTCTCAACGGAATGAGAAACGTCTGGGGCAGCCATGCGGCGCGCAGTGCTGCACAGAGATGTATGAGTGCTCCGTTGGCGGAGCCTATCATTACCGCTTCGTCCGACACCTCTGGATAGACTCCCAGGATGGCCTTCGATATTTCTTCTGCCTGGATCGAACGTATCTCGTCTGCGGAGACGGTCTCGGACCATCCTGCAAGCGCGTATACTCGCTGTCCGAGTCTGCGGTTGAGACTGCCGACCACTGCCTCGATAGGCTTGGCGCCGGGCAAGGCACCGAGGCCGGGAAAGTCCTTGCCGACCATGCAGTTCGCGAGCGCCTTGAGCATCGCCCATGCGGAATCGAACTCCGCGATGTACCTGGGCGCCTCAACCTGATCCACCGATTCGCCTTCGCGAGGCGCCAAAGGCGTCAGGTCTTTGAGGTCGTTCTTGATGTCCTCGATGTCCATATGCCCCCCTTCGTCCGTCCAGATGGGACACCCGCGCCGAAGACTTGTGTCCGCTTACGACGCTCCGGCGTTTCGTACGACTTCGTGTGTGCTGCTACACAACTGATAACCTTAGCATGACATGTGCGCCATCGTCGCATCATGGATGCTGTATGCACTTCAGTATGTAGTTGACGCCAAACTGTTCAGGAGGGTGCTGATATGAGTGTTCACTCGGACGAGATAGTGGTCCAGACCAGGGGCGATGGAGATATGGTCGACCTCACGGAGCAGGTACGGAATCGCGCGGGTGCGTCCGGTCTGCGTGAAGGATTGGTCACCGTGTTCGTCGTGGGCTCGACCGCCGGAATCACCACGATTGAGTATGAGCCGGGTCTCGTGTCCGACTTGAATCGCGCGATGGGGGTTCTTGCGCCTTTGGGAGTGGCGTACGAGCACGACCGGCGCTGGGCAGACGGCAATGGCCACTCGCATGTGAGGGCGTCGGTCCTGGGGCCGTCGGTGACAATACCACTGGTTGATGGGAAGTTGTCGCTTGGAACATGGCAGCAGATAGTGCTTGTCGATTTCGATACCCGTCCGCGCACGCGCACAATCGTAGTGCAGGTGATGGGAGAGTGAACCAGCGGCGAATAATCGTGCTCAGTGTCGTCCGGAGATGAGCGAGAGGAATTCGCTCCGGGTCATCGTCCTGCTGCGGAAGGTGCCCCTGACCGCGGACGTCACCACTTTCGCGCCTGGTTTTTTCACTCCGCGCATCATCATGCAGAGGTGCTCGGCTTCGATGACGACGGCCACGCCGTCAGGGTCCAGGGCAGTGAATATGGCGTCCGCTATCTGACATGTCATCCGTTCCTGCAATTGCGGTCGCTTGGCCACCACATCGACTACTCTCGCCAGCTTGCTGATGCCGACCACTTTGCCTTGGGAGCTGGGGATGTAGCCGACGTGTGCAACGCCAAAGAACGGCAGCAGATGGTGCTCGCACATCGAATAGAACGGGATGTCACGGACGATGACCATCTCCTGATGGTCCTCGTTAAAGGACACTGTAAGCTCGTCGACCGGGTCCCGGGTCAGGCCGGCGAACAGCTCGGCGTACATCTCCGCCACGCGTTTCGGGGTGCCCGCGAGACCCTCGCGGTCGGGGTCCTCTCCGATCGAACCGAGGACTGTGCGTATTGACGTGCGAATGCTTTCCAGGTCCACGTGTTCTCCTCTACCTCTCGAACAGGTACTGTTCTACCGCATTCAGGTCGGAGGGAAGCTGGGTTGGCGGCTCGGCGTACTTCGCCGGGAGCCCCGGATCCTTGAGCCCGTGTCCGGTGAACACGCACACGATGCGAGAGCGACTGAAGTCCATGGTGCTGCTCACCTTGATGAGCCCGGCGAGCGAAGCTGCCGACGCCGGTTCCACGAACAGTCCTTCGCACGCAGCGACGCGACGGTAGGCCGCGACTATCTCCTCGTCCGTCACCATGTCGATACAGCCTTCGGATTCATCACGCGCGGCTGTTGCCTTCGTCCAGCTTGCCGGATTACCGATGCGTATCGCTGTTGCGATAGTCTGCGGCTTCTTCACCGGCTTGCCCTTGACTATCGGTGCGGCCCCTGCCGCCTGCCAGCCCATCATCCTCGGGCGTATGGTCGACTTGCCCGCTTCCGCGTACTCGACGAATCCCTTCCAGTAGGCGGTGATGTTTCCCGCGTTTCCTACCGGTATGAAGAGGTAGTCAGGAGCGTCGCCAAGCGTGTCGACGACCTCGAACGCGGCCGTCTTCTGGCCCTCGATGCGATATGGGTTGAGTGAATTCACGAGCGCCACCGGATGCCTCTCGGAAAGGCGGCGCACGATTGTCAGTGCGTCGTCGAAGTTTCCCTTTATCTCGACAACGCGGGCGCCGTAGACGATGGCTTGTGCGAGCTTGCCTGTGGCGATCTTGCCCTGCGGGATGACTACAATCGTCTCCAGTCCGAACCTGGCACCGTAGGCCGCCGCCGAAGCGCTGGTGTTGCCGGTCGATGCGCAGATTATCCTGGTGCTTCCGTTCTCGACCGCATTGGCAACGGCCATGACCATGCCGCGGTCCTTGAACGAGCCGGTGGGATTGCAGCCTTCGAACTTGAAATACAGCTCGCCACAGCCCAGCTCACGCTCGAGGCGTTGCGACCTGATGAGCGGCGTATCGCCCTCGCCAAGCGTGATTATGGGAGTGAATGGTGTGACGGGCAGGTATTCACGATATCTGGCAAGCACGCCTTGCTTCGTCATGCGACTATCTCCTGTGGTACGCGCGGGGACTCAGTGCTCCACGCGTACAACCGAACTCACCGAATCGACGAGCGGCAGCGCGTTGAGTTCGGAAATTGCCGTTTGCACGTTCTGCTCCACGGAGGGGTGAGTCATTATCACTATTGTAGCTTTCCCGTGCTCGGGGTCGAGTTCCTTCTGGATGACCGACGAGATGCTGATGCGGTGATCGCCAAGTATGCGTGATATCTCCGCCAGCACGCCGGGCTGGTCATTCGCGGATAGCCGGAAGTAGTATCGTGTCGATATCTCGTCCATCGGCATCACGGGTATACGGCGCCCGAGCTCCATGCGCGGCCGGATGGTAGCGCCCATGGCGATATTATGCGCGATCGTAAGTACGTCGGCGACTACGGTGCTGGAGGTTGGCCGGCCGCCTGCGCCGCGACCATAGAATACGAGCGTACCCACGAGGTCGCCCTCTATCTGTATGGCGTTGTAGACGCCATCGACAGTCGCGAGCTGGCTCTCGAGCGGAGTGAACGCGGGGTGTACGCGCGCCTCGAGCCTGTCGCCGCGCTCCTTTGAGATTGCCAGCAGCTTGATCGCGTAGCCGAGTTCGGCCGCATAGCGGAAGTCCTTGGGTTGAAGCTTTGAGATGCCTTCACGGTACACGCTGTCGGGTCTCACGGGAGTATGAAACGCGAGGCTCGCGAGTATGGCCAGCTTGTACGCGGCATCGATGCCCTCGACGTCGTTGGTCGGATCCGGTTCGGCGTAGCCGAGTTCCATCGCTTCCTTGAGGGCGTTCTCATATTCTACGTTGTCGCGAGCCATCTTAGTGAGAATGTAGTTCGTCGTGCCGTTGACGATAGCCCGTATCGTGCTTATCTCGTTGGCCGCCAGCTCCTGCTGGAGAGGTGAAAGGATAGGGACGCCGCTGCCGACGCTGGCCTCGTACCGCAAATCGACGCTGTGCTGAGTCGCGAGCGAGAGAAGCCTGTATCCGTTCTTCGCAATGAGTTCCTTGTTGGCGGTGACGACATGTTTGCCGTTTGAGAGCGCGGTACGTATGAAGTCGTGAGCCGGTCGTTCGCCGCCGACAAGCTCGATAACGATATCGATGTCGTCGGCCGCGAGTATGTCTTCGGGGTTCGTCGTCAGCATGTCCGCAGGCAGGGGGTGTGTGCGTGGTTTGGAAGGGTCGCGCACAAGCACTCGCCTCAGCACGACCGTAGTCCCTACCTGTTCACTGAAACGGGCGCAGCGCTGCAGCAGCACGTCGGCTACCTCGGAGCCCACGACCCCGAGACCCAGCAGGCCGATTCCTATTTCACGCATTCACTACCTACTGGCTGACCTGTTCAACTGCAAACTGTATCTGGGCAGGCGTCAGCGATTGTTCAACCGTGGCCGCTTCTCGATGCCGGGTATACCAGTCGGTGAACTCTTTGCCGGCCATTGCGTCGGCCATGTCGGAGGCGAGCTCCCGGTCCTCTCTGTCCAGCAGGTTTACAACCCAGTAGCCGCCTGTTGTCTGCACTCCGGTGTCGGGTATCGGTTCGCTCAGCGTGTTGAGATCGAGGTTGAATGCTGCTTCGTTGAATGTCTCGGATACCACGTCTTCAGTCGTGATGAAATCGAGCTCACCGTTCTCGTCGGACGCCGAGAACTGGGAATACTCCTCGACGATGGTGGTCCAGTCGTCGCCCGCCATGAGTCTTTCTCGGGCTTCCAGCGCCCCGGATTCGCTGCCGGCCAGGATGGCCCGGGGCAGAATCGCCCCGGAGTCGTCTCTGTCTATGACCTCGATGAGCCAGTACCCGACCTGTTTCACTGCATCCTCGTCGGGCAGTGCCGTCACTGTGCCCGGGTTAAGCGACTGCACCGCATTCTTCACATCCGGGTTCGCCAGCAGCTCGGGCGGCACCCAGTCCTGGAGCGGGGTGATGTCTGGATTGGCTGAATACTCGTCCAGCAGTTCGGCCATCGGAGTGCCGGCCCTTGTGAGAGACACGACTTCGTCCGCCACCGCCCGGCTTTCCGTCAGCATTATTTCGAATTGGACCTGGGCCATGGTCTCCGGCAGAGCATCTCTAAACCAGTCCTCCACACGCTGAGCGTAGAGGGCCGCAGCCGCCGAGTCACGGTAGGCATCGTTGTTGGGCAGGTCGTTCTCTTCCAGTTCAGCCTTTATCTCGTCGTTGGTGACCACTATCCCCTCGGACTGGCCTGCCTGGCGGATAATCTCATCCCGGATAATCTGCGTCGGCAGTTGTTGTGCGATCTGCTGCAGCTGCGTAGGGTCGGCGCCCCGGCCGTAGATGTCGAGGAAGTCGATGTAGTAACCCATGTCGAACTCGCGCCCGTTGACCTCAAGGACCGTCTCATTCATAGGGCGGACCTTGTCGATGTACAGACCGACGCCGATTGCGATGACGATTGCGGCTAGAAAGACCGCGCTCGCTATGGTGATGATGCGGCGGATACGCCTCTCTTTTTCAAGGCGTGAGACTGCGTGCCGCGACATCCCCGCGTGTGGAGTATGGGTGCGCTGTTTCTTAGTCATATAGGAAGGGCCTCACGATGAGAATCAATTGTTGGGCGAACGCCGATATGATAGCATACCGTCTGTCAGTACGAACGGGGTGTAGCGCAGCCTGGTAGCGCACCTGAATGGGGTTCAGGTGGTCGGAGGTTCAAAT
>CAZKHH010000035.1:767-17763 GCA_964552485.1 uncultured Dehalococcoidales bacterium | reverse complement strand
ACGCCAGGTCTATGGTGCAAGTTCAAGCAAGTTGTGGCAGGTGAACCGTGGTGCAGTGGCAGATTGTCCGGTATGGATACTGCGAGGGGACGCGCTATAATCCTGTCCAACGAACGGCGCTCCTTCACGTACCACTCATGCCCGCACGAAAGAAGAAGTCCACACAATCTAGAAAGGCTGCTTTCGCGTCTCTGTGGCAGTGGATTGTGATTGGCCTCATCGTAGCTGTAGTTGTGCTCGGGCTCTACATCATGACGCATCCCCCTGGCCGAATGGCTGGTAGCGTGGATGCGATTGTTATCGACCAACTCTCCCCGGAAGATCCCAATCCGGCCTTGCGTACCTCAATACGTGAGAGTCTTGAAACGTACGGTCTCGGTGTTGTCGAGTATCAGGGTGGTGAGGTCGATGTCGACCTGTACCGCTCTCTTGGTTTGCGTGGCTGTCGCGTGCTCTTTATACGGTCTCATGCCGGCCTTCTCGTACTTGAAGATGAGGATGTGGAACACATCACGGCTTTGTTCACGAATGAGCCGTACAGCAAGTCCAAGTATGTTGATGAGCAATTGCGCGACCGTGTGCTCATCGTACGGCCCTTCGAGAGTGACACAGAGCTTTCCTTTGGAGTGAGTCCGTATTTCATTGCACATTCCATGGAAGGCTACCTTCCATCGACAGTGGTGATAATCGCAGGATGCTCGTGCCTTGAGCAAACTGATCTCGCCAAGGCATTCCTGGGCCGCGGAGCGTCGGTCGTCATTTCCTGGAACGATTCGGTGAGTCTGGGCTATCTTGATGCTGCCACGGCTACGCTCATCACGGGCCTGTTCGATGACCGCTTGACGGTAGCGGAGGCGGTTAAGGCTACCTTGTCAGAGCACGGAACAGATCCCGAATTTGGCGCCAGGCCTACATACTTTCCACTCGCTGCAGGTCGCTATACGGTCGAGGAATTGATCGACTGAGCATCATTCCCCTCGTGAACCTATTGACATTTAAATCTGCCCATCCATATAGTAAGAATATGGCATCTGCGAATAGCGGATGCCGCTCTTGTCTTGAAGCACAAGCCGGGCGTCCGGCAGGGTCCCGATAAGTGCGGCCAGCGTTCGTTTGTGACCCCCACAGGGCGCTGGTATCGGCGAGTCCTGTCTGACAGGTCGAGGCTCTGGCTGGCTTGTCAAACTAAAAGGAGGTGAGCATGCCTAGAGAGCAACTCGCTACCCGGCTGGGCTTTCTGCTGGTTTCGGCCGGGTGTGCCGTGGGTATCGGCAACATCTGGCGATTCGGCTACATCACCGGTCAATACGGTGGCGCCGCATTTGTGATCGTTTATCTTGTCTTTCTGGTTATCCTTGGCTTCCCCGTCATGGTGATGGAATTCTCGATGGGGCGCGCTGCGCAGAGGAACCTTGCAGGAGCCATGACTGCGCTTCAACCCCCGGGCAGCAAATGGAGCGTGTACGGTCACATCGGAATTCTCGGAAACCTGATCCTGATGATGTTCTACACCACGGTTGCCGGATGGACCCTGGCATATCTTTATCACTCGGCTGCCGGACATCTTATCGGGAAGTCGCCGGATGAACTGGGCGCCTTTTTCGGAGGCAGCCTGCTGGGCAACCCCCTGGAGCTTGGATTCTGGGTGTTCATCGTGGTATTGCTTGGATATCTTGTCTGTGCACTTGGACTCAAGGGTGGTGTTGAACGTGTCGGGAAGACCATGATGGGAGGCCTGTTCGTCCTTCTCATCGTTCTTGCCGTCAGGGCCGTCACGCTGCCTGGTGCGGGTGCGGGCCTGGACTTCTATCTCCGTCCCCAGTTCCAGAATATGACCTGGGGTGGGGTATACGCGGCGATGTCACAGGCATTCTTCACTCTGAGCCTGGGTATCGGCAGCATGGCCATCTTCGGCAGCTATATCGGGAAGCACCGTGCCCTGGCGGGTGAATCCATCAGGGTAGTCGGCATCGATACGTTTGTTGCACTGATGGCCGGCCTCATCATTTTCACCACCGCGTTTGCATTCGGTGTTGATCCGGGCTCGGGTGCGGGACTCGTGTTCATAACACTCCCCAACATCTTCAACGCGATGATTGGAGGTCAGGTCTGGTCGGTCCTCTTCTTTTTGCTACTTGCTCTGGCTGCCATGACCACGGTTGTCGCTGTGTTTGAGAACCTCACAGCCTATGCGATGGATCAGTGGGGTTGGACCCGCAAGAAGACTGTGATTGTTGAGGGCATTGCCATCTTTGTCCTGTCAATGCCGGTCGTTCTGGGCTTCAACGTGCTGAGTTCCATTCAGACATTGCCCGGAGTTGAGGGCTCTACGTTCATCGATCTGTGGGATTTCATCGTCAGCTATACGCTACTACCGGTGGGTTCGCTCATATTTGCGCTATTCTGTTCCCATCGGTTTGGCTGGGGCTGGGACAACTTCCTTGCCGAGGCCAATACCGGCGAGGGCATGAAGTTCCCCTCCGGCCTGCGATTCTACTGCGGCGTTGTCCTGCCGCTTATTATCGCCGTAGTCCTGGTCGTTGGCTACCTGCAGCTCTTCGGTGTGATATAGCCCTATACCGCTGTATGCAAGCGAGAGGGAGGCATTCAATGCCTCCCTCTCGCCGTTCCTACGTCATGAGGGTAATTCAAATCCGCTGCAGCAATTCGCGATACTTCTCCATCCGCACGAGTTTGCCTTCGGACTGCACCATCCACGTCATCCAGCAGAGGTCAATTGCCCGATAGCCGGTCTCCCGGGCGATGAGGTCGATTGTGTCTATCAGTTCGACGTCTCCGTTCACCGACAGCTCCACCTGTGCATCCCTCAGCAGTTCGGATATCACGCGCCTGACTATCTTGTCCGGCATGGACGTGTCTACTCCCCCCATCATGCGAAGGTACTGGTATGTGGTGATTCCCACTCCGGACACCTTGCCCACCGGGTCCGATTGCCAGCCGACCACGGGTGCCTGCGCTGCCCACTCACGCAGGGCGGACCTGTCATCGTGTGAACAGTCGGCAAGTTGACCAGCGACACTTCGGGCTACGTCCCATGAGCGGCGATTCTTCCAGAGACTGGAGACCTGGTCGTAGGAGATAGTGGACAGGTCCTTGAGCTGCTGCGGGACCTCTCCCCGTTGCATCCGTGCCTCATACGCGGCCACCGCCGGAACAACTGAGATGAAGTAGTTCAGCCCTATTGACATGAAAGCGGCGTCCACGATCATGAGCGTCACACTCCCACCCCAACGCTGTGTAGCCAGACACCGCTCACAGTGACTCTGCAGGCCATCACACAGGTCCATGCGACGCGACACCTCACGGCACAGACGTTCGCTCTGCTTTGAGTAAAGTGGAGGTGGCATGGTAGACGACTATATCACGGGAGGTACAGTTCTTCGTAGGCGTTGACGTTCGTGCAGCATTTTGGTGATACTAGGAGTTCGAGGAGGTGGTATGTCTAACCTGTTTGAACAGAGCCAACTGAAGGGAATCCCGATTCGCAACCGGTTTGTTCGTTCGGCCACATACGAGGGTATGGCCAACAGTGACGGGACAGCCAAGGACAGTCTGGTAGACCTTACAACCGACCTGGCAAGAGGCGAAGTCGGTCTTATCATCAGCAGCCATGCGTTTGTGGAACCCCGTGGCAGGGTGCGGCCGCCGCAGCTCGGCGTTCATAGCGATGAGATGATTCCCGGTCTTGCCCGTCTTGCTCGGGCTGCACATGAACGTGAGGCTTGTACGATACTCCAGCTTGCCCATGGAGGCTGCACCGCTGCAGAGCCGGATGGCGAGCTTGTGGGGCCATCGGCAATCACGCTTCCGGATGGACGCACGTGCATGGAACTTGCCGAGAGCGATATCAAGTTCATAGTGGAATCGTTCAAACAGGGCGCTGTACGAGCCTCCCAGGCTGGGTTCGACGGAGTACAGATACATTCTGCCCACGGCTATCTGCTGAGCCAGTTCCTGTCGCCATACTTCAACCGTCGCTCTGATAGGTACGGCGGCAGCCTCGTGAATCGCGCTCGCATTCATGTGGAAGTATTGAATGCGATACGTGGTGCGGTTGGCGGCAGCGTGCCGGTGGCGATCAAGATGAACTCCGATGACTTCATAGACGGAGGCTTCACCCGCAATGAAATGGTCGAAGTCGCGCGCATGCTTGAAGCCGAAGGCATCGACGCAATCGAAATGAGTGGAGGCACTGGCTTGAGTCCGGCCAACCGCGGCTTTGCGCGTCCGGGCGTGCAGCCACCTGGCGAAGAAGTCTACTACATAGATGCCGCCAAGATGTACAAGGACGCGGTGACCGCGCCACTGATGCTCGTTGGAGGGATTCTCAGTTACGAAGTGGCATCCGACCTCGTAGATAGAGGCATTGCCGACTTCATTTCACTCAGCCGGCCGCTCATCCGCGAGCCCTTCCTCGTGAAGCGCTGGCACGAGGGGGATACATCACGGGCGACCTGTGTGCACTGTAACCAGTGTTTCGGTCCTGCGCGCTCCGGCGATGGCATCTACTGCGTGTATGAGGCGAAGCTGAAGGAAAGAGAAGCAGCTTCGTAGTGACCCAATCACACGCGGGAACCGCCTCTCGCAGTTCCCGCGTGTGATTGGCATCCGGATGTCAGTACGGATAGAACACGAAGAAGGCAAGACAGAGAGCGAATAACACCCACGCAGTCGGCTGCACGGTGCGTGCTCTTCCGGCAAATACCTTGCACAGCGGATATAGTACGAAGCCTCCGCAAAGGCCTACCCCCAGGTTGTAGGTGAAGCTCATCAACACGATTACACCGAAGGCCGGGATAACCTCAGAATAGTCGCCCCAATCTATACCGGCAATCGGACTCATCATCAACGCCCCCACGATTATAAGTGCGGGGGCGGTTGCAGCGGCCGGTATCGCTGAGAAGAACGGGGCGAAGAACAGGCCGATAAGGAAGAGCAGCCCTACGACGACGGCGGTAAGACCGCTGCGGCCGCCCTGCTCCACGCCGGCTGCGGACTCTATGTATGCACCTGTTGTGGTGGTCCCCAGTAGCGATGCGGCAACTGTTGCAAGGGCATCTGCGAGCATCGGCTTCTCGATTTCGGAAAGATTGCCTTCTTCATCAACAAAGCCTGCACGCATGGATACACCGATGAGCGTTCCGATCGTGTCGAGGAAGTCCATCGTGAACATGGTAAGTATGACCGCGAAGAATCCCCAGGTGAGCGCCCCTCCGATATCCAGTTGCAGGAAGATCGGAGCGAGACTCGGTGGCATCGAGACTATCTGCTCCGGTGTCTGTCCCTCGCCGATAAGGAATCCGATGAGCGCGGTAATTACGATTCCCAGCAGCAGCGAGCCCTTCACTCGACGGATCAGGAACAGCGAAATCAACAGCGTGCCGAATACGGCCAGCAGTACTCCCCTGCTGGCGAAGTCACCTACGTGGACCGGCGCGCCCGGGACCCCGAGGACTACGATGCCGGCATTGTTTAAGCCGATGAAGGTGATGAACAGACCAATACCGGCAGCGAAACTCGCTTTGAGATTTAACGGTATGGCGCGACTCATGGCAGCGCGCGCGCCTGTGACTGTGAGTATCGTGAACAGGACTCCGCCGACGAACACTGCGCCGAGCGCCGTCTGCCATGTGTAGCCGAGCACGCCGACTACGGTGTACGCAACGAAGGCGTTCTCTCCCATGTAGGGCGCGATAGCGAACGGCCTTTTCGCGTAAAACCCCATGATCAGTGTACCGAATGCGGCCGATACGATGGTTGCTACCATGGATGGACCGAAGGGAATACCAGCCGCCTCGAGTATCGCTGGATTGACGACGATGATGTACGCCATCGTCACGAAGGTGACAAGTCCGGCGAGCACTTCGGTGCGGACAGTGGTGCCGAGTTCCGTTAGCTGAAAGTACCGGTCGAGGAATGGTCGTGACATGCCCGGGCCCTCCCTTTTCCGTAGACTTGTGTGATTCGAGTCTACCATGGGGTTTTTCACCTGAACAGGTGTAAGAAAAGCTCAGTTTTCGTTCAGGTTCGCGGAATGACGAACTTCGCGGCTGCAGGGACTACGGTTATTGTGGCCGGTGTCGATGTTACGGAGTCGCCGTCGGCCTGGACGGGCATGGACTCCTCGCAGTCGATCACGACGGACCTCGCGCTCGCTATGTGGCGAATGGTCTGGCGTTTCTTGCGCACGAGGACGACGTCCAGGATGGCGTTGGCCAGTTCGACTGGTGAACCCTTCTGGACATAACATATCTCGGCAAGACCGTCGTCGATCAGCGCATCCGATGTTCTGTATCGGGGCATCCCGATGGCCCCCGCGTTATCGACGAACAGTTCTGCCGCCTCTACCACTTGTGATTGTCCGTCAAACATGAGAGGGAACTTTCTCGTACGTGCTTTGCGCATGCTGCGGATAACGGCAAACACATAGGCGAGGAGCTTGAAGTACGATTTCTCGGTTGTGCGCAGGTCGGATATGGAAAAGGATGACAGTCCCGCGGATGCGTTCAGAAAGAACAGCCGGTCCTTCACTTCGAGCGCATCGATGCGCCGGGTGCAGTCCGAATTCAACAGCATTTCGAGAGACTTTCGCGCGCCCAGGGGCACCCCAAGGAGCTGTGCGAGCATGTTCGTCGTTCCGATTGGTACGATGCCGATGGAGCAATCTTTGTCTCGCAGCAGACTTGCCAGCAGCGACACCGTGCCATCCCCGCCGGCAACTACGAAGGTGCGAAAGCCGCCGCTATAGGCCTGTTCGATTCGCTGCCTGAGTGTCTCCACATCGGTCAGATAGTGGATTTCGCCGCTTACACCTTCAGTCGTAAGGAATTCTCCGATGCGGAGTTGGACCAGCCAGCGAAGGTAATTACCCGACTGTTTGTTGACGACAATGAAGAAGCGCCTGCTGTGTCTTAGGACGCCTCCCAGGCCGACCCTGGCATCTCGTGAAGCAGTATCCGAATCTGACATGCGCGTACGTGCGAACTGTAGCTGGTATGATACCATTTCGTTCGGAGTCATCCATATCTCGTGATTAACCGCACGCCTCTTTTTCACAGCAACCGGTTCTTCTATGGCTACTGGATAGTAGCGTTCACGTTTCTCTGTCTTACCATCTGCATCGGGTGCGGCTCGTTTGTGTTCAGCCTCTTCGTGAATCCTCTTCAGGCCGCACTCGGCTGGAGTCGCGGCGAAATCATGGTGGGCTTTACTATCTTCTGGGCCATGATGGGGCTTGCCTCGCCGCTGGTCGGACGTATAGTCGACCGGTATGGCGCGAGAGTTGCGATGTGCGGCGGCGCCCTCGTGATGGCTCTCGGCTTCATCGTCGTCAGCCGTATGAGTATGTTGCCTCTGTTCTACTTTGGCTATGTGCTGGTTGGCGCGGGAGCGGCAGGTATAGGTCCGGTTCCAACGAGTGCGGTTATCTCGTACTGGTTCAAGAAGAAACGTGGCACCGCGGTGGGTCTGACCTCGGCCGGCATCGGCGCAGGAGGGGTGGTCATGGCGCCTGTTGCGGGCTATCTCCTCGAGACTGTCGGCTGGCGTCTCACATACTTCTCGCTCGGGGTGATCGTGTGCCTGGCCATCATCCCACTCGCACTGCTGATTGTCCGGACCCGTCCGGAGGAAGTCGGTCTTCACGCCGATGGAGCCACAGACGAAGCTGTTGCTGCCGTGTCCGCAGCTAACGGCGGTCTCCAACTCGAGGGCATTTCTCTGCGCCAGGCCGTGTATACACTGGCCTTCTGGTTCATATGTGTGTCATATCTGCTTGGCAACTTCAGCAGTATGGGTGGACTGCAGGCCCAGGTACCGAATCTCGAGGACATCGGGTTCCCTACTGCTACCGCGGCGGTGGCTCTGAGCGCCATCGGATTCGGCAGCGGTGTCGGCAAGATACTGTTCGGGTGGTTGTGCGACCGCATGCATCCCAAGCACGCGAGTGCAATCGGTCTGTCACTTCAGTGTGCCGCGCTTCTGATACTGCTCCAGGTCGGCCCCGATTCTTCAATGTCGCTGGTGTGGGCGTATGCGTTGCTGATGGGCTTCGGTGCGGGCAGCTGGCTGCCCACGATGTCGATGCTTGTAAGCCACCGATTCGGTCTTGCTCACTATGGCTCCGTATTCGGAGTTGTCAACATGGCCCAGAGTATCGGCACTGCTACCGGGCCGCTGGTTGCGGGGCTTGTATTCGATGTTACCGGCACTTACCAGTGGGCGTTCGTGCTTTTCGCGAGCCTGTATGCCGTAGCGATACCTGCAGTACTCTTGGTCAGGCGGCCGGGGGAATCAGCAGGTGCTCCCTCTTGGGTCGGGGCAGACTCTACTCGCTGACCAGTACCTTGAACACTACCTTGCGTATCTGTGATGGCCCTTCTAGCTGTACCTGCGGCATGTGGCCTTCGCCGGGGAACAGGACCACGAACTCCCCGGATTCGAGCTGCAGGTTTGTATAGCTCTCGGGCGTGGCGAAAAACATGATGTCTTTGGACTCGTCATACGAAGTTTGCGATTCCATCCCTTCCGTCTTCTTGTAACCCATCGCTTCGCGCCCCGCAAAGATGGCTTGAATGTCCGCGTACCGACGGTGCGATTCGAAGCGCCGCTCTTCAACCGGTTTGGTCAGATAGCTCTGGACCATGTAGTACAATTTGTCCCCGTCAACCTCGTATTTCCCGTCTTCCTTGTGCGCGATATCTCCCTGTTGGAGAAGCTCGAAAGCCTTGGCGAATCTCTCGGAAAGTGCCTGGTATCGAGCTGTGTTGGCCATGGTATCGAGAATCATTCTGATTTCCTCCTCGGGCTGCAAGAATGTTGAACTGTGGCCAAACTACCATGACTGCCAGGACCCGTCAATACCTTCTTGAGCGACTTTACCGATACGTGTGTCGCTTGCCGCATCGATGCTGTTTGGCGTACCATCGCTCTTCTCATGTAGTGAGTTGTCGGGAGGTTTGTGATGGATTGCATGCCCTTGTCAGATGCGATGCGTAACCGAAAGAGTATCCGGGGCTTCACGCCCGAGCCTGTACCCGAGTCGGCGTTGAGGAATATGATTGAGCTTGCTATCCAGTCCCCGTCGGCGTCCAATGCGCAGCCGTGGGAACTGGCAGTGGTGTCGGGTGAGGTTCTTGCCGAGCTAAACAGACTTCAGGTCCAGGCGCGGGAGAGAGGCGATGAGGTCAATCCGGACGTGAGTCCGCCCGACCTGTTCGGTGAGTACATGCAGCGCAGGCGGGATGTGGGTATCAAGGTGTTCGAACTCCTGGGCATCAAGCGTGAGGACAAGGCCGCCCGTGAAGAATGGAACCGGAAGGCGCTCAGGTTCTTCGACGCACCTGTGGGCATCTATGTGTATACGGAAGCCAGCCTTGAACGTACGCGCACAGACTTTGATCTGGGCATCCTCACAGAGGCACTCTGTCTCGCTGCTATGTGTCACGACCTTGGCACGTGCATCGACCAGCAGGCTATGAGCTATCCTCACGTGATCCGTGGCCTTCTCGGTATTCCCGAATCGAAGCGTATCACTGCGGCAATAGCCGTTGGCTACCCCGACTGGAACTTCCCTGTCAACAAGCTGGAGAGTTCCCGCGAGCCCGTTGATGTTGTCGCGACCTGGCACGGCTTTGAAGACTGACTGAACTGCGGTCTTCTCCGCGTAGCGGTCATATTCCTTTGTCCTCGCTGGTGGGCTATACTCGTGAGGCACCAATCTTCCGTCGGCCTGTTTAATTGCGGCCTGTAACGCGTGCGAGGGACGTTGAAACCGTATAGCGTAGTATTCATTCACGGTATGTGGGCGGATTCCAGGCACTGGAATCGCTTTCGCAGGTCGTTCGACCGTGCGGGCTTCTCAACCCGCGCCGTGACGCTTCCGTTTCATGACGCCCCGCAGGACCTTGTTGGCCTTCGCAAGGCGGGCATACTCGACTACGTGGAGCAGGTGCGGGCCGAAATCGGCTCGGAGCAGGTTATCCTGGTTGGCCACAGCATGGGAGGGCTGGTGGCACAGAAGCTCGCCGAGGACGGGGTTGCCCGCGCTCTCGTCTTGCTGGAGACCTGTGCTCCCGCGGGCATTAATCCCCTCACTCCGTCTTCTTTGCTGTGTCTCTCGGCCAACCTCGTCGATGCCGTACTCTCCCGGCCTTTCATCATCCCTCCTCGCAATGCTGACTATGGGCTGACAAATGCACTATCCCGACGCGAAAAGACTGTGATATATGACTCTTTCCTCTACGAATCGGGGCGCGCGCTGCGGGAGATCGTCTCAGGTGCTATTCGAGTCGACGAGCGGAAGGTGCACTGTCCTGTCCTGGTAGGCGTCGGCAGCCTTGACAGAGCGACGCCTTGCGGTGTGGCGCGACGCGTCGCGCGCAAGTACGGTGCTGACTACCATGAATACCCGGGCAAATGCCATTTCATCGGTGCGGATGCCGATGTTATCCGTGATGTACTTGCCTGGTGCGATGCGGTGGTGCAGTGACACGAGGCGGGAAAGGCTCAGCGGCTCCCGGCCGTATCCGCCGCGTCCTGCCCGGGATAGTACTGCTCTTCGTGGTGGCGCACTTCTCGCACCATTTGTTGACGGCGCTCCCTGTCCCGTTACTGCCATTCATACGTAACGAGTTCTCGCTTGATTATACGAGAGCTGCGCTTGTTGTCTCAGCGTTTGCTGTGCCGTACGGGTTCTCGCAACTGCCTGCGGGATGGCTGGGCGACCGGTTCGGACCGCGTCGCCTGCTGCTTGTTGGCATCAGTGGCGTTGCGCTTGCAGGACTCCTTGTCGGTATTTCGACGCAGTATGCACTGCTATTGGCCGGACTGGCTCTCATGGGCGCGCTCGGAGGAGGCTATCACCCGTCTGCGCCGCAGCTGATATCGTCCGTGGTTGAGCCCTCCAGGCGTGGTAGTGCGCTCGGTTTCCATATGATTGGCGGTAGCGCGAGTTACTTTCTTGCGCCGCTTCTGGCCGCGGGCCTGGCTGCTTCATTCGGGTGGCGTACTCCGTTCATTTCCCTCGCGATGCCGGCCTTCCTGCTGGGTATCGCGTTCTATGTACTGCTTGGTCGCCACCAGAAGGCCTCTGCTGCGAAAGAGGTTACATCGCCCGAGACCTCCGACGCCCCTCCGGAAGCAAGTGTCAACTGGCTGAGACTCGGAGCGTTCATCGCGCTCAGCGGCTTCGTGGCTGCAGCAGTACTCGCCGTACTTGCGTTCATTCCACTCTATCTTGTCGATGTGTTCGACTATACGGAAGGCCGCTCGGCGGTGGCTGTGTCTCTCTTCTACTCAACCGGCCTCTGGGCTGCGGTGGTTGGTGGGTACGCGTCAGACCGGTTGGGTAAAATCCCTGTGGTTGTCTCGCTTGCCATACTGTCCGGACCTGCGATGGTCCTTATGGGCCTGGCCTCGTCCGCTGTCGCCGTCATGGGTGTTGTGCTTGTACTTGGCGTGGCGCTCTACGCGCGCGCACCCGCATCTGAAGCCTTCGTCCTCGCGGAGAGCCCGCCCGGGAGACGTTCCACGGTGCTCGGCATCTATTATTTCGGTGCGATGGAGGGCAATGGCGTGCTTGCACCCGTTGTAGGGTACCTGATCGACCGTTTCGGCTTTGCGACCGCGTTCGAAATCAGTGGAATTGGAATGGTCGTGGTTGCGGCACTCTGCACGTTGCTCATGGTGCGTGCGCGCGGGCCTCTTCGCTCTTCAGTCAGAGACTAGCCGACGGCAAGGATGCTGGAAGGCCGCGCCTCTGCCGGTTGGGCAGAGTTGTCGGATGTGTCGAAATCGTCGGCTACCACTTCACTTCGTAGGAACCGAGGATGAAGTCCACGTCGTCTCGAAGCTCTGTCACCGTATCTTCTGAAACGTTGTCTTCATCCAGGGTGATTGTCATGCGGACATCGGTGCCGGACGAACCCAATATGTGCAGCGTTCCGCATTGCTTCCCGGAGCCATCCTGGACAGGCGCGGTGACCCGAGACTGGGTCTCTCCGCTTGCTATCGAGTACGTTTGCATCCTGTCCTCGCGAGTTGACAGGCCGTGGCGTGACAGAAGATCGCGAACCTCATCATAGAGCAGGTCGGGATTGAGTTTGCGGTAAGTTTTTCTCAACTGTGTTGACATCCAAATATCCTCTCAGTCGATTATAGTACCACTTCTCATCTTAACCCGTTGCGCACTGCTATAATCCGTGGCCATGAAGGACGAATTGATGGAGATTATCGTCTGCCCTGTGTGTAAGGGCACGCTTGAACTGAAGGTTACCGAGCGCAACGAGACCGAAATAGTGACAGGGACTCTGTATTGCGGCACGTGCGATTTCTCATATCCTATACAGGACACGATACCTAATCTGCTGCCGCCCGAGATGCAGGACTAGGGCGAGTAGCAGACTCCTGCAGTCGGCGATTCCCACACCTCGACTGTGTCCAGTCGCGCCGCACCCCCTGCGAACACGGGTTCAAGCTGTTCGAAAAGCCAACAGGCGATATTCTCGCTTGACGGTGGCCTGTTCGAGAACACAGGCAGTTCATTCAGACATGTGTGGTCCAGAGTTTCGAGTGCGCTTCGCAAATGGCGCTTCATTTCCGCGAAATCGTACGCCATTCCGTCGCTGCCGATGTGTTCCGCAGCGATCCTCAACACCACTTTGAACCGGTGGCCGTGCAGGTTTTCACACTTGCCGCGGTATTCCGGAAGGTAGTGGGCCGCGTCGAAATGGTCTTCAGCGAACAGTCTGTACATATGCTCCTCCATCATATGGACGCACCCAGTGCGTGTCGCTGCATCGCTGCAGAAGCTGCCGTATGGTGGCGCCGGAGCGCGGGTCGACCGCGTCAGGTGCGATTTCTGCGAGTGGAACGAGGACGAATGCCCGTTCTTTTAGTCGGGAGTGTGGAATAGTGAGAGCTCTATCGGACAGCACCAGATTCTCGTAGAGAAGGATATCGATATCAACCGGCCTTGGTGCATCAGGTGTGGTACGACGCCGACCGAGTTCTCGCTCGATTGAGAGCGTGATTTCAAGTACTTCGTGTGGGGTCCGGCCTGTAATCGCGTGGCATGCCATATTGAGGAACAGCGGTTGTCCCTCGAGACCAACAGGCTCCGTCTCGTAGGTTGAAGACACATTCTGGATTGTGCCCAGGCGACCGAGCCTTTCAAGTGCTGCCTCAAGGTTGGCCTTTCTATTGCCGAGGTTGGCTCCCATCCCGAGAAAGACATGGGCCTGATTCATGTGGTTCCCCTGACGATCGCGTCGGCCACCTTGCAGACCCGGCGCATCTCTCTCACGTCGTGAACCCTGACCAGGTCAGCGCCTTTGGCGATTGCGAGGGCCACGGTAGTCGCAGTAGCCTCAAGCCGTTCCGATGGCGGGAGGTCGAGAATATATCCGAGGACCGACTTGCGGGAGGAGCCTACCAGGAGCGGAAATCCGAGGTCGTCCAGTTCTTCCAGTCGTCGCAGTATTTCGATGTTCTGTGGCTGCGTCTTGCCGAACCCAAGGCCTGGATCGATTATGAGCCTGGACCAGTCGCAGCCGTGGTCGATTGCGAGAGCCGTTGCCCGGCGCAGATCATCCGCGATTGTGGCAAGAATGTCGGGGAACACAACGTCGTGCTTCGGGGATACGTCTCTCTGGTTGCTCATCAATACCATGGCGCAGCCACTCTCAGCGGCGAGGTTGGCCAGGCGGACATCGCGTTTCAATCCCCAGATGTCATTGATCATATCGGCGCCCGCTCGCACAGCCTCCAGAGCGACCTCGTATTTGTACGTGTCCACGCTCACGGGTACACTCGCTCTGGCTCGGAGGGCCTCGACAGCCGGGACAACCCGGCTTATCTCGGCAACGATGTCGAGAGGAGCGGAACCGGGCCGCGTGGACTCGCCTCCCACGTCGATGATGTCTGCGCCCTCGGCTGCAAGCCGCAGGCCCTGCTCGACTGCCGCCTCAGTTGTCGATAGGCCGTCGCCGGAAAAAGAGTCGGGTGACACGTTCACAATCCCCATGATGTACGTACGTGTGCCCCACTGGAATGATGCGTTGCGTATGGTTGTCGAGGCTGTTTGCATGCCGACCACACGGGAGATTTCGTTGATTATAGCAGGGCAATCCAAGTAAAATAGGAGCTTCCACGTCGTGTGGAGGGACGCCCGTTGGCTCTTCGACGTGCTCCGGCGTTCCATAGCCGTCCCGTAGAATCGACTGTGTTTTGCTATGACCCGCGGAAAGACGCTTGCTGAGAAGATACTGGCTAGCCGGTCAGGGACCGAGGCTGTCGCAGGCGACATAGTAATAGCGAAAGTCGACCTGTCGTTCGTACAGGATACGACTGGTCCGCTGACGCTGAGGTTGTTTCGCGAGGCCGGGTTCGAACGCCTTGCGGATCCCGCGAACTCGGTCCTGTTCATGGATCACGCAGCACCCAGCCCGCAACGGCAACTGTCTACCGACCACATGTTCATGCGTGAATTCGGCCAGGATTGTGGGTGCGCCGTCAGTGATGTAGGCGAAGGCGTGTGTCATCAGCTTGTCGCCGAGCGATACGCCAAGCCCGGCGCGGTCGTCGTTGGTTCGGATTCTCACACTGTGACTGCGGGTGGCCTTGGTGCGTTCGCCACCGGTATGGGCTCGAGCGATGTCGCCGTTGCTATGGCCCTGGGAAAGACATGGTTCCGCGTTCCGGAGACCATGCTCGTGTGGCTCACGGGAGAGCTGCCTCCCCAAGTGTGCTCCAAAGACCTCATCCTTCAGCTTATCGGCCGGATTGGCGCCGACGGAGCAACCTATATGGCGCTTGAGTTTTCAGGACCGGGCGTGGCATCCCTTTCGATACCTGACCGACTCGTTGTTGCGAACATGGCCGTCGAGGCTGGCGCAAAGGTCGGCCTGTTTCCCGGTGATGAGGTGACGCGGGCGTATCTCCAGGAGCTTGGCAGGTCCGCCGACTTCATGGCGCTGCAAGGCGATGTTGATGCGCAGTACGCAAGTATCCTCGAAGTGTCATTAGATGAGATTGAGCCTGTCGTCTCGTGTCCACACACCGTCGACAATGTGCACACGGTAGCGGAGATGGCCGGAACGCATGTCGACCAGGTATTCATGGGTACATGCACGAATGGGCGTATCGAGGATCTCGCACTTGTAGCAGAGATGATGGAAGGCAGGAAGAAGGCGACTGGGACGCGACTACTGGTTGCCCCTGCTTCCCGGCGCGTACTGCTACAGGCTATCGCCGAGGGCTACATAAGCACGCTTGTTGAGGCCGGTGCGTTGATACTGCCTCCGGGCTGTGCTGCGTGTCTCGGTCTCCACCAGGGCATACTGGGAGACGGGGAGGTGTGCCTGTCAACGGCGAACAGGAATTTCAAGGGGCGAATGGGTAATCCTGACGCATTCGTATATCTCGCGAGTCCGGCCACCGCCGCCGCTACGGCGCTCGCTGGCGTCATAACCGACCCGAGGGAGTTCGCATAACCATGGGTGATGCTGTACTGAGAGGCAAAGCCATACTGACGGGCGACGATGTTTCCACGGATGACATAATCCCCGGGCGTTTCGCTCATCTCAGGAGCAATCTCCCGGAGCTTGCAACGCATGCGTTCGAGGACCGATTGCCGGGCTTCCAACAGCGGGTCAGCAAAGGAGATATTCTTGTCGGTGGCCGCAACTTCGGGCTCGGCTCAAGCCGTGAACACGCTCCTGTAGTTATCCGCATGGCGGGAATCTCAGCAATCATCGCAGCTTCAGTGGCACGTATCTTCTACAGGAATGCTATCAATCAGGGTCTCGCTGTGTTGATGTGTGATACAAGTATCATTAGCGATGGCGACGAACTCGAGATCATCCTGGAAGAGGGCCTTGTAATCGATCATACGACCGGGGCTCGTATGAACTGCGGTCGCATTCCAACGCTTATGGCACGTATCCTTGAGGCGGGTGGCCTTGTGCCGTATATCCGGATCCACGGATCGCTTGATGCGTAGCCCGGGAATGCACCCCGGTTTTCCCATGGAGGAGTCACATGAAACATAGAGTAACGTTTATTCCGGGCGACGGCGTCGGTCCCGAAGTAACTGAAGCTACCCGCCGGGTGCTTGAAGCTACCGGTGTGGAGTTTGACTGGGAGGAAGTCATTGTGGGAGCTGCCGCCCAGGAGTCTTCGGGTACGCCGCTTCCCGCGGCAGCGCTCGAGTCCATACGCCGCAACGGTGTTGCCATCAAGGGCCCGGTTACGACTCCCATCGCGAGTGGCTTTCGAAGTGTAAATGTCGCGCTTAGGCAGGAATTGGATCTGTACGCGTGTCTGCGACCGTGCCGCAGCTACGAGGGCGTGTTTGCTCCGTACGATGATGTCGACGTGGTCGTTGTACGCGAGAACACGGAAGGCCTGTACGCGGGAATCGAGTTTGACTCCGGCCAGGACGATACAGCACGTCTTGCGGACCTTGTTGAAGAGACTTCAGGAAGGAAACTGCCGCCTGATTCGGCTGTCAGCCTCCGTGTCATCTCACCCGGTGGTAGCCGGCGCATAGTCCGTTTTGCCTTCGACTATGCCCGTGCGAATGGCAGGAACAAGGTCACTGCCGTCCACAAGTCGAACATCCTGAAGTATTCGGATGGGGTCTTTCTTCGAGCCGCACAGGAAGTGGCCCGTGAGTATCCTGATATCGAGTTCAGCGATGTATTGCTGGATGCGTGCTGCATGCAGTTGGCCAAACGGCCCCAGCAGTTCGATGTACTTGTGTGTCCGAACTTCTATGGAGACTTGTTGTCGGACCTTTGTGCCGGCCTCGTCGGAGGCCTTGGCCTCGCTCCCGGTGCCAACATCGGCGAGGAGATAGCCGTCTTTGAGCCGACTCATGGAAGTGCTCCCAAATATGCCGGTCTCAATAAAGTCAATCCAATCGCGACAATGCTTTCAGGCGTGCTGATGCTCCGCTATCTGAAAGAGGAAGACG
>CAZKHH010000035.1:0-757 GCA_964552485.1 uncultured Dehalococcoidales bacterium | reverse complement strand
ATTGCATCGGTGCTCTCCGAAGGTAAGAGCGTCACGTATGATATGAAGGCCGACCGGGATGATCTTTCTGCCGTCACGACGAATGAGGTTGCCGCGGCTGTCGTCGCCAGGTTAGCCTAGCAGCCTCTCGCGCGTCAGATAGAAGAGAAGGGCCGCCACACTCTTCGAATCGCATATCTGGCCGGAATAGATCAGCGCTGGTATATCCGGCAAAGGTACCCGCAGCACTTCGATTTCGTCCGTGTCCTCTGCGACGAGCCTGCTTGGACTGAGGTCTGTCGCCAGATAGGTATACAGATATTCGGTACTGTATCCGGGCGCAGAGTAGAACCCACCAAGCTTCTCGATGGTGGCTGGTACGTATCCGATTTCTTCCTGCAGTTCGCGCTTGACCGAATCAATTGCGTCCTCTCCGGCGTCGATGCCGCCGGCCGGTACCTCCAACAGGCTGCAACCTACCGGATAACGGAACTGCTGCACGAGCAGGACGTTGCCGTCCTGGTCCACGGGGACCACCGCTATGCAGTCGCCGTGCTCGACGACCTCCCGGGTCGTCGTTGTGCCACCGGGTTTCTCGACGTTGTCAACGCGCAGGGAGACCACCCGGCCGCTGTACTTCTGCGAACTCGAAAGCTGTCGCTCCACGTGACACCTCTTACGCGCGCTGCTCTGACTGTTCGACCGTGCGAATCAATGCAACCTCGTCACAGTCAGGGAACTTCGGACAGTAGTAGCACTCCGCCCACACCTTGTGCGG
>CAZKHH010000034.1:0-18648 GCA_964552485.1 uncultured Dehalococcoidales bacterium | reverse complement strand
CGTGCACCAACCGACATGTCGCTCGCAAGTCCAGCCGTCAGTCTACGCACGACTATGGCCAGGAGGATTAGAGCGAGTCCAAAGGTCAGTCCTGCAGGCTCGTTTGCAATCCAGGTGAAAAGGGGGGCTGCAGCGAAACCGGCCAGCACGGCGAGCGGGTAAACGTGAACCTCTGAGGACCGGGAGCCTCGCACATCCGCTATGGACATTATCTTCCTGCAGCGAAGGGCGGCAGCCACGGCAAAGAATCCGAGGCACAGCAGACCGGCGTATGCCTGATGGACAAGCAGCAGTACCACAAGCGCACCCACACCTGTATTGTTGCCTTTCTCACCGTAGCCACGGAGAGGCGGCCACATCTGACCCACGACCGCGAGAATACCTGCGAAACTGACCACCCAGACCGGCATGGAGAAGCCGAAACCGATGAGCACGGGGAAGGCACCCTTGGCAACATCGACCAGCCCCGCGACCACTGCATGCAGCGGGCTGGCACTGTACCAGAGCGCCAGATGGAGGTCGCCTTCCGAAGGGTCAACGCCGTGTGCGACCGCGAGGGCAACCGTAAAAGGCAGCGCGCCCAGAAGATACGCACCGAGCAGCAGAAACACGTGGCCTGCTACCATGAAAGCGCCCGGTACGTTTCAGTTACGCCCATCACCACGTCGCTCATCCACGTCCACGTTATAGTGGGGCGCCATAATGTTGAACACTGTGCCGATGCGCGGGTCCGCAAGCCGGGCTACCATCCGCGTCTCGATGTCGTCGAGCGTGAGCGATGTAGTTATCACGGTGGGGAGACGACTGTTATACCGGTGATTGAGGAGTTGAAACAGCTTCGACTTAGCCCAGGGCGTCGCCGACTGCTCGCCAAAGTCGTCCAGAATGAGCAGGGGGCTCTGTTTCACCTCATCGAAGAAACGCGCATACGAGACGCGGCTCTCGGGGCCGAACGCCGCCCGCAGATAATCGAGCAGGTCGGACACGACAAGGAATAGCGCGGGCCCGTTGCGCTCGAGCCTGTAGTTTGCGATTGCTGCTGCGAGGTGGGTCTTTCCACACCCGTTCCGTCCCTGAAACACGAGCCAGCCCTCAGGCTGCTCGGCAAAGTCACTTGCGAGGTTGAACGCCATCTCGAGATTCTGCTGCTCTTCTCGAGACAGCTCAACGCGTCGAAACTCGAAGTTGTCGAATCGCTCCGTGCGCAGGCCTTCAGGCAGGCCGGGCATGTCCACGCCTCCGTGCACATCACCAAGAACGAGCACCGAACAGAAGTCAGGATCAATGAGCCGTTCGCTCACCCGCTCGGCCAGCTCACCTGGCGGGATATTCGTCGTCACTACAGTCGGCAGGCCGCAGTTGAAGCGATGGCTGAAAATCTGTTCGAGCTTCTGCCGTGCCCAGGTCGAGCCGACCTCACCCTGAATATCGTCGAGCACGAGGAGCGGTGCGTTCTTCACCTGTTCGAAGAGCTCGTCATAGCGAATCTCACTGCCGGGACTGAACGTGGCTCGCAGATGATCAAGAAGGTCGGCCGCTCCGACGTAGAACACGGGGCGGCCGCTCGAGAGCAGCGCGTTGGCGATTGCGCACGAGAGATGCGTCTTGCCGCTGCCAACCGGACCTATCAGCACAAGCCAGCCATTGGGGCTATCGGCGAAGCGCTGTGCAGCCTCATACGCTCTCACGTATTCGTCGGCCGTACCGCTGCGCCCGCGCGGACTCAGTGATTCGAAAGTATAGTGAGCGAGATATCCGAGGTTGCTGTAACGCTGCAGAAGTCCCTGTTTCTGGCGGGAGAGATCGTTCTGGCGGCATGTGCAAGGCGTGACCCGGGAGAAGTCCGGCGCCCCGGAGGGTCCCACAGGGTGAACGAAGCCGACACCCTTACAGGCCGGGCATACGCTCTTCAGGTCAGGGTTCGCTTCCGGTCGGCGCTCAACGTTTGACGAGGTGTCCGTAACGCCCTTTGACGTACTTGTCTCTGTCATTCGCGCCAGTACCCTGTCGATATGCTCCACTATCCTTCCCTTCGGCCTGCCAGCGTTCAAGAATCCTGTTGACATACTTCCAGTTCAGTTTGCGGGCCCTCGCCGCCTCCCTGAAGGCCTCTTCCAGCCACTGCACAGGATACGTCCGCTGCGCGTCCTTCAACTCCTCAGCAATGAGGGGAGAGACCATTCCGATATTCTGCTCATAGAGTTGGAAAATATTCTGGAGCGGAGATGCGGATTCACCTTCTCCTCCCAGTTTCACCCGCGCCTTGAACTCCTCGATTGCGGCCAGGTCGCTCTCCAGATTTGCAAAGAACAACGTCGTTTCCACTCCATCAAGCGGGACCTTTGCCTTGAGGAACACGCCTCTCTCCACGGCGGCCTCAATCCCACGCGTGCATTCCTCGTCGGGCAGGCCGATGAGAGACGCACACTTCAGCACGAATTCCTCGGCCGTGACATATGCCGGGTAGTCACGCGAGCCACTGAGCAGATAGAACAGCAACAGGCTGACTTTGAGCTCTGCCATGTCCTCGACCAGGCGCATGACCTGGCTCACATACATCCCGGGCACTGCGGTGAATGCCCCGGCTGGCGCACTTGAGTACGGGACCCGGCCTGTCATAGCGGACGGTTCCTCCTGCTATATGAAGGAGGCCGCGCCGGCCTCCTGCTGCTCGATGTTATCAAAACGGACTGCGCGATCCACAAACTTCACTTTGACCTGTCCCAGCGGGCCGTTCCGGTGCTTTGCAATTATTAGGTCCGCCAGCCCACGCGGGTACGGCTCACCCATGATGTCATGCAGCCTGTTCCATTCTTCTTCTGTGACGTACTTGTCCTCACGGTAAATGAACAGGACGATGTCCGCGTCCTGCTCGATGGTACCAGACTCTCTAAGGTCAGCAAGCTGCGGCACGTGCGATGCACGCCACTCTACTGCTCTGCTGAGCTGAGATACGGCGATGACCGGCACATCGAGCTCGCGTGCCATAAGCTTGAGTGAGCGCGTGATCTGGCTCAATTCCTGCACGCGGGTCTCGTTACGTCCGCCATTGCCCTGGATGAGCTGCAGGTAGTCGATAATCACCAGATCGAGGCGGTGCTCGTAGTCCAGTCGCTTCGCTTTGCTCCGGATGGTCATCGTGCCGACCTGCGGGGAGTCGTCCACATACACGCGTGTCTCAGACAGTTTCCCGGCAGCCTCCATAATCTTGCGTTCTTCATGTTCGAAGAAGCGCCCCAGGCGCACCTGCCAGAAATCGACATCGGCCTCTGCGGCGAGCATACGCTGCACGACCGATTCCGCTGACATCTCCAGGCTGAAGAGCGCGACACACGCGTCCTGGTTCAGCGCTGCGTGGCGCGCCATGTCCAGAGCGAGAGTCGTCTTGCCGAGACTCGGCCTCGCCGCGAGAACTATCAAATCGGACCTGTGAAGGCCGCCAAGCAGACCGTCAAGACCCTGAAAGCCCGTTCGGGCATGCAGAAGCCCTTCGGCCGACTCCTCGCCGCTTGCGCCCGCCGCCTCGAAGTAGTCGCTCAGAACATCACGTACGGCCACAAAGTCGCGCGTGCTCTCACGCATACGGACTTTGAAGAGAGCGTCTTCGGCCCTGCTGAGGCTTTCCTCGACATCCGGGCCGCCCTCATAACCAATACCGGCAATCTGCGTGCCGGCCGTGATGAGCTTGCGCATTACCGAGGCGCGTTCGACTATCTGCGCGTAGTATTCGGCATGAAGGGAGGTCGGCACACTACCGATGAGATGACTCAGGTAGGCAGCCCCTCCTACCTTCTCGAGCAGGCCGCCGCGCATAAGCTCATGAGCGACGGTGATCTGATTGATGGCGTCGCCGCGCTGGTATAGAGCGACACACGCCTCATAGACAGCCGCGTTCGCACCGTCGAAGAAGTCGTCCTTCTTCAAGGACGTCACGACTTTCAGTATGGCATCGGGATCGATAAGCAGAGAGCCAACAAGTGCCTCCTCTGCCTCGATGTCATGCGGCGGGAGCTTCGAGTGTTCCGCCATCGGCGTCGCCTACGATTCCGCGTTTTCGGGCTCGACGTTAACCAGCACGGTCGCCTCGGCCTTGCCGCCCAGCTTGATCTTGACCTCGTGGGTGCCCACTTCGCGCAGCGGGCGATCAATGGCAACGTGCTTCTTGTCGATATGCGTATCCACCAGTTTACTCAGCTCATCCGCGATATGCGCGCTGGTGATGGAACCGAAGAGCTTGCCTTCTTCGCCTACTTTCGCCTTGAAGGTCAACTGCTGAGCATCAAGACGACCGGCGAGTATCTCGGCTTTCTTGGCTTCCTCTTCCTTGAGCTTCATTTCACGCTGGATGCGCGCCTCGGCCTGCTTCATCGCGCCAGAGGTCGCCTCGACCGCCAGGCCGTTCGGTATGAGGTAGTTCCGGGCGTAGCCGCGCGCGACTTCTTTAATCTCGCCGACTTCGCCAGAGCCAAATACGTCCTTGAGGAAGATGACCTTCATAGTGAGTTGATATACCTCCTTGCCGAAAGGGCCGCAACAGCTCCATCGCCGGCGGCAGCTATAACCTGGCGCACCGAGCCATGACGAACATCGCCGGCGGCAAAAACGCCCGCGACTTCGGTGGCCATTTGCTCATCGATAATTACCGAGCCCGCCTCATCGAGCGCCACCACACCTTTCAGAAAGCCCGTCATCGGAACTGAACCAACGGCGATGAATACACCATCGATGGCCATCCGTGATACGGAATCGTTCTTTCTGTTCCTGACGGTGACAGCACTGACAGAAGTATCACCCTCTATCGAATCGACGACACTGCTCCATATGAACTTGATGTGCGGATCTTTCATGGCCTTGTCCTGAAGGACCTGGCTTGCCCGCAACTCATCGCGTCGGTGGATAACCGTGACTTCATCTGCAAGTTTCGCAAGCTCCAACGCGTCTGTGACGGCGGTATCGCCGCCACCTACTACAATCACCTTCTTGCCTTTATAGAAGGGCGCGTCGCAGGTCGCGCAATACGAAACACCGTGTCCCGTAAGATTCTCTTCTCCGGGGACGTTGAGAGGGACCCACTGCGTGCCGGTCGCGACGATAACCGTCGTTCCAAGAACGTTGCCCTCGGACGTAACAACCCGGTGCGCCTCGCCGACAGCGCCTTTCACCAGACCAGTCACCTCGGCCATTTCGGTCGCGGCGCCTGCCGCTTCCGCATGAGTGTGCATGCGCTGACCCAGGTCCATACCCGAAATGCCCTCAGGCATGCCGGGGTAGTTCTCAACAAGTGAGGAGTTGACTATCTGGCCTCCCGGGAAGCCTTTTTCAACTATCAAGGTCGAAAGACCGGACCGGGCGGTGTAAATGCCAGCCGCCAGGCCTGCGGGTCCACCCCCCAGAATCACGACATCGTACCTGTCCTGCATCACCGCAATGATACCAGATTGCCCCTCCGACTTTCACAGGCACATCCATTCATGGCCGTCGGAGTTTGCGCCATGTGCGAATCGTGATGTACCTTTACGAATTGTATGCTCTCTCACGAATCTCTTTCCGGCAGTCCAATCAGGTGCCAGTACAGCCTCAGTTCTCTCTTGCAGCAAGCAGTTGGGACGACCGTTGAGCGCGCCATCGAGGACGTGGTTGAGACTCAGCCGGCCGACTCGGTTACGGGCATCATCCGGTTGACGCACACGAACCGGGGAGTTGCGGTCAGCGGCGAGGGAGTGGCTTACGTCTCGACAGAGTGCATCCGGTGCCTGAACGAGTACTGCGAGCATGTGCACTTCCGCATCGAGGACCAGGTGCATCCGGAGCCGCATTTCGCTCACCGGCGTGGCGCGGAAGGATTCGAAGAGGAAGGCGATGTATCCATCCGACCAGACAACACGCTTGACTTGGGAGAGATAATACGACAACATATCGTTCTGCATCTGCCCCTGAAACTATTGTGCCGTTCTGACTGTCCCGGCATAGAGGAGATAGATCCCGATGTCTGAACCCAAGAAGAAAACATCACAATCCAGGAAAGGCAAGCGCCGAAGCCACCACGGGCTGGAAGGGCCGTCCCTCAACATCTGTCCCGAGTGCAAGAGCCCCAAACTGGCACATCGCGTGTGCCCTACGTGTGGCATGTACAACGGACGGCAGGCCACAATCATAACCCCCGCCAAGAAGAAGAGGTAGCTATGTCAGCATGGGCTGCATACCTATTCCCCGGACAGGCCTCCCAGAAGGTCGGGATGGGACTGAGCGTCTACGAGCAGTACACGTCGGCGCGCACGGTGTTCGACGAGGCTGACTCGGTTCTGGGATTTCCACTTTCCCGGCTCTGCTTCGAGGGTCCGCCGGATGAGCTCACCAAGACAGTGAACGTGCAGCCGGCGCTTGTTGCCACCAGCATGGCCTGCCTTCGAGCAGCGCAGGAAGCGCTCGGCAGCAAGCTGCCAACTCCTGCTTTCGTGGCCGGCCATAGCCTCGGAGAATACACGGCGCTCGCCGCCGCGGGAGCTCTTGATTTCGCCGATGCCCTTCGCCTCGTGCGCGAGCGCGGACGGCTGATGTACGAAGCCGGTCTACGGAGTCCGGGAAGCATGATGGCCGTAATCGCCTTCGACCGCGGCCCGTTGCAGGAAGTGTGCGACGAAGCGGGGGTTGAGATATCCAACGTCAACGCACCCGGACAACTGGTCATCAGCGGCGCTGTCGACAAGCTCGAGAAGGCGGCCGAACTGGCCAAGGAACGTGGCGCCCGCCGAATTATTCCGCTGAATGTGAGTGGAGCATTCCATTCGACTCTGATGGAACCGGTTCTTTCCGAATTCTCAGACTTCATGCAGTCGTTTACATTCAAGGCCCCCGCTGTCCCGGTGGTTTCCAACGTCACGGCGCAACCGCTGACAGACGAGCGCAGCATCCGCGAAGAACTGCTGTCGCAATTGCGTCAATGCATCCAGTGGCAGGCGTCCATCGAGTACTTGAGCGGAAACGGAATAACGACGTACTACGAGATCGGTCCCGGCACGGTACTGAGCGGCCTCGTCAAGCGAATCAGCCCCGACGCCATTACAATCAATCTCTCGGGTACAGACGACATCGATGCGCTCATGAATCCTGAACCAACCCAGTAGCTCTATGATGCCACGCCGCAAGGCGAGAAGCCTTGCCCTTCAAGTCCTTTACGAACTCGATACAACGAGGCACAGCGCCGAAGAGGTACTCGCCCGCCTCGTGTACGATGACACCGTGGATGAACAGACCTACGACTTCGTGTCAGCACTCGTGTACGGAGTCCTCCAACACCGTCGACAGTTCGACTCCATAATCTCGCGTCACGCTCCCTCGTTTCCCGTAGATACAATGGCAGTGGTCGACCGGAATATTATCCGCCTCGCACTGTATGAGATGCTGTATGAAGTCGACACCCCGGAGAAAGTCAGTATCAACGAAGCAGTAGAGCTGGCCAAAGAGTACGGCGCCGACTCATCTCCTCGCCTGGTGAACGGCATCCTGGGGGCGGCATCGGGCTTCAGGACAACTGGCACAGGGAACGCGTAAGGCACGTCATGCACGAATACACCGTGACCGAGAGCCTGCTGAAGATAGTCGAGGACAAGGCAACCGAGGCCGGCGTCGATAAGGTACTGAAGATCAGGGTCGTGGTGGGGCCCCTCACCGGGTTTGTGCCTGACTGCATACAGTTCTATTACGAAACACTCAGCAAGGGTACCATCGGAGAGGACGCTATACTCGAGTTTGAGGAGGCTCCGATACGCCTGCGCTGCCGTGAGTGCGGGACGGAGTTCACACCTGAAACACGGGAATGGATCTGTCCTGCGTGCGCCTCGACCGGCGTCGACATCGCCGGTGGCCGGGAGTTGTACATCAACGACATGGAGGTCCAGTGAAGAAGATTGAGATTGTTCAGAGCGTTCTCGGCGCCAATCAGGCAACGGCCGAGAAGAACCGCTCCATGCTTGAGCGGAACGACTGCGTAGCGGTAAATGTTATGTCCGCTCCAGGCGCGGGCAAGACAAGCATCATACTCGCCACTCTGGAGCGATTGAGCGGCGTACGCACAGGAGTCATGGAGGGCGATGTTGCATCAAAGGTCGATGCTGAGAAGGTAGCCGATGCTGCGGACGCGATTATCCAGATCAACACGCGGCACCTGCCCGAGAGCTGCGCGCTGGTCGCTGATGTGGTCGGTGAAGCGCTCGACCGCCTGCCGCTGCAGGACCTTGACGTGCTGCTTATCGAGAACGTCGGGAACCTCATATGCCCGTCGGAGTTCGACCTCGGTGAGCAGTTGAAGGTGTTGATAGCAAGCACCCCCGAGGGCGATGACAAGCCCATCAAGTACCCCATGGTCTTTGCGGATGCCAACGCGGTCATCATCAACAAGTCGGACCTTCTCCCATACGTCGACTTTAACGTTGAGAGGTTTATGGGTTCGGTGCGCGACCTCAATCCAGACGTCCCGTTCTTCCTCGTCTCATGCAAGACGGGTGAAGGACTACAGGAATGGACGGACTGGCTGCGCAGCCACATCTCCTGAATCCGCAACAACCGAAGGGTTACCATGCCGCCATGGAGAATGAGCGCGATGAACAGTGCCTCCATATCCGCGTCCTGGGCGTGGTCCAGGGTGTTGGCTTCAGACCCTTTGTCTTTCGCCTCGCCAGGTCTGCAGGCCTTACAGGATGGGTCCGGAACACCCCCGAGGGCGTCGAGATAACGGTCCAGGGTCCTGCGGCCGCGCTGCACCCCTTCGTTGATTCGTTGCACGGCGAGGCCCCACCCCTTGCACGGGTACACGAAATCATCACCTCCCGCTGTACTCCAGCGAGCATTACGGGCTTCGAGATACTGGAGAGCGAATACGACCCGGAGAGAGGTCAACTCGTCTCGCCCGACGTTGCGACCTGTGGTGATTGCCTGGCCGAGTTGTTCGACCCGGTAGACCGTAGATACCGCTATCCATTCACGAACTGCACTAACTGTGGCCCGCGTTTCACAATCATCACCGATATGCCGTACGACAGGCCGTTCACAACGATGCACACCTTCGCGATGTGTCCCGAATGCAGGGTCGAGTACGAGAACCCTGCTGACAGGCGCTTCCACGCCCAACCGAATGCATGCCCGGTCTGTGGCCCCCGGTTAACCCTGCTGGACGCGCAGGGCACACCGGTCCAAACCACACACCCCCTCGGAGGAGCCGTAGCTGCCCTCCTGGAGGGTGCTACTGTGGCAATCAAGGGACTTGGAGGCTTTCTGCTCGCGTGCGACGCAACGTCGGACACGGCGGTGAGGCGGCTTCGAGAGCGAAAGCGAAGACCCGACAAGCCATTCGCCGTCATGGTGCGGGACCTTGCCGATGCACGAACGCACTGTGTCGTCGACGACAAGGAACAGGAGATGTTGACCTCGACCGCGGCGCCAATCGTACTTATGCCATGGCGCACAACGTCGAATCTTTCAAGGGAGGTTGCGCCGGAACTCCTGTTCCTCGGGCTCATGCTTCCTTACACGCCTCTCCATCATCTGCTGCTTCACGACTTCGGCGGACCGCTCATCATGACAAGCGGCAATCTCAGCGAGGAGCCTATCGTTGCCACTAATGAGGAGGCACTTGAGCGGCTTAGAGACATCGCCGACCTGTTCCTCGTACACGACCGGCCGATACACTCGCGCTATGACGACAGCGTAGTCATGGCAGTGAGCACTGCACGTCAAGTGATACGCCGCGCCCGGGGCTATGCGCCGTACCCGATACGGCTTCCCTACGATGGGCCGATGGTGCTGGCGGTCGGGCCCCAGACCAAGAACACCTTCTGTCTCACGAAGGGCGCCAATGCGTTCGTGTCGCAGCACATCGGCGACCTTGACAGCGTCGAGACCCTGGACCACTTCAGGTCGACCGTATCGCTTTACGAACACCTTTTCAGGGTGGCGCCGACCCTGGTCGCTCATGACCTCCATCCGGACTACCTTTCAACGAGGGTCGCGAAGGAACTGGAGAGCAGCGGCACGCCGGTGGTGGCTGTTCAACACCACCACGCACACATCGCTGCGTGCATGGCGGAGAATGGGACAACTGAACCGGTCATCGGAGTTGTCTTCGACGGAGCGGGACTTGGCACCGACGGTTCGATATGGGGAGGCGAGTTTCTCGTGTGCAGACCTGACTCATTCGAAAGGGTGGCGCACCTTGCGAATCTACCACTCGCGGGAGGGGATGCCGCTACGCTGCGTCCGGGCAGGACCGCAGCCGGATATCTGCTACACCTGTTCGGCGAACACGCGATTGGACAGGCTCCTGCGCTCATATCAGGCATCTCACCTGAAGAGATCGGAATCATCGCCCGGCAGGTACGTACAGGTTTAAACACTCCGCAGACCTCAAGCATGGGACGGCTGTTCGATGCGGTGTCTGCACTTGCCGGTATCCGCCAGCGCATAAGCTACGAGGGCCAGGCTGCCGTTGAGCTCGAAATGCAGGCGCACCTCGCACAGGGCGCACGCAAGTCCGAAGCCTACGATTTCGATGTGCGAACGGAAGGCGACCATTATGTCATTGGTCCCTCTCCTGTACTCGAATCGGTCCTCCGCGATGTCGCGGCAGGCAGGCCCGCGACCTCGATAGCAAGGGCTTTTCACGACGCCGTTGCGCTGATGACGGTCGACATCTGCCTGAGAATATCCCGCGATACGGGCATCAGGGATGTGGCGCTCAGTGGCGGCGTTTTCCAGAACAGGCTGCTTCTGGAGACGTGCCGGCGGCTGCTTATGAACGAGGGTTTGACCGTGATGCTTCACACTGAGTTGCCGGCTAACGACGGTTGCATCTCGCTCGGACAGGCGGTCGTCGCTGCCCACACCGTACGGACGTAAACGCCTTCGTTTGTGCGCAGCGGCTTGTGCGGGCTACAATGGCGGCGACATGTGCCTCGCAATCCCCGTGCAAATAGTCTCCATCGACGGTCAGGACGCACAGATCGATGCCGGTGGCGTCCAGCGGCGTATCGGCGTCATGCTGACCCCGAACGTGAAGGTGGGTGACTACGTGCTCGTCCATGCAGGATTCTCCATCGGTATTGTGGATCCTGCGGAAGCCGAGGAGACACTCGCCCTGTTCAAGGAACTGGCCGACATCAGTGAGATTCGTTGACGAGTTCCAGGACCCCCATCTCGCCCGCAGTCTCGTCCATGCGATAGCGGATGCGTCGACCCGGGCAGCCTCTCTCATGGAGTTCTGCGGCGGTCATACGCACGCCATACTGCGATACGGCATACGCGACCTGCTTCCACAGAACATCATGCTCTCTTCCGGCCCCGGCTGCCCCGTGTGCGTTACGGCGCCCGGCGATATAGACCGTGTGGCAGGTCTCGCACTTGAACGGGGAATCATCACCGCCACGTACGGCGACCTGATTCGTGTACCCGGAAGCACCACCAGCCTTCAGCACGTGCGGGCACAGGGAGGTGATGTGCGGGTTGTCTATTCGGCACTCAATGCGCTGCAACTGGCCGCTGAAAACCCGGCCAGCCTTGTTGTCCTTCCTGGAATTGGCTTCGAGACTACTGCTCCCACGCTTGCCGCCACGCTTCTGAAGGCTGAACGACAAGGTCTTACCAATCTTCGCGTGTTCCCTCTCCTGAAGCTCACCGCACCGATAATGCAGGCGCTGCTCTCGAGTGGAGAGACACGGATCGATGGCATCATCTGCCCCGGTCACGTAAGCGTGATTACCGGTACGCATCCGTATGAATTCATCCCACGCGATTTCGGCGTCGCGTGCGCTGTGGCTGGCTTTGAACCCCTGGACATACTCGGGGCAGTGAGAGCGCTCACTCTTCAACTCGAACAGCAGCACCCTTGCGTCGAAAACGCGTATCCCCGTGCAGTGAAGCCCGAGGGTAATCAAATAGCCCTTGCCACGATGAACGAAGTGTTCGAGCCGTGTGCCGCGCAATGGCGCGGCATCGGCACAGTTCCGGCAAGCGGCCTCCGGATCAGATCGCGATTCTCATTATTCGACGCAACGCCGATGGTACCGGATGTGTCACTCGCCGAAGTCGAGCCACCAGGATGCAGATGCGGAGATATCCTCAGGGGGGTCGCAGCGCCGACCGACTGTGTTCATTTCGGCTCTGCATGCACCCCGGAGCATCCGATCGGCCCGTGCATGGTTTCGGCCGAAGGGAGCTGTGCTGCATACTACGCGTACACGCTGCATCGTTGAAGAATTGCTCTCCCCAGGACGTAAGGAGGTTCGCATAAATGACAGAGGCTATGGACTACAGTGGCGAATTCAATCCCGGACTGCGGTTGGAAGACCTCCCTCCGGAGTTTCTCGCGAAACTCCTGCGGATGTACGGCCAGTTCTATATCGCCATCGACGGATTCTGGTACCTCGGCGTCAAGGAACACCTCGATAACGATACGGCCCTCACAGTGGACAAATGGGCATGGGAGAAGGCCACCCGTTACGAGTTGAAGAGATTGACTGCCATGGCGGGCATAACGGGCGACGGAATCGACGCGCTGTTCAAGTTTCTCCAGCTCGTGCCCTGGCTCCAGGTGACAGAGGCGACATTCGAACTGGAGTCGCCCCACAGGGGCACGATGACTGTGACCAGGTGCTCCATACTCGAGGCGCTCGAGCGCGAGGGCGAGGGCCGCGAGGCACAGATATGCACCGAGGTGGATATTCCCGTGCTCAGGAAGTACGCCGAATGGTTCAATCCAAGCATAAAGGTGGAGCCGCTCTTCCTACCGCCGCGTGATGACAAGAACGGCATCTGCTGCAAGTGGGAGTTCACGCTGGAGTGAGCGAGCGTAAGCCGGACGATCTGGTATTACTGGCCCACGGCAGCGGCGGAGCATCGAGTCATACACTCGTCGAACGCCTTGTGCGACACATCTCGAACCGGACGCTTTCCCGCATGGATGATTCCGCGGTCATTAAGACGGACGGTCACATTGCGTTCACGACCGACAGTTACACCGTCGACCCGTTGTTCTTTCCGGGAGGCGACATCGGACGCCTCGCGGTCTGCGGCACAGTGAACGACCTCGCGATGGTAGGAGCCAAACCGATCGGCCTCAGTCTGGCCCTCATCATCGAGGAGGGACTTGAGGCGCATGTGCTCGACGCGGTGATGGAGTCGGTGCACGAAGCCTGCGAAACGGCGGGAGTGGATGTCATGACGGGTGACACTAAGGTCGTGAACCGGGGCAAGGCAGATAGACTATTCATCACAACCTCAGGGATCGGCGTCATCGGCACCGGTGTCGATATCTCCGGGCACAATGCACGTCCCGGCGACGCTATTCTCGTCAGCGGAACGGTCGGCGACCACGGTGTGGCGATAATGGGAGCACGCGAGGGGATGGCGTTTTCATCCCGTATAGAGAGCGATTGCGCCCCTCTCAACGGGCTTGTCTCTGCCATGCTGGCCGCTGCGCCGAACGCCATCCATGTTCTGCGCGATCCTACCCGGGGCGGACTCGCAAGCACGCTGAACGAGGTGGCGGCGCAGTCCGGCATCGAGATTCTCATCGACGAGTCGTCGGTACCTGTACGTGCTGACGTGAAATCCGCTTGTGAGATGCTGGGACTCGATCCGTTCTATGTGGCGAACGAAGGCAAACTGGTTGCGATCGTTGCGCCCGAGTCTGCGGAAACGGTTCTCGAGGCCATGCACTCACATCCGCTGGGCGAGTCCGCAGCTTTCATCGGAGAAGTCAAGGCGGGCGCGCCGGGACGCGTAGTCGTGCGCACGCCGATGGGTCCCACGCGTCTTCTAGTTATGATGTCGGGGGAGTTGCTCCCGCGTATCTGCTGACACAAGGGGTGGATCCCTCACGGCAAAGGCTAAGAGATCAGCTTCCCGTGGGTGCGAGAGAGGAGCTCGTCGGCCTTTCCGGAGGAAAGGACGCGTCCGTTCTCCATGTAGTAGCTCCGGTCCGCGATATGGCTGACCGCGCGGAGGTTCTGCTCTACCAGCAGTGTGGTTATACCGTGATCACGAAGTCGGGAGATAGCCCCCATCACGTTCTTGACCAGGATGGGTGCAAGTCGAAGGCTGGGACAATCCAGCAGCAACAGCTTCGGAGATGACATGAACGCGCGCCCTATCGCAAGCATCTGCTTCTCTCCGCCCGACAGCGTGCCCGCGCTCTGCTTCAACCTTTCCTCCAGCACAGGAAAGAGGTCGAACACAGTGCGCCTGTCATGCTCGATTGCCACTTTGTCCTTGCGCCTGTAGGCGCCGAGTTCGAGGTTCTCGGCGACGGTCATGGACGGGAATATGAGCCGTTTCTCATCGACGTACGCAATACCCCATTCAACAAGACGCTCCATCGGCGTGCCGTTAACCGTATGCCCGTCGAATATTATGTCGCCTTTGGTGATCGGCAGGAGGCCGCAGATAGCCTTAAGAGCCGCGCTCTTGCCGGAGCCGTGGGGCCCGATCAGGGCGGCAATCTCACCGCGACCGACCGAGAAGGTCAGCCCATCAAGCGCGGTTACGAGCCCATAGTCGGCGCGCACGTCGCACACCTGCAACACTGTCTCGTTCGAGCTCATTTCTTCTGCCATGTCTACTCTCCGAGGTATGTGGCGATGACGCGCTCGTCCTCCCGGATGCTGTCCGGCGTACCCTCGGCAAGCTTTTCACCATAATGCAACACTACGACGCGGTCGGCAACATCCATGACCACATCCGTCAGATGTTCCACCATCAGAATCGTCACTCCCCGCTTCTGCAGGCCGTTGACCAACTCGGTGAGGCGTTCGATATCGTCCTGCACGAGTCCGCCGTAGGGTTCATCGAGCAAGAGCAGCGAAGGGCGCGCGAGGAGTGCTCGTGCAAGTCCCACGAGCTTCTGTTCGCCCCAGGACAGCGCCCCGGGGAACTGCTTCGCGCGGTGGGCGAGTCCCACGGTAGCGAGCTCATCCATGGCCGCCTCACGTATGCGCCGCTCTTCGGCAACGGCGGTAGCCAGGTGCAGTGCGGAGGCCGCGAATCCGCTTCGTGTCCAGACGTGCGCCCCGGTCATTACGTTATCGAGGACCGGCATATTGGAGAAGAGTTGAATGTCCTGGAAGAGCTGCACGATGCCAAGCCGGGCCCGCTCGTGTGCAGGCATGGAGTCGATGCGTTTCCCGTCAAACCATATCTCGCCCGACGTGGGTTTCAGCAGGCCGCTGGTCATGCGTAACAGCGTGGTCTTGCCTGCGCCGTTTGGTCCGATAATGCAGACAATCTCCCCGGAATCGACCAAGAAGCTCACGTCGTTGACCGCGAGAAGCTCATCGTACGAGACGCTGAGCCCCCGGTACTCGAGAAGCGCATGTCGTCGAGGTCCCGGGTCCTCGCAGCGCCCCTCGGCCACACTCTCGACACGGACCGGAGAGTCAGTCCTCATGGGACCTCCTCAATCGCGCCGGCAGCGAGAACAGCCCTTCAGGCAGGAACAGTAGACACACGACCAGCACGACGCCGTAGGCAACGAGCTCATACGCGCCGGTTGCACCACCGAGCACCACGGGAGCGACTTCCCGGAACAGCTCGGTGATTCCCACGATAAGGCCGGCGCCGAGTATCGCGCCCCACGGTCGGGTAACGCCACCGACGATGACCATGATGGCTATAAGCACGGACGTCTGTGCGCCGAACGTGTGAGGCTCGATGACGGTCATGCGGTGCGCGTAGACCGCACCTGCCACTCCGGCGAACACGGCCGCCATGATGTAAGCGCCCGTCTTGAAGTGCATCACGTCGATGCCAAGTACCTGCGCGGTATCTTCGCTCCCGCCCGCGAGCAAGTTGATAGCCCGGAGAGCCCGACCGATGCGTGAACGCGCCAGGTGGGACGTGAGTACAAGACACACGATGACCAGAACCCAGACGAGAAAGAACACAAACGAGGAATACGAGACCCAGTCGGGGTAGTCGAAACGGGGTATAAGGAAGAGTCCGGTCGCTCCACCGGTCAGTTCCGACGCGCTCATCAACAGGTAGAAGAAGCCGAGGTTCACGGTCAGTGTGACACCCGCGACGATTATGCCTCGAAGCCGGAGTATCGCCCGCCCGATGGGGACCGCCACCAGTCCCGCCGCAGCAGCCGCAACTATCATCGTGGCGCCGGGAGGCAGACCGAGGCGCACGGAGAGCAGCGCCGAAGTGTACGCACCTATCCCGTAGAACACCGCCTGGCCAAGAGACACCTGTCCGGCAAGACCGGTCAGCAGGACCAGCCCGAGTCCCAGCATCGAATACAGCCCGATGGTTGTGAACACGCCGACTATGTATGCGGTTCCCCACAACGGCACACTGAACAGCAGCACGAAGAAGCCGATAGCGGCCCCCCATCCCCCCTTTACGCCATAGCGGTCGGCGAGGGCCGGGATGGTAACTCCGAGTTCCCGCATCATTCGGCCACCCCGTGTGCCGGCACAAGACCGCGCGGCCGCGCAAGGAACACGATCAGCAGCAAGCCAAGCGCGATCACGTCGTGATATCCGGTGGGCATAAGACCCGCGGACAGCGCCTCGGCAAAGCCGACCAGTAGCCCGCCGAGGATAACGCCTATCGGCCTGTGAATCCCCCCTACGAAAGCCGCAAGAAGGCCCTTGATGGTGAGGGGTATACCTATGTTGTACGCAGTCATCGTAAGCGGCGTGATGGTCGCCCCCGCGATCGCGCCGAGTCCCGACGCGAGGATGAAGGAAAGAAGCGCCATTTTCTGGATATTGATGCCGACGCAGCGCGCACCAAGCGGCTCATCGGCACACGCCCGAAGTGCCTTGCCAAGCATGGTGCGACCAAAGAAGAGGAACAGACCGACCACCATGAGGACGGTCATGCCCACGACCCAGGGAGCCTGCCCGAAGATGGTCGCGCCCCAGAGGTGGATGCTCGAGCTGCCGAGGAAGTTCGTGAGACTGCGGTATTCCCAGCCCCAGACAAGCAAGGTGATGCCCTCGATCGCGAAGGCGAACCCTACTGTAAGAAAGGCGAGAGTGGAGCCGGACGCATTCCGTGCAGGGTAGATGATAAAGCGATAGAGGAAGATGCCGCTGAGTATCGTCGCAACGACGGCAAGCGCGATGGCCGGACCGAGTCCGACGCCCATCGAGACAAAACTCACGGTGAGCATACCCCCCAGCATCACGAACTCGCCCTGTGCCAGGTTGAGCACGCGAGTGACGCCGTAGACGACAAAAAGACCCAGCCCGAGTGCAGCATAGATGCACCCGAGCGTGAGTCCACTTATGAGCGATTGCAGTATCGTGCCGGTTTCCACTCAGCTATCCGGTCTATTCGTCCTCGTGTGTCCTCACAAGCACTTTCTCGCCATCTACGAACGAGACCAGGACCTCCTTCGGCTTGGTGCGGCCGTAATGGTCGTCGGGAGACATGGTAAACGTGCCGATTATGAGACTCAAGTCCTCGGTCGTTTCGTAGGCATCGCGCACCTGGCTCCGCGCCGTCGACAGGTCGCTCAGATCAGGATCCGCGCGCTCGAGACCATCGACGATGAAGGTCATGAACGAGTAGCCGATCGCCTCGTAAATGCCGGGGATGCGGCCGTACTCAGTGTTGAAGTCTTCTTCGAACTGACGGCACATCGCCTTGTCGGGGTCGCTATCGGGAAGCTGCGGCCAGATGGACGGCTTGTTGTCGAGGCAGGCGGGAGACGGCTCCATCTCGTACGCGTCCTTGAAGGACTCGTAATACCGCATGTTCGACTGTGCCGGCGTCGTGGTAATGGGCAGCATAATGCCCATCTCGCGCGCCTGTTTGATGGCCAGCGCACCCGCCGGTCCGCTGCCCCAGATGAATATGCAATCGGCACCCGAAGAGCGGATATTGGCAAGTTGCGGAGTCACATCGGTCGCCGAGGGGTCATACTTGACTATCTCCACTATCTCCATGCCCATCTCGGGAGCGGCAATCTCCATGTAGTGAAGGCCGCCCTCGCCGTAGCCGCTGTTCTCAATCATCGCGCCGATGCTGGTAGCGCCCATGTCGTCGCGAAGGTAGCGAAGCGGTAGCGGTATGTAGTCATATTCGCTGGCGGACGGCTTGAACACCCAGTCACCGAGCTGATCATTAATGAGACCCGTACCAGAGATGATGAGTCCGGGAGTCTCGTTGTCGTTCAATATCGGTACCGCGGAATGCGAGAGCGCCGTCGCCGTGGCCGAAGCCAGCGTCAGGACACCGTCGTCGATCAGTTTCTGAGCACCGAGAGCGGTGTCGGTGGCCGTGCCTTTATCATCCAGGGCGACCAGTTCGATCTGTTTACCGTTGACGCCGCCCGCATCGTTCACCTGGGTGACCATCAACTGGGCGCCTTCAAACGATGCCAGCCCCAGCGGTGCATAGGGACCCGTCTGCGACGACAGGTAGCCCACCTTGTATGTGTCCGTACTCCCGCCCGCGCAGCCGGCTGCGCTGAGCGCGATAAGGACACCGCAACATAGTATCAGTCCGAGTTTTCGCATAGCAGTCCTCCGTCTTGTCTTTTCCGTCCTCTTACCGTCTCGAGATATTGTTGCGGCGCCACAATCACGGTTGACTGTGGAAACCGTTGCGCGTTGAGTCTCGGCGGCCTGACCTATGACCTGTGAAACC
>CAZKHH010000033.1:0-19563 GCA_964552485.1 uncultured Dehalococcoidales bacterium | reverse complement strand
CCGATGTCCAGGTGAACACGAGGTTCTCAAGCGGCACGTTGGTTGCGCCGTCGTCAGGAGCCGTGAGGCGTATCGCACCCTGGGAGCTGACGGTAGTGGTGAATGACCACTCGTCGGACCAATGAGAGCGGTAGGCTTCACCGGTCTCTGCAGCACGCGCGCGGACGCGCCAGAAGTAGGTGGTGTTGGCATCGAGCATGCCCTGGTCGATAACCAGTGACGGAGCACACGGATCGGATGGCTTGTAGAACTCGCCAGTCTCGCATTGTGCGAGGACGCCCTCGGCGCACTCGTCATGGAGAGAGTTGGCGAACTCACTGCTCCAGACGACATGCGTGAAGCCCTCGTCCAGGGCTATCTGGACGTCGTACTCACAGGCATCGCAGACACGCTCCCATTCGAGGACGAACGTGTCGTTGGCGCACTCACAATCGTCTCCGGAGATGGTGGCGCCGTCAGCAACGCTGAGGAGTGCAGGCGCTGCTTTGGCGTAACAGTCGTTGAACGTCCACAGCCTCCCCTGGTCGGCGTCGGCGAGCTCTTCGAAGCACTCATCCCAGCCATTGTAATACTGGCGGTTGTCTATGGCGCAGAGCGTAACATCCGTACCATCGGTGTAGCAGCCGCAGATATCAAGCCCGTCGGGTTCGACACTGAAGTCTGCCGAAGCGGGCAGGCCGGCGAAGAGGTAGTCCCAGGAAAGCTCGTCGCAGCAGAACTGTGCGGCAGGGTTGAGGCACCGGGCGACACCGCTGTCCGGGCAGTCGCCAGTGCAGTCTTGTGTGTATGTCGCATAGAGAACGCCGCCTGATGATGCATCGGTGTAAGGATTGCCTTCAGGAGCCGAGACTTCGATATCCCAGAAATCGGTTTCACAGTCACAGGCGTTCATGTCTTCGAAGCTGGCGTCATCCACAGTGGTGCGATAAACGCCGTTGTCTTCCCCACCGGCCGCGATTGCCGCGTAGACATACCCGGTGTCATCGAAATACGAGTCGAATGCAAGGCGGACTCTGCCCTCTCCGATGTCGTCGAGCAGTTGGTAACTCCTGCCGCCGTTGTCTGAATACGACACAGCGCCGCGGTCGCCACCGACAAGTATCCAGTCGGCATGCGACTCGATGCTGAGGGCCTCCTCTCCCGTGTCGTCGGCTACTACTGAATCGATGGGTTCCGACCAGCGGCGCGCGTAGTTGGATGATGTGACGACTTCGCCTGTCTCATCGAGAACATGAATGGTAGCGGTTTCGGGAGTGGAGATGTCGACGATCGTATCTAGTGCTGTCTTGTGCTCGTCCCATTCACACAGGCCGCCTTCGGATGCGAAATAGACCGTATTCGTTCCCAGGTCGGCCATGTAGACACTGACTATGTCCTCAATCTCTTGAGGAGGCAATGCCAGCACTGCCTGTTCCATGCCGTTGTAATCCCCTTCAAGCAGCCCCGACCAGACCCGTATATAGTCTGCTCCGCCGTTATCACTGCGCCATACACTGTCGCAGTCGCAGCATTCGTAGGTGTCGCCTGCGTTCACCGTCGCGATGAGTACCTGGCTGCAGTCGCCGTTGACGGCCCCGTCGGAGATGTAATCGATATCGGTGTCGATGAGTCCTGTCTGATTCCAGCACTCGCCGCGATTATTCGAACGCGAAAACGCGCTCTCATCGCTTCTGTAGCACTCAAGGTCGGAATCCGCACGGAAGCTGAAGCCCTGGGTCGTTGCATACGCAAGCGTTCCATCGCAGTCGAAAGCTACCCGCCCGTCGAACTGCCCGGTTGGATGCGTGCGCGCCTCCTTCCATCCGTCCGGACAACAAGGGTCGCGTCCAATAGGTGTGTCAGTGTAAAGCACGGTTACGCCCGTGCAGCATGGTAAGGCCGGATCCCCTTCCATGTACCAGTTGCGCGCGTCGGTGGAAGACCAATCGTCGGGCCACGCGAGTGCAACCATGGCATCGCCCAGCAGCGTGATAGAACCGTGATACGCAACGCTCGATACGAAGGGGTTGTTGTTCTGATTAAGCAGCTCGAGCGCGGGCGCGAGATCCTGCATGAGGAAGAGGTACCCGCCTTCGGCTGCGGGCAGTCCGACTTCGGGCGGGACAATGCTCGCGTTGATGCTTACAAGCGCCACACGGTCGGCGGAATACTCTCCGGTAAAGTCCCGTGGCAGGGCTATGTCGGTTGCCATCCGGAGGAAGGGAGATTCGAAGTACTCGGTCCATACACCGCCGTAGAGATATGAAGAGCCGAAGAACAAGAGCCCCGGCCGTGCGAACATCCCCGGGTATCCGTCGAATCCGGCCTCGCCATTCCACGCGCTGACGCCGTTCCAGTTGCCGGCGAAATAGTAGTATCCGGGATAGTATCCCGCCCCGTAGCCGAGAGGATCAGGCATTGATGCTGCAGCGAGATCGGGACTGAAGCCAAGTCCCAGGGCCATGCCTACGATTGTCTCATCGTAGTCGAAGTTCGGTGAGAACTCGAGAGAGGTAATGGCGAAGACATCGTCGGTGCTATTCCAGGCGAACGGGTCCAGCCATCCATCAAATTCGCTTGTGTCTTTCCAGAAACAGTATTGATAGCTGCCCGTGTCAAGTCTCCAGACCTTACCCCCGTCGGCGAGGTCTTTCGTACCGGCCGCGATGCTGCGCCGCCCGTCCTGCGCGGGCGATACCGCCAGGCACAGCACCTCTCCAGGTATATCGCCGCAGCCCATTATCTCGAACTCGTGTGCGCCATCGTTCGACCCCGCGACGATCGTCTCCATGTCGTCGTCGTATCCGGCGACGACGACGAAGTCTTCGTCATCAAGGGGAGCAGCCACTGCTGAGAAGAACACAAACTGTTCATTCGCCGGCATGCCGTTGGCTGATTGGACGTCGGACGTATGGTCTACCCAAGTCATGCCTTCGTCACTGGATTTCCAAAGACGGGGCACAAGTCTCTGGTTCATCACATTCTCGCCGTCAGCCCAGTACTGATAGTCGCCGGGTTGGAGGCATTCGTCGTACCAGAGGCCAATCGCGTAAATGGTGTCGCCGTTGCACCCTGCGACGGCGAAGTCAAGGATGTCAGAGCCGGGAACGAGAAGAAGTCCTTCCTCACTGGGTGTGGAAGACGGCGTCCATTCCGATATGTCCCCGTACACAGCGATGGGCGCGACCACGGACGCAATTATGACAAGCGCTATCGCGCTCACGATGGTACGGCGCATGTGCATATGGAAGGTTCGAATCATGATTGTGTCCCGGCATTGCCATTACGGGACGGGATGTACTATGCGTGGGCTCTATGCACTGTGTCAATAGGTAATCGGGGCTGTGTCTTGACCCGCCGCTATCTTCACGGGATTCCATACTCGAGTGCGGTACGAATCATCGGCACATCCTCCGGCGCCATTTCAAGCTTGTCGGCCCCGAGGCTCTTCATTATCCTGACGGTCTCGATATCGATGGCAGTTCGACCGGTTGAGGCGAACAGAAGATTAGGCGCGCGTTCCTCGCCTTGATCGGGCCCGCCGGAAATGAAGCACTTCCTGCCATCCAGAATCACCAGGTCCGGGGTGAAGTACAGGTTCATTTCAGCGACCATCTCTTCAAGGGCCGTGCGATGCATGGTCTTGCGGTCCTTCACCGGCAGCAGGCCCATTCCGACCTTGAGCGCCATCGTGATCCTCGCCCATGCATGGGTGCGCATTGTGGGCAGAAAGATGATTCGGTCGAACTCGTCCAGTTTCGCGGTAGTATGCACCTCGGTCAGTCTCCGCGCGCGATTCTCCGTTCGCAGCGTCCACTCGTGCTCATCGAAGTCAAGCAGGGGTACGTGCAACTCACGGGCCAGTCCCGTCAGCCCCATGCCATCGAATGCGTCACGGGTCGGCTTATGCATGAAGCCCGATGATTCACCTATTGTCACCTTCTGGGTTTCAGTGCGCACGAGTTCCACGACCGTGCGGATCACGTCCAGGTCCGTGGTTGCAGGGAATGCAAACGGGCTGTTGATTGCTGGTTTGATGAGTACCCGGTCGGACGGCTGGATAAAGCGTCCGATTCCGCCGAGACGTTCAACAAGGCGACGCACGTCGGCGTCCACGTTCCCTGTGCTGTCAATCTGCTCGACGGTCGCTTGCATGGTGCCTCTCCTGTCAGACACGAGCGTACCGTGCAGCTATTATGCTGTCAAACGTTGACATGGAGGGGAATGGGGCCCTACAGTGAACGAGCTGGCCATGTTTACAGTCGTCCTGGCAGTGGTTCTGCTCTTAGCGCTTTTTGCGCTCACGGTGCATTGGACGTTCTCCCATCTTCGTCATGTGTCTGAACCGGAGGCATCGGCACAGCTCATCACGGCAAGACTGTGGGCAGCAAGCACTGCGTTTTTCCTGGTGCTCGTCTTCCTCACAGGAACAATCAGCGGACTTGTGCGGTCGGACGTCCGGGGCGTTGAGCGTTTGATTACCGGGCTGTCGTGGGGACCTGTACAGGTTGCTCTTATTGCATGTGCGGTGCTGGGTGCCGTGCCCCTTGTACTTACTGCGCGGGCTGTGTTGAGAGGCGAGTGGCCCATGGCTGCGCGTCTGCAGATGGTGTGCTTTGTCGCGGTACTCGGCGCGGTCATCGGCCTGCTGATGTCTCTTGCGTATGCCCCCTGACATCATTGGGCGGACCTTCAGTCAAGCTTTTCTTCAGTGGATAGGTGCGATATCATCGCGCAGTGGCGCAGGGACCAGGGCTGGGGTTACGCGAGGGGCGCTTCATCCTGCTTTCAACACTGCTTGCGAGCGGGGTGGCTTTTCTCATGGGCACGGCTGTGGTCGTTGCCCTTCCCTCAATTCAAGCATTCTTCATAGCTGATGTCGCCGGTATCCAGTGGGTGGTCTCGGCGCAGCTCCTTGCTCTTACATCCTGCCTCCTTGTGGGAGGAGCCATCGGTGACAGGTATGGACGCAAGCGCTCCCTCATCGTCGGAATCCTGGTCTTTGCCGGCGGCTCCGGTTTGTCTGCCGCAGCGCAGTCGATAGGGCAATTGATAGCTTTTCAGGCACTGCAGGGGATGGGTGCTGCACTGATGATTCCGCAGAGCCTGGCCATCATTAATGCGTCGTTCCGTGAAGAACACAGGGGCAAGGTGATTGGACTATGGGCGAGCCTCTCCGGAGGCGTAGCTGCGCTTGGACCGTGGATCGGAGGATGGCTCGTGGATGAGTTCGGTTGGAGGGCAGTGTTCATCCTTCCGGTACCAATCCTGTTGACGGCGGCAGTCGTCGCGGCGCGTCACGTGCCCGAGACGCGGCGGTTCTCCGACTATCCGCTGGATTGGAAAGGCACGGCGGTTGTCCTGCTCGGTCTGCTTGCCCTTGCATACGGACTGGTGATGGGCCCCGAGAAAGAGTGGACGAACCCGTCGATTATCGGTGCGCTCCTGGTTGCACCTCTCCTTCTTGTTGTCTTTGCGTTGATCGAACGAAGCGAAGAGAACCCGCTTGTTCCGGCGGATATCGTGAAGAACACGCTGGTCATGAGCGCGAACACCGTTACGCTTCTCCTGTACTTCGTACTTAACGGTGTCATCTTCTACCTCACGCTCAATCTTCAGCAGGTACAGGGATTCTCGGCGTCGCGGGCGGGGTTGGCATTGCTGCCGCCAGTGATAATCATCACCGTATTTGCGGGTCCGGCCGGCGCGCTTGCCGACAAGCTCGGGCCTCGGGCCCAGATGATATGGGGTCCGGCTACAGTGGGAGTGGGAGCGATTCTGCTTGCGTTCGCAGGCACGCGGGTTGACTACGTGCGCGATGTTCTGCCGGGGCTGATTCTGTTGGGTATTGGTATGGCACTGACAATCGCACCCTTGACCAAGTCGGCACTTGCGGTGAAGGAGGAGCTTTCCGGCGCTGCCTCCGGCTTCAACAATGCGATCTCGAGGCTCGCGGCGTTGTTGGCGGTAGCCGTCCTCGGGGCCGTGGTTGTCACTTCGTTCAGTATGCAACTCGATTCAATGCTCGCGGAGTCTCCCTTGTCTCAGGACGAGCGCGCCGTCCTGTTGGAGCGCACCGATCGGTTGGCGGATATACGGATACCCGAGGACTTTGGAACTGAGGCGCGGGCCTACTCTGAGGACGCCGTTGAAGAGTCGTTCACGGCTGCGTTCCGCAACAGCATGCTGCTCTCCGGCGGCCTCGCTCTGCTCTCCGCCGTGGTTTCGTTCGTCTTTATTCGTCCAGGGCGATATCGCGGCAAAGAACAAACGTGCGCACAGTGTCACCCCGTGCCGTCGGTGCGCATCCCGCCGTCGAGTGGGAGTCTCGACTGAATGGCGAGAGCCTGGAGCTCTCCACACATGATGTGTGACTATCGACCTTTTCGTTGCTTCCGCCCGCGTTGTGGTGGAGGCACCGGTGCGTGCTCTTCCTCATCGCGGGTCATGAGACTCTCGATTCGTTCCAACAGATTGGCGGATACCTCGCCATTGCTTGAGTGCCATTCGGCCGCCGCCCTCAATGTATCGCACGTGCGGCGGACATCCCTTTGGAATCGCGTCGGATTCTCTATCTCGTATACCTTTGGCAGTGAGCCGTCATCGTAGAGACGCAGCAGGTCACGGGCCTCTATCCGGGCACGCCGCTCCTCTGTGTATTTCTCGATGACACCGGGAATCTCGTCGAAGAAGTCCACGTTCTTGAGGGGCTGAAACATCGGAGAAACGAGGAAAGCGGCATACAGCGTGAGAACGATGACCGGCAGCACCAGTGCATCGCGAATAAATCCCTCAGCAGGGTATAGCACCGGCACCAGCATGAGGGCTATCGGCACCAGCCACACGATGAGAACTGTCAGGTACTTGGCTATGGCTGAACGGTCGTCTTTCATGTCACCTCCGAGGGATGGCGCAGGCGTGCTGCGAGGATACAGCAGACAGTATCGCGCATCGCACTCGTACGTTCAAGGGCCGTGGCCGTCCGCTGAGGGAGAATGAAGAACACAACTTCCGAACTTATGGCCGGAGTCGGCGGAGGAGGGGACCGGAATCCGCGCTGAAGGCTCTGAAATCCAGGAACTACGGCTGGTTTCTCTCTCTGCGGGCACTCTTCAGGATGGTGTACTCCGGGATACAAAGGGGCCGCCTAACGGCGGCCCCACATGCGGCCTGCGTAATCTGAGAGTCTCAGCTGATGCTGTATACGATCTGCACTGTCGCGGTTATCGTTGTTTCGCCGGGGCTGATGGGAGGAGCGCCCGCCTCGTCTGCCTCGGGTGCCCCCATTGCAGCTCTTTGCGGATAGACTATTGGCGTCTGGCTGCCCTCGCTGATGAAGGTTGGTGTGCCCAGGTCCACTCCTGCGAGCTCCGCCAGTTGCTCCGCCTTCCCCCTGGCTTTTGTCACGGCATCCTCACGCGCCGCAGCCAGGTATTCGGAAGGGTCGTCCACCTCGAGCTGAATACCGTGTACCCGTATCAGGTCGCCTCCTGCCCGCGTTACCGCATCGATAACTTCACCTGCGTTTTCGATGGTGCGAACTTTGACTTCAATGTTGTTCGAGACCCGGTATCCGGTCACGACCTCTTCCTGGTTATCGGGATCCCAGCGGGTCTGCTGCCATATGTTGTAACCAGTCGTCTGGATGTCCTTCTCCGCTATTCCCTGAGCCTCAAGTGCGGACATAACGTCCTGCATTGCGGCGGTCGCCATGTCTTGAGCCTCTTCCACACTCTGTGCCTGCGCTTGTACGCCCAGGTTGATGACAGCAACGTCAGGTGTCGCCTTGGCTTCACCTCTTCCGGTGACCCAGATACCTGTCTGTTGAGTGCCGGGGATGTTGATCTGTGGCGCCGCCGTTGTCACACTTTCACACCCGACAGCCGTAAGCATAGTGACAAGCAGCAGAGCTGCAACTCCCACCATGGCCACACTCTTCGGCATCTTCATCGTCATACCTCCTGACCGTTGTTCGGGCCGGTCTCCCGTGATTCGTCGTCTCAGGCTCGACTACTACTGTTTACGCACGGGCAGACCGACTATCACACTTTACTCCGAAAGCACCTCGATGACGGCGACTTCCAGGGCTTCGAGCGCAGCAGCGCCGTTATCTCCGCCTTCAGCCGTAGCTGTTGTGGGGCCAACGTCCACCGCGTAGACACCGGCAGGGGCCTGCGTACTGGCCTGGTCTGTCTGTTCCCATATGACGTCGTATTGCATCGACTCCATTGAGGACAGGGCAAGACTCGATGTACCCGATGGGAAGACGTATACGCTCGCATCCGTGTTCATGTCTCGCAGTATCACTGCCGGTGGGAACGGAGTGAGCGTCATTTCCTCGGGCCCTGAGTTCTCGAAGAAGAGGGATATCGCCACGCTTTCGCCGTGGACTACGGCCGTGGCTGCCTCAGCCCGGATGACTACAGGTGTGGCGGAAGGAGGCGTACTGGCCGCACCTGCGTCCTCGTCCATCTTGTCGGTCGCGCGGATCATTTCAGGGGCCTCTCCATCACCTTCTTCCGGTGCCGCTTCCTCTGAGTCCTGTGCTGCTCCGTCCTGCATCAGCGAGGGTGCCTCGTCGCTGCCCGCAGGCATCATTGGCGAGAGCAGTCCTGCTCTCCACACGAGGCCCAGGGCGGCCACTACGATGAACGTGGATACGACGGCGAGACGCACGGTGCGTCCGCCAAAAAGTCTTACAAGAAGGGAGGGCTGTTCTTGTGCGGCTGACTGCACGTCCTGCTGTGCAAGCTTCAGCATCAGCTCTTCTCTCAGGCTGGACGTGAATGCGGGACTGGGGTCATCCTTCAGGTCAACCAGGCGCCGCGCGAACTCGAGAGTGGCTGTGTAGTCCTCATCCGTTGACTCCGGCAGTTGGCCCCGGACAAGACGCTCCACGTCTTCGCTGAACTGTCGCCCTGTGTTATCCCCGGGTGCCATGCTCCCATCCTTCAAAGACGTCTCTCAGCCTTTTCACGGCCCTGTACAGCCTGGTGCCCACGTTTGATTCCGATATGTTCAGTACTCGTGCAATCTCGCGGTTGTTCATATCTGCTCCGAACTTAAGCGAGATGATGTCCTGGTCCAGTTGAGGCAAGTCTGCCAGGCAGAGGCGCAGATGACGTACCTCCGCCAGACGGTCGATCTGGTCTTCCACCGAAGGGTCCTTTGAGGCCTCTTCGGGCGCATCATCCTCTCTCACGACCTCTATCTTCCCCATCTTCCTGAAGTGGTCGATTACGGTGTTCCTCGCGATAGCTGTCAGCCACGTGCGTGGCGCCGCCTTCTCAGGCGTGTATCTGTCGAAATTGCGCAGTGCCTTCTCGAAGACCTCAGCCGTGAGGTCCTCGGCGAGACTGGCGTTTCCCACGCGGTAGCTTATGTATCTGTAGATATCCGGCATGTGGTTGTCATATATCTCGGCGAACGTGTCTCTTCGCCGCCTGGAGGAACCACCTGACTGGTTCCCGTCGGCGACAATCGCCCGTGACATCATCCATAGATATGTACGAAGAAGGCGTGGGACTATCACACTGCACCTTTGAGGCCGCACAGGCCGCTGTCGTCTGGCGCCGTCCCTGTCTTCTCTGAGATGAGCGCCAGAGGAGACGGAGTGCTGGCAGTTTTCGTCATTCTCTCGTCCTGCGCCCCGCGCTCCCCGTCGGTGGTGAATAAGGACCCGGAATGAATTCTACAGACGGCCGCCTGAATCCGGACTGAGGATATAGGTCCATGAGAGCATACACATCCTTGGGCATCTCATGCGATACGGGCATCCCGAGGTCTTCTGCCTGCTCCACGGTTATCGGGTAGTCGTGCGTCCAACGGCCATCGCTGAGTGCGGCTGCGAGGCTCCTCGCTGCCTCATCTCCCATCCTGTCTTTGATAAGGCAGAAGACCGTATCGTACACCTGGGTTATCGCCTTGCGCGCTACGTCGCCAAGGATAAGCGTCTGGTCGTCTCTGTTCGGGTTAGGGTGTTCGAGGGCGTTCAGTATCGAGGCTGCCGCATAGAATCCACCGTTTGGAGTACCCATCTGCGGGTCTACCGGTCCGAGGACAGCGTCCGGGTCCATCACAATCTCTTTGGCGGCAAGTGCGACGAGTGTTCCTCCCGACATGGCGTAGTGAGGGATGAATATCGTTACCTTGCCGGGATGTCGCTTGAGGGCACATGCTATCTGCTCTGATGCAAGGACGAGGCCGCCCGGCGTGTGCAGTATGATGTCGATCGGTGTTTCGTCCGGCGTCAACCGGATCGCGCGCAGTATCTGTTCCGAGTCTTCGATATCGATGAAGCGCCGGAAGGGAATACCGAGGAAGCTCATCGCTTCCTCCCGGTGAATCATCGTGATTACCCGTGATTTGCGCTGCTTCTCGAGGCTGCGTATTGCCTGCATCCGCCGTACCTGCAGCATTCGTCGCTGGAATACGGGGATAAACACCATCAGGATGATGATGAACCAGATGATTGTGAAAAAGTCGATTCCGCCGTCCATTCATGCCTCCCGGCCGTGTCGTTCCCTCGCAATTCTACTACAGGAGTCCATCGAGAAGACGTCGGAACGTGAGGACACGTGTGCCTACAGGTTTGACTGCCCCCTCGCCGCTGCTACGCTGCAAACGCACTCCATGGATGGACCAGGTTCGCTGCTCGCCCTGCTCGCTACTGTGACTGCAATCTCGCTCACAGGCGTCATGGCGCCCGGGCCGGTTACCGCTGTCACAATCACCAAAGGCGCCACGCGCAAGGAAGCTGGAGCCCTCATCGCCCTTGGTCATGGAATCATCGAGATGCCCATGATCGTCCTCATCGGCCTTGGCCTTGCCGCAATCATGACTGTGCCCGGCGTGAAAATGTGGATCGGACTGGTAGGTGGCGCCGCCCTCATCTGGATGGGTAGTACCATGTTCCATGTCCACGCGGAGTCATTTGAAGACAGGAAGGATGTGGCCTCGGGCTGTGTCCTTGCCGGACTGACAACCACGGCGGCGAATCCGTACTGGTTCGTATGGTGGGCAACCGTCGGTGCCGCGCTTGTCGCAAGCGCGAGTGCCTGGGGACTTGTTGGACTTGCCGCATTTGCAGTCACACACTGGCTGTGCGACATCGGATGGTTGTCGTTTCTCTCCTGGAGCGTCTTCTCATCGAGAAAGTTCTGGACGCCGCGTGTACATCGTGTGATTCTCGGGCTGTGCGGTGCCGTACTCGCCGGCTTCGGTATCTATTTCTTCTTTGGCGGCGTGCAGCAGCTTCTTCAGTGAAGCACCCGTAGCTGTGTGTCTTCCGCCATCAGCGTGTGCCTTAGCACCAAATTCAAATTCCCGTGCTAGCATCGAAACTGTCGTAGGTGTAGTGGAGTCCTTTTCGGGGCGAAGTACGTAAGGGGAGGCGGACAAGGAGATATATCATGGGAAGACACGTATCAAAGCTGGCGAAATACGGCGTTCTTATCGCGTTGACAATGGCGCTTGTTGGAGGGTGTGCGCCGGCTCAACAGGAGACGGCTCCACCGTTAGAGGAGCAGCAGGGCGCCGGCGACGTAGTAGCCGTGTCGCACAACCCGGCCGAGGATTATGCCACTATCGCGGACGTCGTTGCCGCCGTCAGGCCGTCGGTCGTCGCAATCACAACCGAGTTCGTGACTCAGGATGCTTTCAATCGATCCCGAACCCAGCAGGCGGCGGGATCCGGCTGGATAATCAGTGAGGATGGGCTCATCGTAACCAATGACCATGTGGTCGCCGACGGTGAGGCGGTGAGCGTAATGCTGAACGACGGTCGAACGTTCGAAGCTGAAGAAGTCTTCCGCGACCCTTTGACGGACCTCGCCGTGCTCCGTATTCCCGAGACCGGCCTGCCGGTGGCGGAGATAGGCGATTCCTCGCAGCTTCGGGTCGGCGAGACCGTGATTGCCATTGGCAACTCGCTTGGCATGGGCATAAGCGCAACATCCGGAATCGCGAGCGCTATTGGCGTTTCACTCCAGGAACCGCAAATGCAGACAATGCTCGACCTGGTACAGACCGACGCCGCCATCAATCCGGGTAATAGCGGAGGGCCGCTCGTCAATATGGCGGGGCAGGTCATCGGCATAAACAGCATCAAGATTGCCCAGGTTGGCGTGGAGGGCATGGGCTACGCCATCAGCGTCAATCAGGCTCTGCCAATCATACGTGCGCTGGTCGAGGTTGGGAGAGTCGTCCGGCCCTGGATGGGCGTCGGAGTCTACCCGGTGGATGCGGTAATCGCCCGGCGGTATGACCTCGCGATAGAAACGGGTGTGCTTGTGACTGGTATTGTAGAAGACAGCCCTGCGGACCGCGCTGGACTTGAGGCTGGAGATGTCATCATACAGCTCGATGACGTCGAAACGCCGGATATGGAGCAGTTCATGGATGCGCTTCTCGCGCACGACGTTGGCGACGAAGTCGAGGTAGTCTACTGGAGGGCTGACAGCGAGGAAACGACCACTCTCACACTTGGCGAAACGCCCGTTGAGTAGTCTGCGTGCTGAATCTAACAAAGGGCGCGGCAGCTTGCCGCGCCCTTTGCGTTGGTGCGCCATCCGTCCTATGCGAACTGAAGGAATCGCCTCGGGTTTTCGACCATGAGGGTGTCGACCTGTTCGCGACTCAATCCGCGGCTCATCAGCAGCGGCACGATGTTCTCCAGGATATGGGCATATCCGGGGCCGCCCCAACTGAAGAGTCGGTGCTTGCTGCAGTGGTCGTGTGACATGAGTATCTGGTCGATGAATCCTTCCTGTACCAGCGCCACAATCTCGGCCACCCGGCCTGCATCGTTTGGAACTTCAACCGGCACCGGATTCTCTTCGGAGAGCACGTGCCTGGTCTGATGCCAGCCTTCGAACGAGAACATGTCGTACTCGAGGTAGCACCCGGTACGTGCAAGCTCGACACGCTTCGCGTGGTCGAACACCGTCCGGTCGATATGACTTATCGCAACGCGCGTCACGTCGGCGCCATGCGTGTCCAGGTACTCGACTATTTCGATGGGTGAGTCGGGGCTGTGGCCGGGATGGACATTCACAGGGGCTCCGCTCTCCTTCTGGGCCCGCGCCGTAGCCCGGAGCGCCATGTAGTAGCCCTCCGTCATCGGGCTCCCCGGTCCGAAGCGCTCGATGCCTATTTCGCCGATGAGTCCGGACTTTATCCCTGTGCCGTCGACGCCCTCTCTGAGATCCGTGAGAATGCTTTCGACAATGGAGTCTTCGGTGAGTCCCGCGGGCCAGCCCGGCTCGAGGTAGAAACCTGACCCCATGATGATGTTCAGGCCGGTCGCACGCGAGATACGCGCAAGTGCCTCGGGGTCCCGGCCGAGGCCCCGGTTGGACATGTCGACCAGAGAGACGCCACCGAAGCGCCTGTATCGTTCCAGTTCCTTTATCGCGATATCCTCATCGAGCATGACCCAGTTATCGCGATTGTTATACGGGTGATATCGCACCCAGCCAAGGTTTTCAAGGGTTACGGGCTGGTATGCACGGTGTCGTTCGCTCGACCTCTTCGGCTCGGCAAACCACATGGAGAGGTCGAATAAGCAGTGCTCGTGGGGCAGTGTTACTCCAAGTCTCCCGGCATCGATCGGTCCCAGCACGGTCTGAACCCTGCCGCTCATGTCGCTTGTACCCATGTGTTCCTCCTTAGTCCTGTGGTTGGAAAGCCGATTGTGTCATTGTCGGGTCGCGCCTATAGTACCAGAAGGATTACGGGTGCACGGCGGGTTTGCCCGCATCACTAACGCTGCATACAATGTCACAACGAGGAAGACAGGAGGTTCGTATGTCGGTCAAGCGTGTTGGTGTTGCTGGAAATGGAGCCCTGGCGGCCTCGGTATGCTGGCGGCTTATGGAGTACGGCCACGAGGCCCTCATATGGGGAACGGATGATGAAATCGTACGCGATTGCGTAAAGAGCGGTGCGCAGCCTGCAGCCACACTCTCGGAAGTCGCGGCAAAGTCCGAGATAGTCTTCGTTGCAGCGGACAGCAGCGACGAATCGGAAGTCTGGAATCTGAGCGATGGCGGCATCGTGGAAGGTCTTAAAGAGGGGAGCATCATTGTCGACATGACGAACACGCTGCCTGCGCTCGCGCGCAGGATCTCGGCGGCATGTGAAGAGAAGAATGCCCACTATCTTGATGCCCCGGTGAGTGGAGGTCCACCTGCTGCGCGTACCGGCAACCTTGTCATCATGGTGGGCGGCTCGGCACACGCATTCGATGATGTCCTCACGGTACTTGAACCACTGGGGAGAATCGTCGTGCGTGTTGGCGACAGTGGTTCAGGCGCCGTGGCCAAGCTCTGCAACCAGATAATGTGTTTCGTCAATCTCTGCGGCGTGTGCGAGGCTTTCACGCTGGGCGCGAAAGCGGGCGTCGATCTCCGCAAGGTCTTCAGCATCGTGTCGGCAGGAGCGGCACAATCGTGGGAACTCGACAACATGGGCCCGAAGATACTGGCCCGTGAGTTTGAAGGCGGATACCCGGTTGTGGCCTCGCAGAACGACCTTTCCCTTGTACTCCAGGCGGCTCATGAACTGAAGGCGTTTCTTCCCGCCTCGTCCATCGTTCATCAGCTCTACCACACGGTCGAAAATGAAGGCCTTGAGGCGAGCGGCTCTCAAGCGCTCATACGGGCCCTGGAGAAGATGGCTCACACCGAGGTGCGCGGCTGATTGAGCACAGGCACGGACGATGCGGTGTAGTGCCCGCATCGTGAGGTCTCCTTATGGCGTCATTCATAGCAGCGCGACAGGAACAGTACGAAGGGTGTCTCCTGGGGCTCGCCCTCGGAGACGCACTGGGCGCCCCGGTGGAGTTCCTGGAGCTGACAGAAATCCGCCGTGAGTACGGCCCTGACGGCATAACGGGGCTCGAGCGCTGGAGGGAGTTCCGTCCGGGCAGCTTCACCGACGATACCCAGATGTCGCTCGCGACCGCACGCGGGTGCATCGACGCCTACCTTGCCCTTCGACATGGTGATACGTGGCGTCCCGCACATATGGTCTACGGGCGGTACCTCGCCTGGCTCAAGACGCAGGAGATTCCGTACATGAACCGGGCGCCCGGTTCAACATGCCTCTGGGCGCTCAGAAGCGGACGCGCGGGCACCATCATGTCGCCCATAAACTCCAGAAAAGGCTGTGGCGGCGTGATGAGAGTCGCGCCTGCGGGTCTCGCCTTCCCCCCTGCGCAGGCATTCGTCTACGGCGCTGAATTCGCCGCCCTGACCCATGGACATCCGTCGGGCTATCTGCCGGCGGGCGTGCTTGCCGATGTCATAGCCCGCCTTCTGGGTGGGAGCGAATTGTCCGAGGCTGTGAGGCTTGCGTCCACCGACCTGGTCCGGTGGCCCGGTCACGAGGAAACGCTTGCGAGCGTGCAGGATGCTGTCTCTCTCGCGGCCGCCGGGATGACTCCGGGAGCGGCCATACAGCGGCTCGGAGCTGGTTGGGTAGGCGAGGAGGCTCTTGCCATAGGCCTGTACTGCGCGCTCACCTTTCCTGATGACTGGGAAGGTGGAGTGCTCGCTGCGGTTAATCATTCGGGCGACAGCGATTCCACTGGATGTGTCACGGGAGCATTGCTCGGCGCGAAGCTTGGAGTTGACAGCCTTCCCGAACCATGGATCCACCAGCTGGAGAGTTCCTCCGGCATACGTGCTCTCGCCAGCGACCTGTTTCGGGTAGTCAGAGAGGGCGCGAGTTCCGCTCCGGACGGCGACTCGTGGCCCCGGTGATTGTAATGGCTCTTCCCGCTATTCAACCGGCACGGCGACCGTCTTCAACACCCGGTCAATCACGGACAGAGCCGTCTCACCTCGCAATGACGCCGTGGTGTCCAGGAGAAGCCGATGGGGAAGGACAGCATGCGCCATTGCCTTGACGTCATCAGGCAGAATGTAGTCGCGGCTATGCATCGCTGCATAAGCCTGTGAAGACTGTTGCAGCGCGAGGGCTGCCCGGGGACTGGCTCCAAGCTGCACTGAGGCATCATCCCGCGTCGCCCTGCACAGTGCCGAGACATAAGTCCGCAGTGAATCGTCTACGTAAACGTTCCTGCAGCTCTTCTGAAGCTCCATAAGTGTTGGTCCGTCGATTACGGCTGATACGGAGTCCGGAGAGACGCTTCCCTGGAAACGCTGCAGCATCAGGGATTCCTCTTCCGCACTGGGGTATCCGATGGCGAGGCGTACGAGAAACCTGTCGAGCTGTGCCTCCGGAAGAGGGAAGGTCCCCTCGAGTTCAACGGGATTCTGAGTGGCAATGACGAGAAAAGGACGCGGCAGCTCCATTGTCTCCAGGTCCACCGTAACCTGCCGTTCCTGCATCGCCTCAAGAAATGAAGACTGTGTCCTCGGAGTGGCCCGGTTTATCTCGTCTACGAGCACCACGTTTGCCACTATCGGACCGGGTCTGAAGACGAACTCGCTCGACTTCTGGTTGAAGTAATGGATGCCGGTCACATCTGAGGGGAGCAGGTCGGGGGTGCACTGGACGCGGCGGAACGAGCCCTCTATCGAACGGGCAACCGTGCGCGCGAGCGTTGTCTTGCCGATTCCGGGGACGTCTTCGACCAGGATGTGCCCCTCGCACAGAAGCGAAACGAAGCAAAGCTGAATCACGTCCTCTTTGCCCACTATGACCTTGGACACATTCTCCGTGAACCGGTCGGATGTTGTCCTCACCGTGCTCACATCGGCATACCGGCCGGTCGTTGTATCGTTCATCTTCATTCTCCTCTCAAATGTGATAGGAAGCGATTCCGTCTGCTCTTTCTGATTCGGCGGGCGGCTTCCGCCACCCTCGTAAGGTCGCCGGCTGCGAGTGGCCTCGCTGCGTACCTTTCATCAACGTAGCCATCGGTGACGAGCGCCAGTTCTTCGGCGACCGCAGGCATGAGCAACGTCAATGAAGAGAGATACTCATAAGGCGATTGCCATGAGGCACGCGGCTGTATCCGCCTGCCGGTCCACCTGATGAGACTGAGGTAGACCTCGGTTCTGGTCCGGGGGGCTGGCGTTCTGCCGTGCGCGGTAATCCTTCGCGCGAGAGCCGCTGCCGCCCGCCGTACAAGACCTACAAGGAAGCTCGCGAACGCGGCAAGGTCCGTCCAGAGACTCCGGCCGGTGGATTCCACTATCGCTCCTGCTATCGGCTGGCGTCGTTTTCTAAGCCATTCCAGCACCTGTTCGCACATCCGCCACAGCGAGAACAGCAGCACTCCCAGTATGACTATTGTCCAGATTATCTGTAGTCCGCGCCGCAGCATCGCCGGGACCGGCAGGGAGCGGTACCATTCTCTGAGGAACGAATCGTCTCCTGTGGCAGGAGTGGCTGGCGGCTCCATCTCCCCGTAACCCGGTGTGGGCAAGAGTGAAGCTATATAGGCGATTGCTCTGCCGATGAGGCTGCCCAGGTAGCGAATGCCGTTAAGGACGGCGTCGACTGCCTCCGGTCGCGCAATCGTGGCCAGCATCAGGGCCACGAGGAAGACAGCGGCGATTGAGCCCAGGACCGCCGCGGAAAGCTGGCCATGGGAAAGCTGACGTGCCTCCGCATTCGCACCCGCGCTGCGCGCTGTGGCTATCGCAGCAATGCTCAGTGCGAAGAACGTAACGGTGAGGAGCAAGGGATGGCTTGCTTCGACATCGAAGCCGTGGCCGATGAGGAATGCGAGCAGAAGCATCACAAGGGCGAACTGGAAATCGGCCAGCAGGGTCGCGTAGTCCGGATTCCGGAAGACGCGCCGTTGTCCCAGGTACCAGGCAGCGGCCGAGCTCAGGAACAGGACAAGCTCAGGCACGTGAGGTTCGAAGAAGAGAGAGAGCGGTGCCCCGGGCAGTGCGAGGAGCCATTGGCTATCGAGCAGAGGAGTTCCGGGGAACAGAAAAGCCTTCGCCATGAGTGAGGCCGCGAAGGGCCACAAAGACCAGTAGGCCACCGCCGTGGCTATCCGGTGCAGGCTGGTTCTTGCAAGGGCGAATCTCCAGGCGACGGCCAGGAGGAGAAGCGGAAGAATCGCTGATGCGACCTGGACCGGTGCGGATGCGGCGCGCTCGATCATCTGAGCCCAGGCGAACAACCAGCACGCGTGCATGCCGACCAGCGCGCCGGAGAGCAGGAGCTGCTGCCGACTTCTCATGCCGCATGGCCTCCTATCGTCAGCAGGTCGTCCGGCGAGCGGACAAAAGTGCACGGGAACGCCGTGTGAATACTGTCCGCGGCGCTTCCCACCGCAAGAACGCGGAAGCTCGAGCTCATTCTTGTGAGCTGTTCGAATATCTCGATATGAGTCCGCTCGAGTCGGCCGGTCACCACAATGAGTGCCGTCCGGGCAGATGCGAGAGTACGCAGCTCGCGGGCGAAGACCGGGAATGGACATGTCCATGGCGCCTGTACGCGCGCCAGTAGCTCCAGCATCCTGTGCAGGTGAGGACCACCCCCGCCGGCGGACAGCCTGGCCTCCACCTTCCGGCCGTCGAGCTGCGCATTGCTGCTGAAGCCGACCTGCTGCTGGTGTTCCACGCAGAAACGCGCGAGAGAGGCTATCGCACTCACTGCCAGTTCGAAATCGTCCTCGCTCGACGTGTGAAACCCATCGGCCACAAGCGCCATCTGTACGCGGGAGACTGCCGACGGTTCGAACAATTTGACCTTGAGGTCTGACTGGCGGGCTGTGACTTTCCAGTGCACCCGCCGCAGGCTGTCTCCCAGTGCGTAGTCGCGGATGCCTCTCATCCGGGTCGGGTCTTCCTGCAGCGTGGCTGCGCCAACCCTCTCGCCGGAGGCGTCGGTACGCAGTACGGGCAGATGATGAACAGGGTACAGTCGGGGATAGATGGTCACCTGCTCGGACGGGGTGTCCTCGATAGCGCGGGGATAGAGTCCGAGGCTGTCGCCCGACGACACCGTCAGAGAGCGAAGGGTGTAGCAGCCGCGGCGTTGCCCGACAAGGCGTTCATTCCATGTGATGCGTGAATACCATGGCAGCGAGAAGCTCCGGATAAGATGTCGCCGGCCGGTGTAGTCCGGTTCGGAAGGTACCTCCGTATCGAACCCCGGGGGTATTTCCTGTGTCGCCTCGACCCAGGGCATGGGTAACGCCTTATTGTTGCAAACCTGGATCCGCGCGTTCAGTTCCTCGCCGGGGAAGAGCGCGTGTTTGTCGAGCGCACGGGTGAATGACACGCCATGCAGCGCCATGGCGCTCCAGAGGCGTGATACGGCAACGGTCGCGAGACCGAATCCGAGTACCACGACTACGCCGGTCTGCTGGTATCGCGCAGCCACGAAAAGAAGGATGGCCATCCCGATAATGGCCACCACGCCGAAGACGTGGCCGTTGATGTCGAGGGCGCGGCCGACGGGGGTGAAGACTCGCGTGATGAGATGGTTGCGCATGCCCTGAAAGAGGAGAGCCGGACCTGCCCGGCTCCGTCGCTCCAATCGGTAATATTAGCAGAGAGTTGCCTTGAAAAGGGCACAATACGACCGCGTGCGGTGGGTAATCAGTGGTGGGCAGTACTGGATTTGAACCAGTGACCTCCTGTGTGTAAG
>CAZKHH010000032.1:14410-20058 GCA_964552485.1 uncultured Dehalococcoidales bacterium | reverse complement strand
TCCTGCTCCAGTCGAACGCGTGATAGTAACCTCGGGCCTGTCTCTTGGCGGAGACGGCGCCAGGCCGCGATCCTGCAGTTCATACGCCGCAAGCCCTACGCGCATATAACGCTCGGGCATCCAGCCGAACGGGTTGTTGCTGCCGGTCGCCTCGGCCCAGACCCATCCGTGCTCCCCGTTCACGGTCAACACGCGGTTCGCCAACCGATAGTCCGGAACATACACGAGCGTAGCAGCATGGTCAGGCGCCAACACTATGGCCGAGCGAAGACCTGCGCCCAGGTACATGACTCCCAGCAGGACAGCGTAGTCCTCGCAATCACCGTAGGCGCGGCCTTCAGCCATCATCTCCGAATACAGCTCGTCGGCGTTCTGTGCGAATTCGAGGTGGCCGAACTGGCTCTTGTCCGACATGTAATGCACGCTATCCCGCACGTACCTGAAGATGGCTTCCGCGCGCTCCACTTCATCCGGGTATTCTGAAATGAAGCCCATTCCCCGCGAGTACGCAACATGCGCGTTGTCTCCAAGGCTCTCGCGAGCGATAACCGGCTCGAATGAGCTGCCTGCATACCTGAGAAATCCGTCAGCGCCGTCGCCACGCGTACGACATATGTCCCAGTCGTCGTAAACCATTTCGCCATCACCGTAGTAGCTCCCGGTCGGAAGCGCTGCAACAGTCGACGGCAACACAAGCGACAAAACGACCAGACAGAGGACAACTGGAAGAAGCGGTCGCGACATGAGACTAGAGCGGAGTCTTGAGAGCTGCATTGAGTATCAGACCGAAGAATATCAAGTATCCGAACACGTACAAACCGACGGCAAGGGCACTCTGGTCGACACTTTCAAAACGGATACCGGGTGTGATCCTGTCGACAACGTACAGAAGAACAACCCCGATCAATAAGCTCACTACGAAACTGATGGCAATCAGGCTGAGACGAACAGGGTCGAATATGCTCTGCCACAAGCCCGCGCCAACGAGAACGGGTCCGGTCACCACTCCGTGGATGACGAGTCCTATCATTATCATGAACCCACCGACAAAGAGGCCCACCGAAACGGGGTCTTCACCTACGCGCTGCCGCTGATGAATGCGGGGCGTCAGCACATCGAGCGTGCATATGCCGAGCCAGCCAAGAAGCGATGCGACGAGCGCGAGGAAGGCTGTTCTGCCAATCCAGAGCAGCACGACCTGTTCGAAGGAAGCGTCGATTCCCATCAATACCCGTGTACGAGCCGCTGCAGCTGGTCGGGATCGCTGCTCTTGCGCACAGCTTCCTCCGCTGTTATCTGTCGCGTATTGATCAGATGAGCGAGTGCCTGGTTGAGCGTCTGCATTCCGTCCCTGTTGCTGAGTTGAAGAACGCTCGTAAGCTCATACGTCTTGTTAGTCCGTATGAGATTTCGTACCGCGCCGCTGGCAACAAGTATCTCGAACACTCCAACGCGCCCCTTGCCGCTGGCTCTGGGAACGAGCGTTTGAGACAGCACTCCCTCGATAACCTGCGAGAGTTGCTGCCTGATCTGGTGCTGGTGTTCCGGAGGAAACGCGTCGATGATACGGTCTACCGTTTGCACGGCATCCACGGTATGGAGCGTACCGAGAACCAGGTGACCGGTTTCGGCGGCGGTTATCGCCGTGGAAATGGTATCGAGATCGCGCATCTCACCCACGAGGATAACATCGGGATCATGACGCAACGCGTGCTTCAGAGCATTCGCAAATGAATGCGTGTCATCACCGAGATCGCGCTGAGCAATAAGACAGCGTTTATTCTTGTGAAGAAATTCGACCGGGTCCTCAATAGTGATGACGTTGCGCGCCTCACGGTCGTTAAGATAGTCAATCATAGCTGCAAGTGTTGTGCTCTTGCCGCTGCCGGTAGGGCCCGTAACGAGCACCAGCCCCCTCGGCTTCATTATGAGCGTCTTACAGATTTCGGGCAGTCCAAACTCGTCGACCGTAGGAGTCTCAAAGGGAATGCGGCGGAACGCAATGCTCATCGTTCCCCGTTGCTGCATGACATTCACACGGAAACGGGCAAGCCCGGGCACGCTATACGCGAAATCGAGTTCGAGTTCCTTCCTGAAACGTTCGCGTTGCTCTTCGCTCGTTATTTCGTTGAATACAGCCTCCACGTCTGGAGGCATGACTCCTTCCATGCCTTCGGCCGCCACCAGGTCGCCATCGACACGCAGCATGGGCGGAGCAGGGACCCGCAGATGCAGATCTGATGCCTCCTGCTCGGCCATGAAGGTGAGTAGTTCCTTAACACTCATGTCTTTTCCTCTCCGCACTTGCTTCTGCAGGCCATGGTAACCAAGAGTCAGCCCTGTGTAAACAGGGACTATCCACCCAGTACGAATCCACCGGATTCGAGTATATCCAGCATCTGGTCGGCAATTGCGGCATCGTAGCGTGTCCCTCTGCCTTCCCGGACTTCCGCAATAACCTCGGACACACTATGAGCGGGCCGGTGAGGACGGTGAGAACCCATAGCCTCGACTACATTGCACAGGGTGAGGATACGGTCCTGGACGGTTAGTTCGTCTCCGCTCAGCCCCTGCGGATATCCTGTGCCATCGACACGCTCGTGGTGGCGCAAGACCGCCTGTGATACTTCCTCCGGCAGGCCGGCTGACTGCAGAATACTATACCCCTCCTTCACATGAGTCCGGACAAGGTCCATCTCCTCTGGAGCCAATCGTCCAGGTTTGGTAAGGATGGCGTCCGGGATGGCGACCTTTCCCATGTCGTGAAGCAGCGCGGCCATCCTCAGGTTCCGCAGTTCCTCTTCATCCAGCGCGCAGCGTTCGCCCACCTGCCCGACGAGGTCCGCAACCCGGCGCTGATGATGTGTCGTATACGGGTCACGAGAGGCCATTGCCAGCGCCAGCGTTTCCGCAAGAGTTTCGAACGAGGTGCGCAATTGTTGTTCAACGCGCATTCTGTCGGTTACGTCATGGAGCGTCACGAGGTAAGCGGTCTGGTCTTCCCAATGTACTTCCGAGATATTCGTCTCGACGATAAGCGCCCGTCCCGCTTTCTCAGTCAGGTCAAGTTCAGCGCCGCGACTCAGCGTGATGGGGATGTCGAATGGCAGTCCCACCAGTCCTTCATGGTTCCGGTCCATCATGTCCAGCGCTGTGGGGTTGGCAAAACGAACGATTCCTTGGAAGTCGATCACAACCATTCCATCCATACTCGCGGCGATTATCTTCCTGGCGTTTTCAGCACTCCTCCTTAATGCAGACTCGGCACTTCGTCGGGCACGCCTATGCCCGGCGTCACGCACTTCGCGGGCTATCGCCGGCGCGAGTCGCCGTAGATTGAACTTCGACAGGAAGTCTGCAGCGCCTGCGCGCATGCACTCAACCGCTATGTCCTCTCCTACCGTGCCGGAGACAACGATGAACGGCACGTCGAGGCCCAACTCCTGAACGGCCTGCAGCGCCTCCGGTGCACTGAAGCGGGGCATCTTGTAGTCACAGAGAATGATGTCCCATTCTCTCGCGTTGAGCTCTTCGACAAGTCGTTCACGGGCCTGCACGCGCACGTAATCGGGCTCGTACCCATGCTTTGAGAGATGTCTGATGATCAGGAGCGCGTCATCCTCCAGGTCCTCGACCAGCAGCACCCGCAGCGTTACAGACATGGAGAGACCTCCGAATCGGGATGTGCTTCCGTTGAACCGCCGAGCGTGAAACGGAAACACGCACCACGTCCCGGCTCTGACTCGGCCCAGATCCGGCCACCATGTCTCCGGACCATTCGCCGCACAGTTGCGAGACCAACACCAGTCCCCGGAAACTCGTCCGCGGTATGCAACCTCTGGAAGGGGGTAAACAACCGGTCGGCATATTTCATATCAAACCCGGCACCGTTGTCAGCAACGAAGAACACGTCGTCGCCCTCTTTCCGCTCCACTCCCACACTCACACGCGGTTCAGCACTGGTTGAGGTGAATTTCCACGCATTATCAAGCAGATTTTCCATCACGGACCGGATGAGACGCGCGTCACCCATGCACTTCATGCCCTGTTCGACATCCACTGACACATCGTGCCTGTCGCTGGCCTGCCTCAAGGTTTCCACGACCTGTTCAACTATCGCTGTCAGGTCGAGGACAGCGCCCTCGAACTCCGTTGAGGCCGCCCGGGAAAGCTGCAGCAGATCGATTATGAGCTCGTTCATGCGGGCAGCCGCGGCCCGTACGCGTCCGAGCGTGACGACTCCTTGTTCATCCAGGGCATCTGCGTAGTCTTCCGCCAGGATATCCGTGAACCCGAGGATCGACCGCAGCGGGGCTCTCAAGTCGTGCGAGACTGAGTAGGCAAACGCGTCAAGCTCGGAGTTTGCCGCTATCAACTCATGGCGAAGCCGCTCAATCTGCTGGCGCGCGGATTCGAGTTGGCGTTCCAGCGCTTCTTCACTCAATGAACTTCCTCTTTGCAACTAGCGGCAATCTATGAGTGCGGCATCTCCTCAAGGGGTCGCTGGCTTGCCCGTACGCCTCTCTTTCATACGCACGCATGCTGCAACAACCCGGCATTATAGTCATTCATCCACCATCTCCTCATACGCGTCGGAGGGGAGTATCTGGCCTGCATCAATCAACTCGACAATCGCTGCCGCCACATCCGAATCGAACCTATTGCCGCTACCATCCTGTATTTCCTTCCTGGTCTCTGCCATCGGCAGAGCGGGACGGTACGGCCTGTTGGAGCTCATAGCCTCGACCACATCACAGGCAGCAAGAATGCGGACTTCTATACTGAGAGCATCGGCACCAACGCCGTGAGGATAACCGCTCCCATCGAGCCGTTCGTGATGCTGCAGCGCCATGTCCGCCACAGGCCAGGGCAGGCTCGCCTCGGCCAGGATGGCCTGCCCCCGCAGCGGATGGGTGCGGATTATGTTCCACTCCTCCCTCGAGAGTCTGCCAGGCTTAGTGAGGATGGTGCCCGGAATGCTGAACTTCCCGATGTCATGCAGCATAGCACCCACGTAGATACCCTGCAGAGTATCGTCATCGAGACCGAGTCGCCTGCCTACCATGTCGGCGAATCTGCCCACGCGCCTCTGGTGGCCTGCTGTGTACGGGTCGGTACTGTGCATGAGCCGGGCGGTTGTTTCGACCAGGTCGATAAACGCATCCGCCAGCCGGTCCTGCACACGGCGGCGCTCGGAAATATCGCGATAAATGCCAAACGCGCCCTGCGGGCGCCCATCCACCATTATCGGAGCACCCACAAACGACACGGTGATTTCTCTGCCGTCCGCACGAAGCCTCGTCGTTGCGTCGATAAAACCACCCTCAGTGAGACTCCTTCCCAAGGTTGCTGTTGCCTCTGTCCTGAGGCCGCCCGGCACGATCAGATCTACGAGATATCTCCCGACAAGGTCCTCCACGTTGTACCCGAACATCTGCACGAAAGCGGGGTTCGCGTCCTCAACCCTGCCCGTACTATCAATGAGCACTGTTCCTTCAGGTGAGTTAGTGAACAGCGAGCGGAACACGTCAAGCGGATCGCGCGCTTCTTCGCCGATCAGGCGACTATCATCGATGTCATACAGAGACACCACGATGGTGGTATCCCCGGGTTCAGCGACGGCCTCCAGCATGACTTCCCTCGCGTCG
>CAZKHH010000032.1:0-14310 GCA_964552485.1 uncultured Dehalococcoidales bacterium | reverse complement strand
CTGTCACCTCCGGCGGCATGCATTGCGCTGCCTTCAGAGTATGGATACGGGCGGTTACGATGAAACGTCAACGAGCGCACCCGCTTTGCATATATAAACGCGTGCTGGCGGAATGTGTCAGCATGCGCGAGGAGAAATGTGCTGTTCGGGGCGGGCGGTCGGTTGTGGCAGCCACCCGCCCCGGGAATTACACGAACGTATAGAGGGCGGGAGACAGGGGTTTTGCACCTACAGGACATCAACACGTGCACGAACGCAGTGCCTGATTCGAACGCCCTGTGCTGCATGCCGATCATCAATCGATGCACTCGTTCCCGCTTTCGAACAGCTCACCCCTCCGCCTCCACAGCCACCATCTGTGTGAGCACGTCCGTCACTTTATGAAACTCGCTTGACTTGTCGTAGAAGTAGTCGGCGCCGGCATCGAGACATCGGCGTCTGTACTGAGGATACGGATAGTTGGTCAACATGATTACTTTCGGGCAGTCTTCCTGCAGTTTGATAGCCTCAAGAACGGATATGCCACTGCCTTCCGGCATCCGTATGTCCAGGATAGCCACATCCGGCTTCAGTTCAGCTATCCCGGCGATGCCGGCCTCGGCATTATCGGCCGTACCCACGACAGTTACGCCTTCCACAGCGGCAAGCAACGCCACGAGGCGCTCTCTGACGAGAGGGGAATCATCGACTACGTAGACTCTCATTATAAGGTCACGATCGAAACACTCCAGGTGACAGACATAAGGTTAACACAGTCTGTTAGAACTCGCGCAAGAGAATGGTCCTGCAGTCAGCCTTGTGCGAACATCACTCAACAAGCCCGTGAGACACAGCATACCGCATCAGCTCACCGCGCCTTGTCATACGCATCTTCTTCATCATGCGAGACCTGTACGTGCTGACCGTCTTAGGACTCAGCATCAGGTCCTGGCCGATCTGTTGCACCGTCTGACCAATGGCGAGACGCCGGAATACCTCGTACTCACGGTCCGACAGATGCTCGTACAGGGGCCTGGTAACGCCTTCCTGCAGATCGAGGGCCAGCCGTTCGGCAAGAGTCTGTGATATATACCGATTCCCCCGTGCCACCCGGGAGAGCGCGATGATAAGCTCCTCGGGAGCGCTATTCTTGGTAAGATAGCCTGCGGCGCCGGTCCTCAATGCCCTGATCGCATACTGCTCCTCGGGGTGGACGCTGAGAACAAGGATTGCAGTGCGCGGATAATCATGCCGCATGTGCCGTATCGCTTCGAGACTACTCATCCCTGGCATTGAGATATCCATGATGACTACGTCAGCCGGGTTGTAGAGAAGGCGCTCAAGGGCTTCAGCGCCATTCGTCGCCTCCGCCACAACCTCTATGCGCTCATCTTCTTGCAGGATCTGCTTGATGCCCTGCCGCACAACAGGGTGGTCGTCAACGACAAGCACTCGTATCACTATCAGGTTCCTCGAGAAGCAATTGTGCCTATTCGGGCCCTTGCTGACAAGTAGACTATCGTACCATGGACCCGCCGCGTTGAGACTCGCTCTCACGCTCTGGTACGCTTGCATCAATGATGAACATGCGCCTGCTGAGCTGGAACGTCAACGGTATTCGCGCGCTGCAACGCAAGGGTTTTCCCGAGTGGCTGGCAAAGGAGCACCCCTGCGTCCTCTGTCTGCAGGAGACAAAGGCCCACACCGACCAGCTTTCACAACCGCTCCTCGAACCAGAGGGCTACAATGCATACTGGGACTACCCGGAAAGAAAAGGGTACAGCGGGGTCGCCCTCTACTCGGTCATCGCGCCCGAGGATGTATCCCGTGGATTCGGGGTAGCGCGCTTTGACGCCGAGGGCAGGGTGCTGGTCGCCCGCTTCCCACAATTCACGCTCTTCAACGTATATTTCCCCAATGGCAAGATGGGGCCGGACCGCCTTCAGTATAAGCTGGAATTCTACGATGCCTTCCTCGAGCATCTGCTCCACAAGCGTGCAACGGCTGAGTCAATCGTAATCTGCGGAGATTTCAATACGGCGCATCAGGAGATAGATCTTGCGCGGCCGAAACAGAACCAGAAGGTATCGGGCTTTCTTCCGGAAGAACGAGCCTGGATGGACAGGCTCGTAAATAACGGCTTCGTTGACGCGTTCAGGCTTTTCAACGGGGAACCGGGCCACTACACGTGGTGGGATTTCAAGACCGGGGCAAGGGAACGCAACGTCGGCTGGCGCCTCGACTACTTCTTTGTCAGCAGCGACCTTGTCGACTCCGTGATTGATGCAACCATCCTGAAAGATGTGACGGGCTCTGACCATTGCCCTGTGAGCCTCACGCTGGCCATCAACTGAAGCTCGAGCTTGTGGTACAATTCCGCTTGGGCCCGCCTCTCAAGGCGGGCCTTAACCACGCGACGAAATAGCCATGAACACTATCGTCCAATGTGACTTCGACGGCACCATAACCGAGGAAGACGCGAGTTTCTACCTTCTTGACGAATTTGCCCAAGGTGACTGGAGGTCACTGCTGCACGATTACAAGAGCGGTCGGATCACGGTCGGCGAGTTCAATACCCGCTCATTCTCGATGATCAAAGAGGACGAGAAGACGCTTCTCCAGTCGGTCGAAAAGAATGTCCGGGTGCGGCCCGGATTCCGAAGGCTCGTTGACTTCTGTGCCTCTCGCGGCTTCCGTTTCGTCATAGTCAGTAACGGTCTCGAATTCTACATAAATGCTGTGCTCCGTGCCCTGGGGCTGGCCGACATACAGGTGTGCGCAGCCACAAACGTTTTTTCCGCCGACGGAGTACGCGTGCAGTACATCGGCCCTGATGGGACTGTCTTGCAGGACGGATTCAAGGAAGCCTACATCAAGATGTATCTGAAGGAAGGTTACAGGGTCATCTATGTGGGCAACGGAATATCCGATACGTACGCCGCGCGCCACGCGCACAAGGTGTTCGCAACAGGCGATCTGCTGGATTACTACACAGAGCACGGTCTGTCATGCGAATCCTTCTCCGACCTCAACGATGTCGCTGACGCACTCTCAAGGCTCTAGAGCACATCCATCCACGCTTTGCGGTCCGAAGGAGCGTTCTCATCAACTGCCCTTCCCTTCCGCATGACAATCCAGTGGTGTGAATCGAAAGCTCAACCAGGTTCTCCTGACAGTCCCTGTGCGCTCGACATGATGCGTGAACACCGGGTGATGAGTCGGGACGGCACAGACGGGGAATGCGGCTGTGGTCTGCCCCTTGTATCAGGCAGCGGCCATCGTCTCGTGTCTCTTCAGCACGGGTCGCAGATAATGACCCGTGATTGAAGCTTCATCCGCTGAAACATCCTCCGGAGTTCCTTGCGACACGACCCATCCCCCATCATCCCCCGCCCCGGGACCGAGGTCGAGAATCCAGTCGGCGTTCTTCATTACATCAACGTGATGCTCGATGACCAGCATCGTATTGCCGTAGTCCACAAGTCTCTGCAGAACATGCAGCAGGCTGTCGACATCGGCGAAAGCCAATCCGGTAGTCGGTTCGTCCAGAATATACAGTGTGTTACCTGTAGCACGGCGGGACAGCTCGGTGGAGAGCTTCACCCGCTGGGCTTCACCACCCGACAGCGTGGGGGCCGGCTGACCAAGGTGGATATAACCCAGGCCCACATCCCGCAGGGTCTCTAATCGACGCCTGATCGCAGGGATATTCGTGAACAACTCGAGGGCCTCGTCCACCGTCATGTCGAGCACATCCGCAATGGACTTTCCCTTGTAGAGAATCTCGAGCGCTTCACGGTTATACCGTCGTCCACCGCATACTTCGCAAGGCACTGTGACATCGGACAGAAACTGCATCTCGATCTGTACCGAACCAGCACCCTGGCAGGCCTCACACCTCCCTCCTTTCACATTGAAGGAGAACCGTCCAGGTCCATAGCCCCGCGCCCGCGCTTCGGGCACCTGAGCAAACAATTCGCGTATGGGTGTGAAGGTGCCCGTGTACGTAACCGGATTGCTGCGTGGCGTCCGCCCGATGGGCGACTGGTCGATGTTGACGACCTTGTCGATGTGACCAAGTCCCATGATTTCCTTACAGGCACCGGGCGCGTCCTTGGCCCGGTAGAAGTCCCTTGCGATCCGTTTGTAGAGTACTTCATTGATGAGGGAGCTCTTGCCGGACCCGGACACGCCGGTGACACACACGAACCTGCCGAGAGGAATATCAACGTCGACGTTCTTGAGGTTGTTCTCGCGCGCGCCCTTGATGGCGATGTGCTTCCCATTGCCCTTCCTGCGCGTCGAAGGCATTGGTATCGTCTTCGTTCCACTCAGGTAGGCTCCCGTCAATGACGAGGGGTTAGCCTTGATTTCCTCAATTGTCCCTTCGGCAACTACGTGCCCGCCATTCTTTCCTGCTCCGGGCCCGATATCTATGATGTGGTCGGCAGCCCGCATCATCGCTTCATCGTGCTCAACGACGAGGACTGTGTTGTCGAGGTCTCTCAATCGCTCAAGCGTGACTATCAGGCGGGAATCGTCGGCAGGATGCAATCCGACTGTGGGTTCATCGCACACGTAGAGGACTCCGGTAAGGCCACTCCCGATCTGAGTCGCCAGGTGTATCCGTTGCGCTTCTCCTCCACTCAGGGTTGAGGAGGGACGGTTAACGGTTATATAGCTCAACCCGATGTCACGCAGAAAGCCCAGGCGGCTGCGGATTTCCTTCACTATTTGTCCGGCGATATGGCGTTCGCGTTCGGAGATCAGGCCGGGCAGTCGCTCCACCCATTCCAGCGAGCGAGACACAGACATCTCGGCCACGTCCATGATGTTCTGCCCGTCGATTCTGACGGCGAGAGAGGTCGGCTTTAATCGTTTTCCACCACACGCCACGCACGGGTGCGACGACATGTATCTGCTTATCTCCGCCCGCATCGCCTCCGAATCAGTCTCTCGAAAACGTCTCTCCAGGTTCGGAATAACTCCCTCGAATCGCGTATACCGCTGCACGTGTCCGTTCCTGCCGTCATACGTGGCCAGCACGGGACCACGCCTGTCCCCGTGCAGGATGGTGTTCACCTGGTTCTCCGACAGCTCACGAACCGGCGTCCTGAGAGAGAATCCGTCACGTTGAGCCACGGATTCGAGCATGCTGCTATACCAGACAGACATCGCCCCGTTCCGTGCCCACGGAAATACGGCTCCCTCCGCGAGGCTGAGGTCCCTTGCGGGCATCACAAGGCTCGGGTCGATCTCCCATTTCATACCCAGCCCTCCGCAGACCGCACAGGCCCCGTGAGGACTATTGAAGCTGAAGGTGCGCGGTTCTATCTCGCCAAGGCTGATTCCGCAGTAGACACATGCCGCGTGCTCCGAAAACAAGAGTTCTTCTCCATCGACAACCTGTACGAGAACGATGCCAGACCCGAGTTTGAGTGCAGTTTCGACAGACTCGGCGATGCGGGAGATGTCCTCTCCCTGGCGCACGATCAGCCGGTCGACAACTGCTTCTATCGTGTGTTTGCGATTCTTCTCCAGGTCGAACGTTTCAGACAGGTCGCGAATCTCTCCATCGACCCGCGCGCGAACAAAGCCTGACTTCCTCAAGTCCTGGAATATCTGCTGGTGCTCTCCTTTTCTGTCTCGCACAAGGGGAGCGAGAACCATGATTCGCGTCCCCGCGGGTAGTGACGTCACGGCATCGACAATCTGCTGAACAGTCTGTTGCTGAATCTCCCGGCCACATTCAGGACAGTGGGGGTGACCGATGCGCGCGAAGAGCAGTCGAAGGTAATCGTAGATCTCCGTGACAGTGCCGACCGTGGACCTGGGATTGTGGCCGGGTCCTTTCTGGTCGATCGAAATCGCCGGGCTCAGACCTTCGATATAGTCCACGTCCGGCTTCTGCATCTGTCCGAGGAACTGCCGCGCGTACGCAGAGAGCGACTCGACATACCGTCGCTGCCCTTCGGCATAGATCGTGTCGAAGGCAAGTGAGCTCTTCCCGGACCCGGACACACCTGTGACGACTACGAGTTTGCCACGGGGTATGACAACGTCGATGTTCTTGAGGTTGTGTTCGCGAGCGCCCCTGACGATGATTGAGTCGGCCATTATTGACCGCATGATTGTAGCATCGGTTCCTACGGGCCCCAAACGTGCCGGAGCGCTGGGTGAAGAGGTGCGGCAAAGAACTGCCGGGCCCCTGTTCCCAGGGGCCCGGCAGCAGGCATCTCACGCCATGGCTGCTTAGAACAGTCCTGTGAAGCCAATAAGTACTGGAGCGAGCATAAGGGAGATGACCGACATCAGCTTGAGCATGATGTTCAGCGAGGGGCCGGCTGTGTCTTTCATCGGGTCGCCAGCTGTGTCGCCAACCACCGCAGCCTTGTGGGCCTCGGAGCCTTTGCCGCCGAATTTGCCCGATTCAACCCATTTCTTGGCGTTGTCCCATGCACCACCCGCATTGTTGAGGATGATGGCAAGGATGAATCCCATCGCGACCGCTCCAACGAGGAATCCAGCCAGCGCGTACTTGCCAAGAACAATTCCCACTACGACGGGGGCGAGTATCGCCATTATCGACGGAACCAGCATCTCTTTCAGCGATTCCTTTGTGCAGATGTCGACCGCCTGGGCGTAGTCGGGTTTCTCCGTGCCGTTCATGATGCCCGGCTTCTCTCGCCACTGTCGACGCACCTCGGAGATGATTGCCTCGGTCGTGGTACCGACCGATTTCATCGTCATGGCACAGAAGACAGGAGGAAGAAGGGCGCCAAGCAGCACGCCGATAAGGACGGGAGCACTCAAAAGGCTGAGTGCGCCTGTGTCCGAGGTCACGATCATACCGCCCTGGAGTGTCACGATCTCGGTCGCAATTGCAAACGAGAGAATGAGACCGAGGGAGTTCAGCGTGGCGGCGCCGATGGCAAAACCTTTCCCTGTGGCTGCCGTGGTGTTTCCGAGCGAATCGAGCGCGTCTGTCCGCTCGCGGACGTCCTCCGGCAGACCCACCATGGTGGTTATGCCACCTGCATTATCAGCGACCGGGCCATATGCGTCAGTCGCGAGAGTGACGCCCAACGTCGAAAGCATTCCGGCAGCCGCGAGCGCAACACCGTAGAAACTGCCGAAGTAGAAGGCGGCAAGAATGGCGCCTGCAATCAGCAGTACCGCGGGCCACGTGCTCAGCATGCCTACCGCGAAGCCCTGGATAATCGTTGCGCCTGCACCTGACTCTGAAGCATGCGCGATATCTTGAGTTGGTTTGAATTCATAGGAAGTGAAGTAGCTCGTACTCTCACCAAGAAGGACTCCTGCCACCAGCCCGGCGAGCATAGCCCAGAACAGGTTGAGGCTTGCATCCAGTGTGTAGATGATGATGAAGGCGAACACGGCAGTCAGGATCGACGCAGTCAGTGTTCCTCTGCGCAACGCTGCAAGCAGCTTGCCCATTTCCACAGTCTCGCCGACTCTGACCATGAAGCAGCCGATGATTGAGGCAACGAGTCCTCCCGCCGCGATAAGCATCGGGATGAGCCACGAGGTTTCATCGTCGCCGACGACGCCGGTGGCAACGACGACAACACCGAGCGTCATGGTGGCAATTATCGATTCCACGTACGACTCGAACAGGTCCGCGCCCATGCCTGCGACATCGCCCACGTTATCTCCAACATTGTCGGCAACCACAGCGGCATTGCGCGGGTCATCTTCGGGAATGCCGGCCTCGATTTTGCCCACCATGTCGGAGCCCGCATCTGCTCCTTTTGTAAATATGCCCCCGCCAACCCTGGCAAAAAGAGCAACCAGCGACGCGCCGGTTCCATAGGCGGGGATCACCGCCAGGAAGAATGGCTGGGTGTGCCACAGAAAGTACAACAGGCTCAAACCGAGGATGCCGATGCTGACAACGGTCAGTCCCATTACAGCGCCGCCCCGGAAGGCGACCCGCAGGCCGCTGTTGAGGCCCTTCTGGGCTGCTGCACACGTTCGGCCGTTGGCTCGAGTGGCCATGTTCATGCCTGCGTAACCGGCGGCCATCGACGACACAGCGCCGAATACAAACGCCGCGGCCACCCTCCAGCCCAGGCTGGGAACGATTGCGAGTATTATGGCGACAATCACAACGACTATTGCCAGTGTCTTATACTCGCGCCTGAGGAAGGCCTGAGCTCCCTCGCGAATCGCCGCTGACGTCTCCCTGATAGCCTGTGAGCCCTCGTCCTGGGCCAACACGAACCGGGAAAAGTACGCGACGGTGAGGACGCCTATGGCGCCGACAATCACGCTAATCCACATCAGGTTCATAGTGACAAACCTCCTTCTGACATGAAAAAAGGCGCCTCATCGACCGGAGCGCCCTGTTCCGACTACAAGAATCGGGTCATTTCGCTCGTACACTTTAGGGAGACTGGTTGTATTTGTCAACCGAGCCGCCCTTCGAATTCGGCCAGCCGGGCCTCGAGCGCCTCCTGCCGCAACGCATTTGTCAGATCTCCCCTGGTTCTCTCAATGAGCCCGCGTGCTGCGTCGGAATTGCGCCTCAGACCGTGCGTAACTACATCAGGGTAGTCCATACCCATGAGGATGCCATATATCTCATCCATCGTGTCCAGGAGAGCCTCACATCGAGACGTATCGCGGCGCCTCAGGCTGTCCAGTATAAACCGTCTCAACTCGCCGACCACCTCTCCCAGGCCATTCAGATAAGCCGGAACGGCAACGTCCAACTCGTCCGGTCCCGGCATCCGCTCATCATGAATGATAGCAACGGTCAGGCATGCCTCGGCGTACTCCTTCTGCGCATCATGCACGAAGCCTGCCTGTCGTATCTCCTCGCTGTCTTCCACGGACTGAAGCAACTCCGAGTTCAGTGTCGCGTTGGCACCGAGAAGTCGCGCTGCTTCTTCCCGCTGTCCCCTGTGAGCCGAACGTATTGCCTTACTGCTGTTCTGTATCATCTGCCTGCACAATGGCAGCGCTCGCTCCCGTGCCCGGTTCTGCACCGAGAAATACTCGTGTGCTTTGCCCGCAATCCTTTCGAGGATGTCTTCACTCATCACGGATTATGATTCCTTTCCTGCAGACCCATCGCACTACACAACTCGCGTGCGGCCCCGGTAACGTCGTCCTGCCCGGCAACCGCGCTGACAACTGCAACAGCATCGGCTCCGGCAGTCATAACATCGGCGATTGTGTTTCTGTCGATGCCTCCAATCGCGACAAGGGGAGTATTGCCTGTACGCTTTCTTGCCCGGTGCAGCAGGTCGAGTCCCACCACTACAGCATTGTCCTTCTGAGATGTCGGATACACAGACCCAACCGCTATGTAGTCGGCGCCTTCGCCAAGCGCCCTCTCGACATCATCCAAGCTATGGCACGACACTCCCACGATTGTAGTCATAGGGACGATCTTTCGCACAGCCTCCAGCGGAAAATCATTCTGCCCGACATGGACGGCGGGGGCATCTACAGCGACCGCGATGTCCACAGCGTCATTAACAACAAAGAGTACGCCACGCTCGCGGCATAGTTTACAGAGAGCGACTGCGTCGCGATACGAGTCCCTCCGCTCGCTGAGTTTGTCACGCTGCTGAATGACACTAGCGCCGCCGTCTATCGCTTCGCGCGCGACCTGACAGGGGTCGCGCCCCCGTATTACCTGCCTGTCGATGATCGCATAGAGCCCCCGAACCCGCTCGATAGTGTCAGCCCGCACCAGACCAGCGGCAATACGCTTTTCCAGTTCGTATGTGCTATAGCGGATACGTTCTATCTGTGCTGCGTCGAAATCGATGCCTTCCGTCCCACCGCGCGAGAGTTCTTCAATCACCCGCAAGGATTCCTCAGCACGCTTCGCGTTGGCACGCACAACAGACACGAGGTCGCGTGCATCCTCTCCAGCGGCCGTCGGCGCTTCTCTGCCCACGTCGCTGGTGGAATCCCGCTCCGTTAACAGCCGGAGGTCATCCTTCATAGCGAGTCGTGCAAGATAATGACGCGCACTCTTGCATTCCAGGCTGCGTGTCTGGTCATTGAGCACAAATCGGGCAACGTCCTCAAGGACGCGCAGTCCTTCGGAGGCGCGGTTCAGATTGGCGTCGATGAGACGAAACACGAGGGGCGGCATCCGTAGTTACATTCTACCATCAGCGATTCGCCGGGTCATTTGAACCCGGATTACCGCTGCGGGCTGCCGCCGAACAAACTATCGATCTCAATACCCAGGTCGCTTTCGATGGACACTTCGTACGCTTTCCACGCACAAATAACGTCCTGGATGGCAAGACCGGTGGTGTCAAACACCGTGATTTCGCTCTCCGATGTACGCCCTTCCTTGATGCCAGCGACCACCTCTCCTATCTCGGCTGCGATGCCAGAGCGGGATAGCAGACCCTGGCTGACAGGCACATTGATCTCCCCGCTGTGACTTGCCTGCTCCCAATCGTCAATGACGATGCGGGCGCGAGCCAGGATCGTCGGCTGAAGCTCCTGCTTGCCGGGAGCATCGGCTCCCACACAGTTGAAGTGCATGCCGTCGCTCACCCATTCGTCCTCAACAACGGGTCGGGTGCTCGGAGTCACAGTGACCACTATGTCCTTTCCTTTCACTGCCTCGGCCGCTGTTGCACACGCATCGACATCGAGGCCAAGCCTTTTTGCCGCCATGTGGGCCAGATTGTCGGCCTTTTCCCTGATGACATCGTAGATGCTAATCCGCTCGAGCGGTATCACACGGGATATGGCATCCAGTTGATACAGCGACTGATAGCCGGCACCGATAAGACCCAGTGTAGTGGAGCCAAGGCGGGCAAGATACCTGGTAGCGACACCTGAAGCTGCGGCCGTTCTCATCGCAGTGATATCGGTACCGTCCATGATGCACAGAGGTTCACCGGTCTGCGGGTTAACGAGCACGATGGTTGCCATCACGGTCGGCAGGCCATGAACTTCCGGGTTTTCGGGATGAACGTTCACCAGTTTGACGCCTGCCTGCCCGAGGCTTTCGAGAAACGACGGCATCACCCGCAGATCGCCACCGTACTCCTTGAAGAACAGGTAGCTCTTGGGAGGCATCTGGACCCGCCCTGCGCCGCGTTCGACAAACGCCTTTTCCACCAGCGCAAGCACTTCATCCATGCCGATGGCCCGTGCCACATCTGCTGCGTTGAGCACTCTTACCTTCCCCATGGGCGTTCCTCCTTCCTTCGTGCGACGTCGCACTACACGGAAAACGGGGTAGGCCGCAGGACTGCTGCCTACCCCGGTCCCGTCACAGTGTCCGTGTGTCTTTGTGGTCTATTCCTCCCACCGGTTGCCACCGCCACGCCACTTGGCGAAGCACCACGAAAGGCCACCGATGAACACAGCCCACATGATTACTGCGGCGACCATAGCATCTGTTGCCATTGGTCCTTCACCTCCTACTTTTCGGATCGGCCACGAGTCTTCATGGACCCGAGCACGAAACTGAGTATAAGTGTCACAACGAGAACGCCCCAAATGGCATTGCTCGCCCAGCGCGGATAGCCTGCATACGAATTCGGAATGTCATTCATGAACCCGCCGTACACAAGGACGAAAAGAAGGGCGGCAGGAAGGATGACCTTAAGCACCAGGTCGAACCAGGGGCCGATGCGGAAATCAGACGTCTCATTGACGAACTCCCTCAACCTGCTGGCGGGGAATACCCAGCCTACCACAAGACTCCCAATCGCGCCGGTCAAGAGCAATCCGTAGAATGCGACTGCTCTGTCAAGTATGTCCGGGCCCCAGTACAGACCGCCGTTCGTAGTGAACAGGATTCCGATGAGGAACCCGACAAGACATACTCCGGATACCGTCTTGCGCCTGCTCCAGCCAAACTTGTCCATTAGGGGGGACATCACACCGCCGTACGCCAGGAAGTACGCCGAGGAAAGTCCCAGTAGGAACAGGCACAGGAAGAAGATGACGCCAAAGAAAGCGTTGGCACCGGGCAACATCGATATCGCTACCGGCCACGTGATAAAGGCAAGACCCACGCTTTGGGCGCTCACTTCCTCAAGGGGGACATTCAGCGTCTGCATGAGGAATCCCACGACGCTGAACACGGCGAACCCGGCAAAGAAGCTTGTGGCGCAGTTACCGAACCCGGTGATGTACGCGTTGTTGTTCACATCACCGCGTCCCTTAATGAAGCTGCCGTACGCGTACATTCCGGCCATGCCCACTGACAGGGTGAACGCTATCTGGCTGAATGCCGCGAACCAAACGTCTCCGTTGGCGAGCATGCTCCAGTCAGTGGAGAGGTAGTAATTCAATCCATCGGTGGCTCCACCAAGGGTGAGACCCCGGACAACCAGTATAGCCAGGAATGTCCACGAGATAATCATCACCCACTTGGACACCGGGCCGATGGATACGGCTCCGCGATTTACAACCAGGTAAATCAGTGCCCAGACTACGGCAAGACCGATAAGCAATCCCAGCACAGGCGTGCCGATCTCTCCCGGACCACCCGAAAGCTCCAGGACGGTCCCGAAATAGTAGTCTGCGGCGCCTTCAGCGCCTGCCTGTCCCATGCCCCAGGCAACAGTCGCCGCGGACACGACGTAACGCAGTGCCCACGCCATCACAACGGCGTAGTAGGTCACGATCAGGAATGCGACCCACACGGGCCACCAACCCAACCATTCCCATTTCTTCCCGATGCCTTCAAACACGCCCGGGGAGCTCGAGTTGAAGTACTTGCCCATGCCGTATTCAAGAATAAGCCACGGGATACCCAGCAGCAGCAGGCCCACGATCCATGCAACCAGGAATGCGCCGCCGCCGTTGGCATAGGTGAGATAGGGGAATCGCCACAGATTACCCAGTCCGATCGCCGAACCGAGTGCGGCGAAGATGAAGAAGCTGCGGTTACCCCAACGTTCCCTCATCGCTTCAGCCAATGGTTCACCTCCTTCTTATGCTCAGACTCTGCTCTCGTCCGCCAGTTCGACCTTTGTCTCAAGAGACGAGACAACTGCCGGACAACACGTATTCTATGGAAAGGAAGTTCTTCTCCGTGAGGCTTTCGAACACGAACCAGAGTAAGCCCCCGGCATTCCGCCGGGAACGAGGACGCTCTGCAAGAACACTACCCCTGTTCACATCATTTCCCCTGAGCGAAGGCGAAATCGTGCAGATACATACTGCAGGTATGCAGGTATTAAGTCATCGTCGATTCCAGTTGTCAATACCTGATACCATCTGAGACGACTTCCCGCTCTACAGCCTCCCCTTATCCCGCATGGCCGTCATCACGCGGCTCCTCGCGATTCTCTCGGCAGCCACCCTCGGTGTCAGCCCTTCGGATACACTCAGTTCAAGGACCTCTTGCACGTTTTTCCGTATCAGTGTCTTCGCTGCCTTAAAGCTTTCCTCCACTGTTCCCCGGCGCATCTCCACAGAGCCTGCAATTACTCCTCCTGCATTCGCCACGAAGTCGGGCACCACCAGGACGCCCTTGCTCGAGAGATACTCCTCAGCTTCGAAACTCGCCGGTATATTCGCTCCTTCCACCACGAGTGAGGCCCTTACACTGTCGGCATTCGACATCGTGATGACATCGGGCCGTGCACCAGGAATAAGCACATCGACATCGAGCGCAAACAGCTCCAGGTCCGTGATTGCACACCCGCGACCATATTCTCGATTCCATGTCTTTTCGGGAAGCCCGGTTTGCTGGTTTCGCACAACCAGCGCGTCATAATCAAGTCCGTCGACGTCATACACACCACCGTGAATGTCACATACGGCGACTACCCTTGCTCCCTTGCTCGCCATGGCCTTGAAACACGCCTGTCCAACGGCCCCGAACCCTTCTATAGCCACCGTTGCGTCCTTGAGGCTCTTCCCCCGGGTCTCCGCTGCCGCATCAGCCGCTTCAACTACGCCATAGCCGGTAACTCCCACCTCATCAAGAGGTATGCCGCCGAACTCCCTGTGAAGCCCTATGGCCCTGCCGATCTGGTCCTGGATAATCGCCATGCAGTGCTCATCCGTGCCCATGTCAGGTCCGGGTATGTAGTCGGAGTGAGGCGCCAGCATGGCGGCAAACGACCGTACCACCTCGTCCTTGTTCTCGATGTCGGGATCGCCCCGGATTCCGGCCTTCCCTCCCCCGTACGGAATTCCAGCCATGGAGTTCTTAAGGGTCATCGCCCGACCAAGCCTGAACACCTCCCGCGTCGTCACATCAGGGGCCATTCTCACTCCGCCTATCGCCGGCCCGAGGGCCGTATTGTCAACGACAAGGATGGCTTTAATAGATCGGAAGAGCACACGTTGGAACTCCAGTCA
>CAZKHH010000031.1:0-20201 GCA_964552485.1 uncultured Dehalococcoidales bacterium | reverse complement strand
AGGCATCGAACCTCCTGCGTGCGGCATTCCACCTGCACTCGTGTCAAATGCTCGCTCTTCTCCTCACCTTCATCGACATCGATTCCTGCGGCACCGTGATAGAATGAGTGAGCGCACATGCTATTCTAGATTGCCAGATATGGAGCGGGACGCAGGTACTTTGACTTCATCCCCGTTCATACTTGGGAGTGTGGAGCCACGTGTTCGTAGGTTTTGACAACGCGCGTTGCGAGTGCTAAAGTGTTCCGTCGGAGTCAGCCACAAGGCTTCTCTCTCCTAAAGCCAATCGGAGCCTGCTAGATAGGCTCGGGGATCCTGTGGAGAGGACCCGCAGAGTCTTTAGCTGGCTCTTTTGATTGCCCAGCATATTCAAGGAAGGTGCGGTACGTATGCCAACCATCAATCAACTCGTGAGAAAGGGCAGGAAGAAACTGGTCTCCAAGACGAAGGCGCCTGCATTGCATTACATACAGGACGCATCACGGACCAGGCAGGTCTGGACCAAGGGTTCTCCGTTCAAGCGTGGCGTCTGCGTACAGGTCAAGACTGTTACTCCCAAGAAGCCGAACTCGGCGTTGCGAAAGATAGCGCGAGTGCGGTTGACCAACGGGTTCGAGGTTAATGCATATATTCCCGGCGAGGGTCACAACTTGCAGGAACACTCCGTGGTACTCATTCGGGGTGGCAGAGTGAAAGATCTTCCCGGTATCCGTTACCACATCGTACGGGGCGTCCTCGACACCGAGGGTGTCTCTAATCGAAAGCAAGGTAGGAGCCTCTACGGCGCAAAGCGCCCGCAGTAGTAGGAGCGAGGTAAGGATATGCCCCGAAAAGCTAAACGAGTACAGAAACGCGCGATACCACCGGATGCCAAGTACGGCAGTCCCGACGTATCGAAATTTATCAACCGTATTATGTTGAAGGGGAAAAAGTCGACAGCCGAGCGTGTCGTCTATGGCGCGATGGAGATTGCTGCCGAGCAGGCCAAAGTCGAGCCGGTTGAGGTGCTCACGAAGGCTGTGGAGAGTGCGACTCCGCTTATCAGGGTGAAGCCTCGACGAGTCGGGGGGGCTACCTATCAGGTGCCCATGGAGGTCGACAAGAAGGTCGGCCGCGCCCTGGCAATGAGGTGGCTCATCGTAGCTGCCCGTACGCGGAGCGGTAAGTCCATGCAGGAGAAGCTGGCGGCGGAATTGGTGGATGCGACTCAGGGGCGCGGCGCCGCCGTTCGCAGGCGAGAAGAGATTCACAGGATGGCAGACGCCAATAAGGCATTCGTCCATTATCGCTGGTGATATGAGCCAAACCGCAGTTATTCAGTCCAAGGATAGGTCGATGGAACGCACATTTGCGCTGGAGAGGATTCGCAACATCGGCATTATCGCGCACATCGATGCCGGTAAGACGACGGTGACCGAGCGCATACTGCATTTCACCGGCCGGACATACAAGATTGGCGGTGTCGATGAAGGCACGGCTGTCATGGACTGGATGGATCAGGAACGCGAGCGCGGCATCACAATCACGTCGGCCGCGACGACCTGTGAGTGGAAAGACCATCGCATCAATATTATCGATACTCCGGGACATGTTGATTTTACGGCCGAGGTGGAGCGTAGCCTTCGCGTTCTTGACGGAGGCGTCGTTGTTCTCGATGCGGTGGCTGGTGTCGAAGCGCAGTCAGAGATGGTCTGGCGGCAGGCAGACAGATATCACGTCGCTAAGATCTGCTTCGTCAATAAGATGGACCGCGTCGGCGCAGACTTCTTCCGGACGGTATCGACGATTGAGTCGAGACTGAATGCGCGACCCGTGCCGATTCAGGTGCCTCTTGGAGCAGAAGCTTCCTTCCGGGGAGTTATCGACCTCGTCGAAGAAAAGGCCATTACATTTGAAGATGATCCTCTGTTGCCGCCGACGGTCGGTGAGATTCCCGAGTCGGAGCATGAGTTGGTTTCGAAATATCGCCACGAGCTCGTTGAGAAGCTTGCCGAGCAGGACGACGCGATTCTAGTGCCGTATCTGGACGGCGACCAGATTTCAAATGAGATGATCAGGGCGTCTTTAAGACGCCTGACAGCAGCTAACTGCATAGTGCCCGTTCTGTGCGGTAGCGCGCTGAAAGGCAGGGGCGTTCGTCCGCTGTTGGATGCCATCGTACAGTACCTGCCTTCTCCCCTCGACGTGCCGCCGGCCGTTGCCCGGGACGCATCCGGCGAGAATGAGATTCTTTGCCACGCGGAGGATGCGGAACCACTTGCATCTCTCGCGTTCAAGATTGTGTCCGACCCGTTTATGGGCCGGCTTACGTATTTGCGCATCTATTCCGGTCGGATGGTCACGGGTACTCAGGTGCTCAACACGGGTAAGACGAAGAAAGAGCGTATCGGTCGACTGTACTTGATGCACGCCAACCGCCGCGAGGAAGTGCAGGAAGCTGATGCCGGCAGCATCGTCGCGGCCGTCGGACTCCGTGGTACTTCAACGGGGGACACGCTTTGCAGTTCCGAACGTCCGCTGGTGTTCGAGACTATCCGGTTCGCCGAGCCTGTGTTGGCTATGGCGATCGAGCCGCGCTCCAAGGCTGACTCCGAAAAACTCGAGGATGTCCTGGGCAAGCTATCTGACGAAGACCCCAGCTTCAAGGTTCGACAGGACCGTGAAACCGGGCAGGCACTGATTCAGGGAATGGGTGAGCTTCATCTTGAGGTCATGGTTGATCGCATGGCCCGGGAATTCGGCATCAAGGTTAACGTCGGCAAGCCACGCGTGGCGTATCGTGAGGCGATCACCCGCACCGTTGAGTCTGAAGGGCGATTCGTCAGGCAGACAGGCGGCCGAGGCCAGTACGGTCACGTCTGGTTGAGGATTGAACCGGCAGAGCGCGGAAGTGGGTTCAAGTTCGTCGATGCCATAAAGGGTGGTGTGGTGCCGAGGGAGTTCATCCCGGCGATAGCGAGTGGCGCGCGGGAAGCCGTCGAAACAGGTGGTCCGGCGGGCTATCCGGTGGTGGATACGATCGTCACCGCGTTCGATGGCAGCTATCACGATGTAGACTCGTCGGAGCTGGCCTTCAAGGTTGCGAGTTCAATGGCCGTCAAGTCTGGCCTGCCCAAGGGTAAGCCGGTACTTCTGGAGCCAGTCATGAAGATGGAAATCACAAGCCCGTCGCAGTTCACGGGCGACATCATAGGCGACTTGAATGCACGGAGGGCCCGTATCGAACGTATCGATACACAGGCTGATTCTACGGTTGTCGGATGCCACATACCTCTTGGCGAAACGTTCGGCATCGCAACGGCCCTTCGGTCTCTCAGCCAGGGTCGCGTGACTCATACGATGGAATTCTCGAGGTACGAACAGGTCCCGGCATCTGTTGCTGAGCAGATAACCAAGGGACTCTAGGAAAGGTATAGCAGGGGAAAATCCAGATGAACAGTGACAAAGTGCGTGTGAAGGTCAAGGGGTTCGACCATCGTCTTGTGGACCAGGCCGTGCGACAGATCGTCGAGGCGGTCGAGAGCGCCGGGGGCATTGTCGTTGGACCTGTCCCGTTGCCAACTCGGATTGAGAAGTATTGTGTGACAAGGTCTCCCAATATCGACAAAGACTCACGTGAACAGTTCGAAATCAGGACACATAAGCGTCTCATTGACATTCAGCAGCCTACGTCGAAAGCGATTGACGCGTTGACACAGATCAACGTTGCTTCCGGCGTCGAGATCGATATCAAGTTGTAAGACTTACGAGGAGCATCCCGTGCAGGGCATCATCGGCAAAAAGATAGGAATGACTCAGCTGTTCCTCGAGAACGGCGACTGTGTACCGGCTACTGCCATTCAGGCGGGTCCGTGCACCGTGACACAGATTAAAACGACCGCACATGACGGCTATGAGGCAGTGCAGTTGGGGTTCGGTGAATCCAAGCGGCTCACCAAAGCCCAGAAGGGCCACCTCAAGGAGCTCGGGACCTTTCCTGTACTCCACGAGTTCCGGTCGGCAGGCGAAGCATCGCTGGGCGACCGGATCGACGTGACCATGCTGAGTGAAGGCGATATGGTCAAGGTCACGGGCCGGTCAAAGGGTCGCGGATTCGCGGGCGGCGTGAGACGCCACCATTTCAGTGGCGGTCCAAAGACTCACGGTCAGTCTGATCGTCATCGCGCCCCTGGTTCGGTTGGTGGAGGTACGTTTCCCGGGCGGGTGCTCAAAGGCAAGAAGATGGCAGGCCATATGGGCTCCAAGAGGATCACTGCGCTGAATCTCAGGGTTGAGATGGTTGATCACGAGCGCGACATACTGTTCGTTCGCGGAGCGGTTCCCGGAGCCAATGGTGAAGTGGTCATAGTCGAGAAGGTGGGTAACTAAGGTGAAGATCGACGTCCACAATCTTAAAGGTGAAGTCGTAGGCGATGTCGAACTCCAGGATGGAGTGTTCGATGTCCCTTTCCGCGAGGCTGTCGTCCACCAGGCGGTTGTCTGCCTGCTGGCAAACCGGCGCCAGGGTACTGCGTCCACAAAGACGAGGAGCGAGATCGTTGGCAGCACCCGCAAGTTGTTCTCGCAGAAGGGTACCGGGCGGGCACGGCGCGGCAGCATCAAGTCGCCCCTGGTGCGCGGAGGAGGTATTGTGTTCGGGCCGTCACCCCGGTCGTACCGGCAGCGATTGCCCCGCAAGATGAAACGCCTTGCATTCAGGTGCGCGTTGTCGATGAAGGCACGTGAGGGCGACGTGTGGGTGGTGGAGGATCTGCCTGCAGAGCGGCCTCGTACCAAGGATATCGTTGCGCTGCTGAGTAGCGCCGGACAACCCGGATCCGCTCTCATCGTTACGCCGGAGCCTCAATCGGTACTGGCTCTGTCGGCGCGCAATATACAGGGCGCAAGGGTGCGTCCGTGTGCGACGCTAAACACACTCGATGTGATGACGACAGGCAAGCTCATAACAACCGTCTCCGCACTCCGCAAAATGGAGGCAATCTGGGGGAGCGAGGGGAGCAACGATGAATCTGCATGACATCATCCGTCGTCCCTTGATTACCGAAAAGGCGACCGACCTTCAAATGCAGGACACGTATGTGTTTGAGGTCGCGCGGACGGCTAACAAAATACAGGTCAAGAACGCAGTTGAGAAGGCCTTTGATGTTCATGTAATCGATGTGAACGTGCTCACTGTGCCTGGCAAGATGAGGCGACGTGGCAGGCGAGAGATACCGACCTCGCCGTGGAAGAAGGCGATAGTGAAATTGAAGGCCGGAGACAAAATCACGTACTTCGAGGGTGTGTAATGGGTTCAGTACTCAAGTGGCGCAAGAAGAAGATTCGCAAACATCAGCACCGCAAGCTGTTGAAGAAGACAAGGTGGCAGCGACGCCACGGCTAGTTCATAACGAGAGTCCAGTATTCACCAGAGGATGTATCCATGGCACTGAAGACATTTAAACCGACATCACCGGGACGACGCGGCAAGGTTGCGGTCGTATCGGAGGAAATCACCAGAAGCACCCCGCACAAATCGTTGCTTGCACCGGTGAAAAAGCATGGAGGGCGCAATAACCGTGGTGTTGTGACCGTTAGACACCGTGGGGGTGGCAGCAAACGAAAGCTTCGCGTCATCGATTTCAAGCGGAACAAGTCCGATGTTCCGGGGCGCGTTGTGAGTATTGAGTATGACCCGAATCGCTCAGCGAGGATAGCACTCATCAGTTACCGTGACGGAGACAAGCGTTACATATTGTCCCCGCTCGGCCTGCACAAAGGCGATACGGTTGTGGCGGGTCGCGAAGTGCCGATAAGACCGGGCAATGCCTTGCCACTCGCGTCTATCCCGGTGGGTACCGAGGTGCACAACCTCGAGATGGTCCCCGGGAAGGGTGGACAGATTGTGCACAGCGCCGGTGCGTCGGCGCAGCTTATGAGTAAAGAAGGCACCTATGTGCTGGTGAAACTGCCATCGTCCGAGTTGCGGAAGTTTCACGCGGAGTGTTCGGCGACCGTTGGCCAACTCGGAAACGTTGATCACAAGAATGTGAAGCTGGGCAAAGCTGGCGCGACGCGATGGCAGGGCAGGCGACCGGTTGTGAGGGGTTCCGCTATGACGCCTCGCGATCACCCACATGGTGGAGGTGAAGGGCGTGCTCCACTAGGCATGCCTCCCAAGACGCCATGGGGCAAGCCGGCCCTGGGATTTAAGACCCGCAACAAGAGGGCTCAGTCGGACCGCTTCATAGTGAGACGGAGAAAGTAACATGTCAAGATCGTTGAAAAAGGGACCGTACTGTCATCCCAAACTGGAGAAGAAGATCGATGCCCTCAATAGATCGGGCGAAAAGACGATAATACGGACCTGGGCGCGTGCGTCGACGGTGCTGCCATCCATGATCGGGCACAACATCGCCGTTCATAACGGCCGTCGGCATGTGCCCATATACATCACCGAAAACATGGTCGGCCACAAGCTCGGAGAGTTCGTGCCAACGTACACGTTCCGTGGACATGTGGCGAAGAGCAGGAAACGGTAGGTTGTCCAGATGAAAGTAAAAGTGGTCGCGAAGGATATTGGTATACCGGCCCGCAAAGTGCGGCGCGTAGTTGACCTGGTGCGTGGCAAGGATGTGGACGAAGCGCTCGTTACGCTCAGCTTCATGCCGAGTCCGGCAGCGCGCGCAGTGGCAAAAGCTGTGAAATCTGCGGCTACCAACGCTGAAAACAACTACCAGATACCGTCCACAGGCCTGCGGATCGTCGCCATATATGCGGATGAGGCGAGGACGCTCAAGAGGTTCCGCCCCCAGTCCAGGGGCCGGATCAGCCCTATCCTGAAGCGGTCGAGCCATGTCACCGTGCTCGTTGAGGAGGCTCAATAGTGGGTCAGAAAGTTCATCCGGTTGGATTTCGACTTGGTGTCAGCAAAGATTGGCAGGCCAAGTGGTATGTCGACAAGGGCTACGCACAGATGCTCCACCAGGATCTGGAGTTGCGCAAGATCCTTCAGCGCCGTGCCCGCGAATGGGGAATCGCGAAGGTTGATATCGAGCGCACAGGCGCCGAGATCTTCGTGACTGCATATTCCGCACGTCCGGGCATTCTTATCGGGCGCGGTGGACAGAATGTCGAGGCATTGAGACAGCAACTCGAGCGCATTGCTAAAGAACGGGTGCGTCTTACCATTAGAGAGGTTGATCAGCCTGAGTTATCGGCGCAGCTCGTGGCGTTTAACATCGCCGAACGGCTTGAAGCTCGCGTGCCCTACAGGCGCGTGATGAAGCAGGCGTCGTTCAGAACATTGCAGGCCGGTGCTCAGGGAATCAAGATAAGGGTTGCAGGGCGACTCGGCGGCGCCGAGATTGCCCGTTCCCAGACTGTACACGAGGGCAGAATGCCACTTCATACGCTTCGAGCGGACGTCGACTACGGCGTCACCGAGGCACGCACACTCATGGGCCGTATAGGCATCAAGGTGTGGATATACAAGGGTGACATCCTGCCTGAGGCGAGGAGGCGAAGTGCTACAACCGAAACGAGTGAAGTATCGTAAGACCCATCGCGGCAGGATGCAGGGCTCCGCTCACAGCGGTACCACTGTGGCGTTTGGCGAATACGGGCTTCGCGCGGAAGAGAATGCGTGGATAACTGCCCGGCAAATCGAGGCGGCGCGGCGCGTAATGGTTCGCTTCCTCAGGCATGGAGGGAAGATGTGGATTCGTATCTTCCCCGACAAGGTAGTGACCAAGAAACCGGCCGAAACACGACAGGGTGGAGGCAAAGGCGCACCTGATCACTGGGTCGCCGTTGTCAGGCGTGGACGGATGATGTTTGAGCTCGCCGGCATCAGCGAGGAGAACGCGAAACGCGCCATCAGGCTTGCTTCGTACAAGCTGCCCATCCAGACTGATTTTGTGGCCAGGGAGGGGAGCAACGTTGAAGGCTGAGGAAGTACGCTCGCTCTCTGATGGAGAGATACGTAACAAGATTGAGGAATCGGACAAGCAACTCCTGCAGTTGAGTATCCGGGTTGCGAGCAGGCAGCTCGTCAATCATCGGGAGCTCGTGAAGGTCAGGAGGGATGTGGCTCGCCTCAAGACGGTACTTAGAGAACGGGAATTGGGTATCAGGTGAACGCCATGACTAGAAAGCAGACAATACGAGGACGAGTGGTAAGCGACAAGATGGACAAGACGGTCGTCGTGGCTGTTGAGTCGAACAGGCGGCACCCGATCTACAAGAAACTGATACGTCGAGAGAAAAAGTACCTGGCCCATGACGAGGGGAATGTGTGTCGCGTCGGCGACTGGGTTGATCTTATTGAGACCCGACCGCTTTCGGCTCGTAAGCGCTGGTGTGTCGTTAACCGCATGGAGTCCAGGACGGGCGGATTGTTGGCCGCAGAAGAAGGTGGGCAATGATTCAGACGTATACGAGGCTTCGAGTCGCCGATAACAGCGGCGCCAAGGAAGTGATGTGCATCAACATTCCTGGTGGTAGCCGGCGCCGGTATGCACACGTGGGCGATGTCATCACCGCTACGGTGAAGCAGGCCATGCCCCACGGCGCGGTCAAGGCGGGCGAGGTGATCAAGGCCGTGGTTGTTCGGGAGGCAAGACCCTTCCGTCGCCCTAATGGCGCATATATCCGCTTTGACGAAAATGCGGTTGTGGTGCTCGGCGACAAGAATAACCCGAAGGGCAGCCGGATATTCGGTCCAGTGGCGCGAGAGCTTCGGGATAAGAACTACACGAAGATTATCTCGCTTGCTCCGGAGGTGGTCTGAAGTGAAGATACATAAGAATGATACGGTGGAGGTCCTTGCCGGGAAGGACAGAGGTAAACGTGGTAGGGTCCGCCGTGCCCTCCCGAAGAAGGACAGGGTAGTGGTAGAGGGCCTCAATATGATTAAACGCCATTCGCGAGCTCGCAGAGCTGCTCGCCAGGCCGGTATCGTCGAGCTTGAGGCTCCGATACATGTTTCAAACGTGATGTACGTGTGCCCAAAGTGCAAGAAACCCTCACGAATTGGACACAAACTGCTTGAGGACGGGCGCAAGGTCCGGATTTGCCGGGCATGCGAGGAAGCGATCGACTGAGGAGTACGACCAACATGCTGGCTGCAAAAGAGAGATACCAACAGGAAGTCCTGCCCGAACTGAAGAAGCGGCTCGGGATTGAGAACGTGATGGAGCTTCCGCGGATGGAAAAGATAGTCGTTGGCATTGGCCTCGGTGAGGCGATTCAGAACGCCAAGGCGCTCGAGTCGGCTGAACGCGACCTTGCTACTATCACCGGACAGAAGCCGATCACCACCAAGGCGAAGCGCTCCATAGCTACGTTCAAGCTTCGGGCCGGTATGCCCGTCGGAATGACTGTGACGATTCGAGGGAAGCGCATGTACGATTTCTTCGATCGGCTCGTGGGGATAGTGCTGCCACGTATACGAGACTTCCGCGGGATCTCGGCCGACTCGTTTGACGGTCGTGGGAACTACAGTCTGGGCTTTAAGGAACAGATCGTATTTCCGGAGATCGATTACGACAAGATTGAAAAGGTGCGCGGACTTCAGGTCACCATTGTCACGAGCGCAAGACGTGATGATCAGGCCCGCGAGTTTCTGAAACTGATGGGTATGCCTTTCAGGGGAGAGTAGCATGGCGAAAAAGTCAAAGATAGCGAAGTCCAATCGACCTCCGAAATTTGCGGTACAACAGCGCAATCGCTGTTACCTGTGCGGAAGACCACGGGCATTTATACGTAAGTTCGGATTGTGCCGTATTTGCTTCCGGGAGCTGGCCTCTGATGGCAAGGTACCGGGGGTACGGAAGTCGAGCTGGTGAGGAAAGGTGAACAATGACTAACGACCCTATCGCCGATATGCTCACACGGATACGGAATGCCGTCATGGTAGGCCATGACAGTGTGCTCGTGCCGCATTCCCGCCTGAAAGTATCCCTGGCCCGGATCCTCAAGGACGAAGGTTTCATCGGGGACTTTGAGGTCGTGAAGGGCAAACCGGCGCAGATGATTCGCATACAACTCAAGTATGTTGACAAGCAGCCTGCGGTTCTTGGACTCGAGAGAGTGAGCCGGCCAGGTTTGCGCGTCTACGCAGGTAAGACTGAGATTCCGCGCGTATACGGGGGTCTCGGAATAGCAATCATGTCGACTTCAAAGGGACTAATGACTGGTAAAGAGGCGTGGCGAAGGAAGCTGGGCGGAGAAGTCTTGTGCTACGTCTGGTAGAAACCACTACGGGGTGAGCAATCGATGTCGCGAATAGGACTTGCACCAATAACGGTGCCTGGCGGAGTCCAGGTGACCATCAATGATGACAACCGGGTCACGGTGAAGGGCGCGCGTGGCGAGCTGACGCGGACGTTCAATCGTGACATGCTGATTCGACAGGAGGACGGCACGCTCTCGATTCAGCGACCGAGCGATGACAGGATCCACAGGTCCATGCATGGCCTGACCAGAACCCTTCTGGCCAACATGGTCCAGGGCGTCAGCGGCGGGTTTGAACGCGTGTTGGAAGTGAAAGGCGTCGGTTATCGCGTCCAGAAGACCGGTGATGATTTGACGTTCCAAGTGGGTTTCAGCCGTCCGGTCGTTTTTACCGTACCCGAAGGGATCGATGTGGCTGTTGAGGGCACCAACAAGGTGCGCGTGTCGGGGTACGACAAAGAAGTGGTCGGGCAGGTCGCAGCCAATATCCGCTCGATCAGAAAATGCGACCACTATAAAGGTAAGGGTATTAAGTACGCCGAAGAGAAACTGCGACTGAAGCCGGGTAAGGCCGGTAAGGTCACAAAAGGATAGTGTGAGATGTCTAAGAAGAGTCCGGCACTGATGAGACAACTCCGCCACCGCCGTGTGCGAAGAACGGTGCGAGGAACGGGCGAACGCCCGCGACTTGCCGTGTTCAGGAGCCTGAAGCACGTGTATGCGCAGATTATCGACGATGAACGCGGTGTCACGCTCGTTTCAGCGAATTCCAAGCAACCCGACGTTACCGGCGGCGAGACCCTTTCCAAGACCGAGATCGCCGATCGTGTTGGCATGGCGGTGGCTGGACGGGCTATCGAGCAGGGTGTCAAGAAAGTCGTGTTCGACCGGGGTGGCTATCGCTATCACGGAAGAGTCAAGACTCTCGGAGATGCGGCTCGTAAAGCAGGGCTCGATTTCTAGATATCGCACACGAGTACAGGAGAGAAGTATCAAATCATGAAGGCAGTCACGAAGGCAACTGCGAGGTTGGAGCATATCGAACCTTCCGAGCTGGAGCTTGGGGAAAAACTGATGACCATCGATCGCGTCAGCAAGGTGGTTAAGGGTGGACGCAGACTCCGATTCCGCGCGCTCGTGGTGGTTGGAGACAGCAACGGACACGTTGGCGTTGGTCTTTCGAAAGCTACCGGCGTGCCGGAGGCAATCCGAAAGGCGAGCGCTATGGGCCGCAAGCAGCTCATAGAAGTGCCCGTCGTCAATGAGACAATTCCTCACGACGTGCTTGCCAAATTCGGCGCGTCGATGGTACTGCTCAAGCCTGCGGCTCCCGGACGAGGGATGATTGCAAGTAATACCGTGAGAACTGTGCTGGAGCTGGCAGGAATCAGAAATGTCGTCAGCAAGTCACTTGGAAGTCAGAATCGCGTCAATGTTGCCCGTGCAACTGTGTTGGCTCTCGCGTCTCTGCGAACGGCCGAACACGTTGTCGAGGAGCGCGAGGCTGATTTCGAGAAAGCGGAGGACGCAGATGAAGCTGAATGAGTTGTCATCCGCGGAAGGTTCCCGCCATGCATCTCGCCGTGTAGGCAGGGGTGATGGAAGTGGCCGCGGCACATATTCCGGTCGCGGCATGAAAGGACAGAAGGCCCACGGAAAGGGCGTCAGGCTTGGTTTCGAGGGCGGACAGTTGCCGCTTATCAAACGCCTTCCGCGCAAGCGCGGGTTCACGAATATCTTCAGAATCGAGTACAACGAAGTGAACGTCAGTGCACTCAACGTGTTTCCGGAAAACTCGGACGTGACTCCGAAGGAGATGCGCGAGGCCGGACTCATCCGCTCCGTATCGAAACCGACGAAAGTGCTCGGTCGTGGAGAGATTGACCGAAGCCTCACAGTGCACGCCCAACGTTTCTCCGCCTCTGCGGAGGCCAAGATTACTGCCGCCAACGGCGCCGTGAGGAAGATATAGCATGCAACAGAAGGAAGCCCAGCCCAGGCTCATCCAGGCGATGCGGGACGCGTTCTCGCTGCCTGACCTCAGGCAAAGGTTGTTCTTCACGTTCGGCATTCTGGTTGCATTCCGGTTCCTTGTGCATGTTCCGTTGCCGGGCGTCGACCCCCAGGCTCTGAGCGAGTTCTTCGAGCAGAATGCGCTTCTGGGAATGCTCGACTTGTTCAGCGGCGGCGCGATGAGCAACTTCAGCGTGGCCGCTATGGGAGTGTATCCGTACATTACAGCGACCATTATCATGCAGCTTCTGGTGCCCGTTATTCCCAGCCTGCAGGCGATTTCTCAGCAGGGCGAGGCAGGGCAACGGCGTATCAATCAGATAACCCACTTCCTGACTGTGCCGCTGGCGGCACTGCAGGGCTATTCTCAGCTGTCGATTCTGACCAGCCAGAATGTCATCACTCGTCCCGATGCGCTGACAACAGCTACGATTCTGGTCTCCATGACAGCTGGGACTATGTTCCTCGTGTGGTTGGATGAACGTATTACGGAACGGGGTATCGGCAATGGTATCTCCATCATAATCTTCGGCGGCATCGTGGCATCGTTGGCTGGATCCGTGGGGCGCATCGGCGTTGCGTTCCAGGATAACCCTCTGGGCACGCTCGCCTTCGCGATTGTAGGCGCCGCGACCCTCGTATTTATCGTGGTCTTTATCGAAGCCCATCGTCGAATCCCGGTGCAGTATGCGCGCAGCACGTTCCGTGGTGGCCGGATGTATCGCCAGTCGGGTTCGACGTATATCCCGCTACGGGTGAACACTGCCGGCATGATTCCGCTTATTTTTGCTATCGCGATCATGCAGATGCCGCGCCTCATTGCCAGTTTCTTCATCAACCCGCAGGCACCCAATTTCTGGGATGGCATGTATCGTGCCTTTGACCCTGCCGCGGCGCTTCCTGAAGGATTGCTGTACTGGGGTTTCTACTTCCTGCTTGTGTTCGGGTTTACATTCTTCTACACCATGGTCATTTTCGAGCAGATGAACCTGCCTCGCACACTCCAACAGCAAGGCGGATTCGTGCCGGGGGTTCGCCCCGGGAAATCTACTGCTGATTACTTGAATGCGGTGATACGGCGCTTGACGTTTGGTGGGGCAACCTTCCTCGCTTTCGTTGCAATCATGCCTTTCCTGGCGCGATTAGTGACTGGAGTGACCGTCCTGACGATTTCGAGCACTGCGATACTGATCGCCGTGGGTGTCGCGCTCGATACTATGAAGCAACTCGAGTCCCAGCTCACGATGAGGCGATATGATGGATTTCTCAAGTAGGGAGAGGTGCGACTTATGAACATTGTACTGCTTGGAGCCCCGGGAGCCGGTAAGGGCACGCAAGCCTCTGTTCTGACGAAGGAACTGGGCATCGTACACGTCGCGACCGGGGACCTGTTCAGAAAGGCGCTTTCAGAGGAGACTTCGCTTGGTCTTATGGCCAAGTCATACATGGATAAGGGCGAGCTCGTACCCGATGAAGTAACCATCGATATGGTGAAAGAGCGGATACGTCAGCCGGATTGCGCCAATGGCGTTCTGTTTGATGGCTTCCCGCGCACGGTCAGCCAGGCCAAGGCTCTCGACAGGATGCTTGCATCCGAAGGACGCCACTTGGATAAGGCTGTCTACATGGATGTGCCCGAAGAGGAACTCGTGCGGAGGCTCAGCGGACGCTGGATATGTCGCAATTGTCAGACTCCGTACCATATGGTGACGTCTCCCCCAGCAACGCCCGGGAAATGCGATGCCTGTGGAGGAGAGCTGTATCAGAGGGCCGACGACAAGGAAGAGACTGTGCGGGAGAGACTCAAGGTATTCTTTTCGCAGACAATGCCGATAGTCGACTACTATGATGAGCAGGGAAAGCTCATCCGAGTCGATGGTAATAGGCGTATCGACGTGGTTGGAGCAGAGATGCTTGACCTGCTCCGCGCAGGGAGCAAGTGATAGTAATCAAGTCCCGCGAGGAACTTGACGCGATGCGCGAGAGCGGCAGCATCCTCGCCGAGATGCTTTCGGAATTGGCCTCGGAGGTGAGGGCCGGAATCAAGACCAGCGAACTGAACGACTTCGTTGAGAGGAAGATGCTGGTGAGAGCCGTGGTTGCGTCGTTCAAAGGGTACGGTGGTTTTCCTGCGAGTGTGTGTGTATCGGTAAACGAAGAAGTGGTCCACGGTATTCCTGGTGAGCGTGCGCTGAAGAACGGCGACATCGTATCGCTGGATCTTGGTGTGTATCACAGGGGCTTTCATTCGGACGCGGCTGTGACTGTTGCGGTGGGTGAGGTCCCGGATACGGCGAAGCACCTTATCGAGACTACTCGAAAGGCGCTGCGCGAAGGTATTGGCCGGGCTTGCCCTGGCAATCACGTTGGCGATATAGGCACCGCAATTCAACAATATGCCGAAGCACAAGGGTTCTCAGTTATCCGTGAATATACCGGACACGGGGTCGGCAGACAGTTGCACGAAGACCCGCAGGTCCCGAACTTCGCCTGCGGTAGAGGGCCTGTGTTGAGACCGGGGATGACGTTGGCGATCGAGCCGATGCTGGCTGCCGGCGACTGGAAGACAAGGGTCGGGCCCGACAAGTGGGTCGTGTGCACCGTGGATAACAGTCTGGCGGCGCATTTCGAGCATACGATTGCGGTTACCGATGGCGAACCAGAAGTGTTCGCGTAAAAGGGTATGGCAAAGAAAGAGAAGATAGAGGTCGAAGGCAAGGTAACCCTATGCCTGCCGAATACGATGTTCAGAGTCGAGCTGCCGAACGGCCATGAGGTGCTTGCACATATTTCCGGCAAGATGAGGAAACACTACATCAAGATACTGCCCGGAGACCGTGTGCTTGTGGAGCTGTCTCCTTACGACCTGACTCGGGGACGTATCACCTACCGCCTCAAGTAAGTCGGCTTTGACACGTACGTATCAATCGTATACCATAGTAAGGTTTGCGTGGTGAACAATAATGAAAGTCAGTTCGTCAGTTAAGCGTCGTTGTAGCAAGTGCAAGATTATTCGCAGGCGAGGCATCGTACGGGTGCTGTGTGAGAATCCCCGCCATAAACAGAGGCAGGGATAGCGTCCGGCGCGCTCGCGTCGTCATCATTGAGGAGTTGAAGCATGGCCCGAATCGCTGGTGTTGATCTGCCGAGAGACAAGCATGTCGTTATCGGCCTGCAGTATATCTACGGCATAGGTGCGACTTCTGCAAAGAACATTCTGGAAACTGCGGATGTCCCGTCCGATGTCAAGGTCAGAGACCTGACGGAGGAGCAGAGCACTCGTATCCGCGGCGTTATCGACCGCGACTACAGGATTGAGGGGGATCTGCGTCGCGAGGTGCAGTTCAACATCAAGCGGCTTATCGATGTCGCTACGGTGCGTGGATTGAGGCACAGGCGCAATTTGCCCGTACGTGGCCAGCGAACACGGACCAATGCCCGGACCAGGCGTGGCGTGAAGAAGACGGTCGCCGGAAGAGGCCAGAGACGTGGAGTGGCTAAGAAGTAGCGTAGTTAGGTGAAACAATAAATGGCAAAAAAGGCACAAAAAGGTAGAACCAAGAAACGGGTACGTCGAAATATAACCGAGGGCAAGGCCTACGTACAGTCGACGTTCAATAACACCGTTGTCACCATCACCGACCCGGGTGGCGATGTGATAGCGTGGGGAAGTTCCGGGAAGTCTGGATTCAAAGGTTCCAGGAAAGGCACGCCATACGCCGCGCAGTTGTCCGCTCAGGATGCTGCCAGGCAGGCCCTGAATGATGGGATGAGGCGTGTTGAGGTGTACGTGAAGGGCCCCGGCAGCGGCAGGGAAGCGGCGATCCGCTCTCTTCAGGGTGCCGGTCTCGCCGTAACCAGTATACGTGACGTCACCCCTATCCCCCACGATGGTTGTCGCCCGCGCGGCAGGAGGAGAGTGTAGATGGCTCGGTATCTTGGTCCACGGTGTGCTCTTTGCCGTTATATCGGTGACAAACTGATGCTCAAGGGCGATAAGTGCTTGAGCGTGCATTGCCCTTTTGAACGAAGGGGTAACGTGCCGCCCGGCGGACGTTCCAAGACGCGGCGCCGGATATCCGACCGCGGCATGCAGTTGAGAGAGAAGCAGAAAGTCAGGTTCACATACGGTGTACTCGAGGCTCAGTTCCGCCGCTTCTTTTCAGAAGCGGAACGGTTGCCTGGTATGTCCAGCGATAATATTATGCTACTGCTGGAGCGGCGCCTCGACAATGTCGTGTACAGGCTTGGCTTTGGCACATCCCGTCAGCAGGCGCGGCAGATTGTGCGCCACGGACATATTCGAGTAAACGACAAACGTGTAGATATCCCATCCTACCTGGTGAAAGCCGGTGACGTCATAACATGGCGTCAGCAGAGCTCTAAGACCGCTCTCTATAAGGTCATCGCCGAACAGGTTCAGGCGCGAAATGTGCCATCCTGGTTGAGCCTGGATGAGGGCCAGATGAAGGCCACTGTTGTAAGCCTGCCGACGAGCGATGATGTTGACAGCAGGTTGAGCGGCAAAGCAGTCGTTGAGTACTACTCCAGGTAGTAGTGATAGGGAGGACGAGTAGTGAGTGAGCTATCCATCCCTGCAGTAACCTGTGTACAGTCTGCAGGCTCATACGGACGATTCGCCGCCGAACCCCTTGAGATCGGGTTTGGCGTGACTCTCGGCAATGCCATGAGGCGCGTGCTCTTGAGTTCACTTCCCGGTGCCGCCGTGACATGGACGAAGGTTGAGGGAGTGCAGCACGAGTTCTCAACGATTCCTCATGTCAGGGAAGACGTGCTCGAGTTCCTGCTCAATGTGAAGGAACTGAGGCTACGTCCCGTAACGCATCAAGAGGGCAAACTGTTTCTCGACGTTGAGGGCGAGGGCATCGTGTGTGCCGCCGACATCCAGCGTTCGATCGACTTCGAGGTAGTCAACCCTGATCTGGTTCTGGCGACCCTCGATTCTGCTGAGGCGAAACTGCACGTTGAATTCAATGTGGAGTTGGGAAGAGGTTACGTGCCCGCGCTTTCCGCAGAAGGCCTGCCGGTTGGTGCACTACCCGTTGATGCAGTCTTTTCCCCGGTGCGCAAGGCCAACTACGCTGTTGAGCCCATCAATCCTGGTGAAGAGCGGAGCCCTGAGCGACTCATTATCGAGGTATGGACCGATGGGACGATAACCCCGTGGGAAGCCATCACTCAGGGTGCGGACGTCCTCATGCGTCAGTTTGCTGCGTTTAGGGGCGTTGAAGCTCCCTCTGAGGAGCTTGCACGCGTGCCCTCGGGACTTGCTATCTCGCCGGAGCAATACAACACCCCGCTGGCCGAGGTCGGTCTATCGACGCGTGCACACAATAGCCTCCGCAGGGGCGGTATCATGACGCTCGGACAGTTGATTGAGAAGACTAGGGAAGGGCTCCCGCCTTTGCCCGGTTTCGGTGAGAAGTCACAGACTGAGGTTGAGGAATTGCTCAGCGGTCTGGGCTACCCAATACCCGATAAGACAAAGGGGAAATCCAAGTGAGACACCGCGTTGCAGGGAGAAAACTGGACAGGCCGACAGAGCATCGGCTTGCCATGTACAGAAATCAGGTGGCTGAGCTCATCGACCACGAGAAAATGGTAACCACCGTTGCCAAGGCAAAGGAAGTCAAAGGGCTTGCCGAACGAATCATTTCGCTCGGCAAGGACGGTAGCCTCGCTTCAAGACGTCAGGCAGCCGGGTTTATCACTCAGGATCGCGTGGTCAAGAAGGTATTTGACGATTTGTCTCGTCGCTATGCGAACCGTCCTGGAGGCTATGTCCGGCTCGTGAAGCTTGGTCCGCGCCGCGGCGATGCGGCTGAGATGGCTCAGCTTGAGCTGGTTGAATAGTGAAGCTTCTGAAGTATGCCGCGCTTGTCGAGTATGACGGCGCGCTGTTCCACGGGTTCCAGTTGCAGGCTGCGGCCCGAACGGTCCAGGGGGAGTTGGAGCGCGCTCTGAGCAACCTGACTGGAGAGAAGAATCGCATCTACGCCGCGAGCCGTACGGATTCGGGTGTGCATGCGCTGGGTCAGGTGGTGAGTTTCCGGGTCCCGGAACGATTCGATACAAGGACGATAGTGCGAGGTTTGAATTACTATCTGGCCGATGATGTCTCTGTGAAGGGCGTGTGTTCGGTTGCCGATGACTTCGATGTGCGCCGCAGGGCGCTTGCCCGGCATTATCGCTATAGGATCGTGAACGAAGAGACCGCCTCTCCTTCATGGGAACACGTTGCGTTTCGTACGGGACGGACGCTCGATATCGAGGCGATGCGAAGGGCGGCCCGGTTTCTCGTAGGGATGCATGATTTTTCTGCATTCGCGACGTCCTTGGACGAACCCGGCTCAAGCGTACGACGGGTGTATGAAGTCCGTTTGCTTACACGGGATAATATGATTGAGTTCTGGATTGCAGCCAACGCTTTTTTGAGACATCAGGTGCGGAATACGGTAGGACAGCTGATTCAGGTTGGATTGAGCAAAACCAGTGTTGAGATGTTCGCTGACCTCGTGCTGAAGGCGCGCCGGGGGGCTGCTGGTCCGGCCGCTGCGGCCAGGGGACTTTGCCTGGTAAAGATTACATATGAGACACCACTGCAGTTTGCCGTCTGAAGACGAGCAACGCACATGGAGATGAGCCGATGCAGACATATAGTCCGAAGCTGAAAGATATTGAGAGGGAGTGGCACGTAATCGACGCAGCTGGAAAGACCACCGGTGAGATTGCTGCCCGGACGGCGGTGCTCCTTCGCGGAAAACACAAGCCAATGTTTGCGCGGCATATCGATACCGGTGATTACGTAATTGTTCTGAATGCGGCGAAGATAGTCGTCACCGGCAACAAGAGGACGCAGAAGATATACTATCGGCACTCGGGCTACCCCGGTGGGTTGCGGGCGCCAACGCTCGACGATGTCATGAAGAAGGATCCGCGTCGAGTGATCGAGCACGCCGTGAAGGGCATGCTCCCCAAGAACGCTCTGGGTCGGGCGATGTACCGCAAACTGCGCGTATACTCTGGAGCAGAGCATCCTCATCAGGGTCAGGTAGCCCAGAGGGAAGGTGAACGGTAATGGCAGATGCAGCATACGTCTGGGGTACCGGACGACGAAAGACCGCAATCGCTCAGGTGAGGTTGTACGCTGGCGAGGGTGGCATCAATGTGAATGGGAAACCTTATACCGACGCGTTCCCTCGTCTCGAGCATCGACGCACCATTGAGGCGCCGCTTGAGGTCACGGAGTTGGCCGGCAAGTTTCGTGTGGAGGTCAAGGTGCTTGGTGGTGGAATCAGCGCCCAGGCAGGAGCGATTCGGCTTGGCATTGCGAGGGCGCTGGTCCGTGAGAGCGAGGCACTCAAGCCAACACTGCGGAAAGAAGGCTTTCTGACTCGGGACCCGCGCGTCAAAGAGCGGAAGAAGCCCGGCCTGAGGCGTGCACGCAAGGCCAAACAGTACACGAAACGGTAAGTCTACACCGGCTACGGTTTGATGATTTCGGGTGGCAGTTTTCTGGCTGCCACCCGTTTGCCGTTCGGATGTGCCTGCCTCGCCTTGATAGGAACACCGAAGCATTGAGGGAACGCGCTCAATGCCGTAACATGTATTCACAAGTGGCTGTTGCAGGCACTGCGTGCAGACTGTGAGAATACTATATGCCACAGTCACGTGGCGGTCGGTACTGGCATCCGTTACGTCTCTATGCTGGCCGGGTCCCGACAGAGGCCAGGAAGGTTCATCTGAGTGGTTTCGCTACGCGAGAGAATGATTGAGCTTCGTCCAGTCGCATTACAACGTTGTAGCACCCGCGCCTATCAACGGAGACTCCCCGCACCACTGGGACGTCGGGAAGCCCGGTTGAAAGACCCTGGTCAGACGTGGCGCGACAAGAACGAGTAGAGTCCCTGGAAGTGGTGTAGGAAGACTAGCAAAGAGGAGGGTCGCTGCGT
>CAZKHH010000030.1:0-20557 GCA_964552485.1 uncultured Dehalococcoidales bacterium | reverse complement strand
TGATTATCAGCCGATGGTGATGATGCACTCATACACCACTTGACGGGACGTGGCCCAAGAACGAAGAGGCGTGCATAGAAGTTGAGGAGGGCTGCCCTTATGGGAGTCAACAAACCATGGCTCAGATTCACGCGTGAGAATGCTGAAGGAGCCCCTGATTGTCAGGGAATCTACGAGATATGCAGTCTCACATCCGAAGGCAAGCGACTGTGGCGACTAGGCAAGGTTCCGAATCTGCGCCAGCGGCTCGTGACGCGTTTGAGTGAGCCCCCGCCCCCTGAGAACTGCTACTTTCGCTACTTCGAGGCAGGCTTGTCGCATGACATCGATGTGTTGGCTGGCACATTGTTCGATAGTTATACGCAGTCAGCGCGTGAAGCGTGGGAAGCTGATAACAGGTCGTAGCTTGGTACCACTGTTCGTACCCGGAGAGACGTCCAAGAATGAACAAGGAATGCAACGGGAAATGGAGAAGTGGGCCATTGTGGACTCGAACCACAGACCCCGGTCTTATCAGGACCGTGCTCTAGCCGACTGAGCTAATGGCCCGAACGTGCATACTATAGCGTTTTCGGGGTAGCTACTGCAAGGCCACCGTTCCCGCGCAGTCCTAACCCTCTTCGATCGAGACCAGTCCATCGCCAATCTGCACGCTGGCCTCGGGCGCGACCATTACCTCCGCAACGGTTCCATCCATAGTCGCGACTATCTCGTTCTCCATCTTCATGGCTTCGATGGTCAAGAGCAGATCGCCCTCCTTGACCTGTTGGCCCGCAGATACTTTGATACTCAGAACCTTGCCAGGGAGGGGTGAGGTAATCACTTCTGTCGCCATGTTTTCTGTTCCTCCTGTCACTATCGCTGTGTCAAAGTGGGATATTGCCGTGCTTCTTTTCAGGGAGTGATTCACACTTGCCGTCGAGGATATCGAAAGCCCGTGCGAGCTTGTACCGGGTATCTTTCGGATCTATGACGTCATCGACTGAACCGCGCTCCGCTGCCCTGTAGGGATTGGAGAAGAATTGCTTGTATTCTTCGATTCTTTTTGCACGAACCTCGGCGGGGTTATCCGCGCTCTTGATTTCCCTCGCAAAGATGATTTCCGCCGCGCCGCTGGCTCCCATGACGGCGATCTCCGCAGATGGATAGGCAAGCACCATGTCGGCGCCCAGGTACTTTGAGCACATGCCGAGGTATGCCCCGCCATAGGCCTTTCGCAATATGAGGGTTACCTTGGGAACCGTGGCCTCGGAGTAGGCGTAGAGTAGCTTAGCGCCATGTCTGATGATTCCACCGTGCTCCTGGGTAGTTCCAGGCATGTATCCCGGAACATCAACCAGCGTCAGCAGCGGTATATTGAAGCAGTCGCAGAAGCGTATGAATCTCGACGCCTTGTCCGACGCATTGATATCGAGCACACCCGCCATGAACTTGGCCTGGTTGGCGATGATGCCGATTGTCTTGCCGCCGATGCGGGCGAACCCCACGATGATGTTTGGGGCGAAGTATTTGTGAACCTCGAGGAACTGCCCATCGTCGATTACCCTCGAGATTATCTCTCTCATATCGTACGGTTTGTTCGGGTCCTCCGGCACGATATCGCGGAGCGAAAGATCCTCACGCGTAACGGGATCCTGCGAACTGACCTCAGGCGGCTTCTCTTTGTAGCTCTGCGGTATGTAGGACAACAATTCTTGAACGTTCTTTATTGCTTCTTCGTCGTCGGCGGTGAGGAAATGCGCCACGCCGCTCTTCTGATTATGGACGAGACCACCACCAAGTTGTTCGTGCGTGACCTCCTCCGAGAGGACGCTCTTCACGACCGCAGGCCCCGTGATGTACATAGTGCTCGATTTGCGCGTCATGACGATAAAATCGGTGATTGCGGGGGAATAGACGGCCCCGCCCGCTGTTGGCCCCAGAATCGCCGAAATCTGGGGGATAACGCCGGAAGAGCGTGAGTTCCGGAAGAATATCCGGCCGTACCCGTCAAGTGCGTCGACTCCCTCCTGAATGCGGGCGCCTCCTGAATCCAGAAGCGCGATGCAGGGAATGCCTGATTGAAGGGCCAGGTCCTGCATGCGCGCGATCTTAAGAGCGTGAGTCTCTCCGAGCGACCCTCCCAGTACCGTGAAGTCCTGTGCGTATATCGCTACCTTTCTGCCACTTACGGTTCCGACACCGGTGACGACTCCGTCCGCGGGAATCTCCATCTTGTCCAGGTCGTAGTACGTCGAGCGTGTCGTCATGAAGGCATCGTACTCCACGAATGAGCCTTCGTCGACGAGCAGGGCTATGCGTTCCCGCGCAGTCAGCTTGCCCTTCTCGTGCTGAGCCTCGACACGCTTGGGTCCTCCGTGTGCTTCTATCGCAGCACGTCTCTGTTGCAGTTTCTCCAGTTTGCTCAATCCTTCGTTCGTATCTGCCATTGTTTCACCCTCCTGGTGAGTTGTGATGGGGACACGAGCGCCCCTGCCTCCGCTATCTTATCCGAGTATTCCAAGGAATACGCCGCCAGCGATTGCTGCACCAATAGCGCCCGCCACATTCGGTCCCATTGCGTGCATCAACAGGAAGTTCCGTGGATTCTCCTTCTGTCCGAGCATCTGGACCACCCGTGCAGACATCGGTACCGCGGATACCCCTGCCGCGCCAATCATGGGGTTGATCTTCTCCTTTGAGAGGACGTTCATCAGCTTGGCGAGCAACACGCCGGCGCTGGCTGCACTTGCAAACGCAACGACACCCAGGACAAGAATAAGAAGAGTCCGTGGCTGCAGGAAATTCTCCGCGGGCATGCTGGCGCCAATTGCCAGGGTCAGAAATATCGTGAGTATATCAACGAGAGCTGTCTGGGAAGTGTTGCTCAACCTTTCCACGACGCCCGATTCGCGGAAGAGATTGCCGACCATGAACATTCCCATCAGCGGAGCCGAAGATGGGACAAACAGGATGACTATGACTGTGGTAACAATCGGGAACAGTATCTTCTCCGTCTTGCTTACCGGGCGGAGTTGCGGCTTCATGTAGATCTTGCGCTCTTCCTTCGTCGTCAACAATCGTATGATCGGTGGCAGGATAACCGGCACGAGTGCCATGTACGAGTAGCACGCCACCGCTGTCGCTCCGATGATATGCGGCGCAAGCACTGAAGTTACGTAGATGGTGGTTGGGCCTTCTGCGCCGCCTATGATGCCGATGGAGGCAGCCTCAGGAAGGCTGAAGCCCGTAAGGAGCGCGAGGAAGAATGCGAAATAGACTCCGAACTGGGCGGCTGCACCGAGCAGAAGCGTCTTGGGGTTCGCAAGCATTGGACCGAAGTCCGTAAGGGCTCCAAGGCACAGGAACATCAGCGGTGGAAGAATCTGCCACATCACGCCATACTGGAAGATTATCGCCAGAATGCCCACCGGGGATGTCGGATACTCCTTCTGATTCGTCTGTTCCTGCGTGAGGATGCGGGCAATCGGTTCCCCTCGCTCAACGCGGTCGCCTTCGCTCACCATCCACGTGCCTATCCGGCCGAAGACAGGGGCCGAAACGGTGCTGGTTGCGGTTCCGGACTCCAGCGTGATGAGCGTCGTGCCCTTGCTGAAGCGGGTTGTCTCCTCCGTATCGATGCTGATTACTGTTCCGGTAACGGGAGACTCCAGGCTCATCTCGTAATCCATCACTCCGCCGAGCGGGAGGTTGACAAGAATCATGCCAAACCCTATTGGCAGGAGGAGGAGTGGCTCCATCTTCTTTGTGATGGCGAGATATATGAGGAGACCGCCGATGAATAGCATGACGGCATTTCCCCAGAAGAAATGCTGAAAGCCGCTGTCTAGTAGACCAAACACTCGATATCCTCCATGCGTCAGGTCAGACGTGCGGCAGTCCGGTTTCGATCGGCTGCACGGATGCTCAGTCCTTGCCCTTTTCTTTCGTTGTGCGCGTCAATATGCGTGCACCCAGAGTTATGAGTACTGCAAGAATGACGAGAAGAAGGAATACCATGCCGAAGCCACCGGCAGCGATCTGGACTGCAAAACCCCAATCAATCATGTCTCACACCCGGCGGTTCGATCAAAGGCATTTTCTTGTAACTGCGGCGCTGAAGCGGCCTCGTTTAGCGGACCAATAGTGTACCATGTCGGACTGGTCGCTACGAGACGTTCCGCGACTGTTCAACGCGCATGAGAGCGCGGGCCACAGTCGCGTGCGCGAAACCACGATTGTACAGGTAGCGCGACAGGCGCCGCAGAAACGTGGACCTGTCCATGTCGCTCATGGATTTCGCTCGATGGTGCGCGAGCTCGAGGGCGACTTCATCATCATCGATGTCTTCTGTCGCCCTGGCGACCAGCTCAGGTGCTACGCCTTTGTCTCTTAGCTCTTTCCGTATCAGGCTGCTGCTCCTCGGATTCAGATTCCGACGTTCGTCGGTCCACGACCGGGCGAACGCTTCGTCATCGAGCAGTGCCTGTCTGGTCAGCGTATCCAGGACTTCTTCCACGACATCCTCCGTGAACCCTGCGTGAAGAAGCCGGTTGTGCACTTCCGATGTGCTGCGCATGCGGTGTTGCAGCAACCTGTAAGAGCGGGCCAGGGCATGATTGATATCCTTGTTCCGGGCCATACTTTGGCTGACGGTGCTATTCCTCGGATGCTGCGGGTTCAGCGCCTTTGTCCTCAGACGCTCCCAGTGGGGCGAACGACTGGCGTATCTGGCGCTCGAGTGTCGTTGCCACTTCCTGATTCTGCCGGAGGAATTCACGCGCATTCTCGCGACCCTGGCCGAGTTTGTGGTCGCCATATGTGAGGAACGCACCGGCTTTCTTCACCATCCCCGCGCTTACCCCGAGGTCGATCAGGTCGCCTTCCTTGCTGATGCCACGATAGAACAGGATATCGAATTCCGCCGTTCGGAAGGGTGGGGCGACTTTGTTCTTGACGACACGCGCTTTGACTCTCATCCCCACTATTTCGGAACCGCGTTTCAGTGACTCGCCTCTTCGTAAGTCGATTCGTACGGAACTGTAGAACTTGAGAGCCCTGCCTCCCGGGGTGACCTCGGGATTGCCGAATATGATGCCGACCTTCTCGCGAAGCTGGTTGATGAAGACGACAGCAGTATGCGAGCGGTTAATCGAGGCCGTCAGCTTTCGCAGAGCTTGCGACATGAGCCGCGCTTGAAGGCCCACATGCGAGTCGCCCATCTCGCCTTCTATCTCCGCCTTGGGGACGAGCGCAGCCACACTGTCAACGACGATGATGTCCACGCCCGAGCTGCGCACAAGCTGCTCTGCTATTTCGAGGGCCTGTTCGCCTGTGTCCGGCTGCGATATGTATAGATCGTCAATGTTGACGCCGCACGATCTCGCATACTGTGGGTCCAGCGCGTGCTCCGCATCTATATAGATCGCCCGTCCCCCAGCATTCTGTGCTTCAGCGATGATGTGTTGGGCCAGCGTGGTCTTGCCTGAGGACTCCGAACCGAATATCTCCGTAACCCTGCCGCGTGGGATACCGCCCACACCAAGAGCCAGGTCGAGTGAGAGGGATCCGGTAGGAATCGCATCGACCTGCTGCGCTGCTACCTGGCCGAGGCGCATCAGCGAGCCGCGTCCGAACTGACGTTCAATCTGTTCGATTGCGAGTTCGACTGCTTTTTCCCTGTCTGTAGCCATTGAATCCTGCCTCCCGCCGTACAATTACCTGTACAGCTTGAACGTGGCTATTTCCGTCTGATTTCTCTGCCTACTTTCCAAACGTGTTCTTCTTCGGGAGCATGGACGTCGCCGCGCGCACCGCCTCCTTTGTGCCCCTGCCATACGGGTTTCCTCTTCTGAAGGAAGGCGTTCTGGCCTTCGTTGCCATCGCGGGTGAGAGACTGCATCACGATAAGCTCGGTCCCGTACCGGAAGGCGTGCCGTTCATCGATGTCCATGATGTTGTAAAGGAATTGTTTCTCCCAGCGGACCACCAGTGGGGCGTTCGCAGCTACGACTTTGGCCATCTCCCAGGCCTTTGCATCGAGTTCAGCGTCCGGGTGGATGTGATTCACAAGCCCTGACTCGAGCGCCCACTGGGCGGACCTTGAGTCTGCTGTCAGAAGAAGCTCGTAGATCCTCTTCTTCAAAAACGACTTGTACGATCCTGCGGTGGGAGTGAAGCAGCCGAAGCCGACATTGCCGCCTGGCAGTGCAAAGCGTGCGTCATCTGATGCAAGCACGATGTCGGTGCTACCGGCAAGCGCCACTCCAAAGGCGTAGCAGTTGCCCTTTACCGCAGCCACTACGGGAACGGTGCAGCTTGCCATGAACTGCAGCATACGGGGCGTTCTCTCGAAATACCAGCGCTGCGTCAGGAGGTCCTTATTCGTGAAGGCGTTGAAGTCGCCGCCTGAACAGAAGTTCTCCCCGGATGGCCTGAGCAACGTGCAGGAGATATCTGGATTATCCTCGATCAGCTGCAACGCGTCGATTATCTCCTCGATGAGAGTGACGCTCAGAGCGTTCTGGACCTGGGGTCTGTTGAGTGTAAGCACAGCGACATGACTTGATGTGTCCCACTCAAGGACTATCTCATTGTATTCACGTGGTGAAGGAAACGTAGGGGTATAGGGCGGGTATGTGCCCGAAGACTGCATCTTGAGAACCGTTGGGCGATATTCCATCGCTGTAACCTCCGCTTCACGCCGTTCTGGCGCGACAGGTATGGCGCAGGCCCATTATACATCAGGGGTTTGGGCGGGATTGCCGTCTTATTGTGGCGTCGACCGGATGACGGAGTCCGAGATAGCTGATGCCGAGTGTCGCCATGCAGAAAGCAGCCGTCATACCTCCGGCAAGTATAAACATGTCCTGCCAGAAGTGGAACGGGAACAGCATGACGAGGTAGTCCGTGCGCGGATCAAGCTGCCAGAACGGGTTGTCAAAGAGCAGAAGGTGGAAGCCGACAAACATCTCTCCGAAGTCGAGTGTGAACAGGACAGCTCCAAGAATCAGGCCTCCTAGAGCGAGGACTGCACCGCTCCTGAGACTCAGCAACATGGCAAGTTGTCTTGAACGTGAAAGTGCCAGAGCTGTGACAAGTACCAGGGCGAGTAGACTGAATGACTGCAGCAGGGAATTGAGGTCAAAGAGGCCTTTCACGTCTGTCAGATGGATAAGCTCGTAGTCGTGGTACAGGGCAAATTCCCTGCCGTCGGAAGAAGTAACCTGCAGCTGGGGTGTCTCGACTTGAGAATTGAAATAGTCGATGAGCGCGGTCACAATCCGGTCGAGCTGCTCTTCATTCAGGCCGGTCGTCTCCATCACACCATACATCTCAAATCCACGTGTGTACAGGTTGGGGCTGTTCATCTCGATGCGGATAGATGTGGAGAGGAAAACGAGGGGGAGAAGCACTATGATGAGCAACTCGCAGATGTGGTGCCGACGGGTAGGGGTGTGAGCAGTATCATTCATCAGAAGCCCTCGCCAGGCCCATGGTATAATCCGCCCGATGGCTTCGGCCTTCGTTCACCTTCACGTTCACACCGAGTATAGCCTCCTCGACGGCATGTGCCGTATCCCCCAGCTCATTGGTCGCACCGTAGACCATGGCATGAATGCCATCGCCGTCACCGATCACGGTAACATGTACGGGGCGGTTGACTTCTACACTGCCGCCAGAGCCGCTGGTGTGAAGCCCATAATCGGCTGCGAGGTTTACGTAGCCGAGGCAGGCCGACTGAGCAGAGACCCGGCATTCAGGAACCCCTATCATCTTACCCTGCTTGCACGGGACATCGAAGGATACCACAGCCTTCTTCAACTTGTTACACGGTCATATACGGAGGGCTTCTACTACAAACCACGGGTCGATCGCGAGCTTCTCGAACAGCACAGGAGCGGCCTTATCGCTCTCTCAGGATGCGCAAGCGGAGAACTTGTGCGACTTGTATTGCAGGACAGGATAGCGGAGGCCGAACGGGTTGCCTTGTGGTACCGCAGCGTATTCCCAGACTACTATATCGAGATACAGAGGCACCCGATTCCCGACCTTGAACGGGCCAATCCGAAACTCATTGAACTCGCCCACGGGCTCGATATACCAGTTGTAGCAACGTTTGATACCCACTACATCGACCGCGAGGATGCTGAAGCCCACGACCTGCTTCTCTGCGTACAGACCAATATGGCTGTGCACGATGAGAAGCGCATGAAGATGGCGGGTGATTATTTCTACCTGCGTCGGCCCGATGAAGTGGCGCAATTGTTCGAGGACCTGCCGGAAGCCCTTGAAAACACGGTTCGCGTCGCCGAATCGTGCAATCTCGAGCTCGACTTCTCAGAACTTCACCTGCCTGCGATTCCCCTGCCCGATGACATCACGCCTGAGCAGTATCTGGAGAACCTGTGCTGGGACGGTTTCAGGCAACGGTACAGCCAACCAGACCAGGAACACGAACAACGGTTGCGGCACGAGCTGGACGTTATTGCTCAGACTCATTTCGCAGATTACTTCCTCGTTGTCTGGGATATCGTGTCCTTTGCGAAGGAAAGAGATATCTACTACGGCGTTCGAGGGAGCGCTGCCGCGAGCCTTGTGCTCTACTGTCTCAGTATTACGGACATCGATCCGCTTTCGTACGGGCTTGTTTTCGAACGGTTCCTGAACATCGAACGTCGTGAGATGCCGGACATCGACCTTGATTTCCAGGATGACCGCCGTGATGAGATGCTCTCGTATGTGAATGAGAAGTATGGCAGCGACCACGTGGCGCAGATAATCACTTTCGGCACCATGGGAGCACGCGCCGCGCTGCGTGATTCCGGTCGCGCCCTGGGCATGCCTTATAGCCAGGTAGATAGCGTCGCACGTCTCATACCCCAGGAGCTGACCATCACTCTTGAGCGCGCGCTGAACGAGAATCCGGAACTGCGCCAGGCGTATGACGACGACGATTCCATCCGTAAGCTTGTGGACTCCGCGCGCAAGCTGGAAGGCCTCGTGCGGCATGCGAGCACTCATGCCGCCGGAGTTGTGATATCGCGGGACCCGTTGACCCGCTATGTTCCCCTTCAGCCTGTCGGCAAGGCTGGTCAGCAGGGCCTGATGACGCAATTCCACATGTGGAATATCGCGAAGCTCGGTCTGCTTAAGATGGACTTCCTCGGCTTGTCCAATCTCACGATTCTTGCCAAGGCCCGGGACATAATCCAAGAGCGGCACGGCGTGACGGTCGATTTTCAGGAGATTCCGCTCGATGATGCCCGTACCTTCGAGTTGCTGGCCTCAGGAGAGACCCGGGACATATTCCAGTTGGAGAGTAAGGGCATGCGCCGGTATCTCCAGGAATTAAGGCCGTCCAAGTTCGCGGATATCTCCGCCATGGTGGCACTTTATCGTCCGGGCCCGATGGAGCAGATTGATACGTTCATCAGGGCGAAGCAGGGTGTAGCGCCGGTCCACTATCCTCACCCCGCGCTCGAACGCATACTCGAGGAAACGTACGGAGTAATCGTGTACCAGGAACAGGTGATGTTTATCGCCCGCATCCTGGGTGGCTATTCGATGGGCCAGGCTGACATATTCAGGAAGGCCATGGGCAAGAAGATCGCCGAGGTCATGAAGCAACAGGAGCAGACCTTTGTGGAAGGAGCTGTCCGGAATGGCATTGATTCTGGACTCGCCCGGGAGATCTTCCGGCTCATCGAACCATTCGCGGGCTATGCCTTCAACAAGGCTCATAGCGTCAGCTACGCTCTTGTGGCCTATCGTGGCGCATTTCTCAAGGCCAACTATCCAATCGAGTACCTGACCGCGTACCTCAATACCTATTCGGACAATATGGATAAGGTCAGCCTCGCATGGGAGGAATGCCGCAAGATGGGCATTCGTATCCTTCCGCCCGATGTGAATCACAGCAATGCAGGATTCACGATTGCAGACAGCGCATTCGGTGCGGCGATTCGTTTTGGCCTGGCCTCGATCAAGAATGTAGGCAATGGGCCGGTCGATTCTCTGGTGTCGAGCCGTGAGGAGACCGGATTTTCATCGATAGAGGACTTCTGCCGCCGGGTTGGCGGTCGGGCGCTAAACAAGAAGGCGCTTGAAAGCCTGATCCGGGTCGGAGCCTTCGACTGCCTCGGAAGCCGGGCAGGCCTTCTCGCTTCGTTGGACCGCATCGTGGCGTTTGCCCAGGCGGAACAGCGGTCACGCGATGCAGGACAAACTTCGATGTTCGATGTGCTTCCGGAGTCCGGGCCGGTGCTCGATATCGCACTTGACGGCGCGGCGCCGGAGATGAGTGCGCGGGAAAAACTGGCATGGGAACGGGAGCTATCGGGCATCTATTTCTCTCCACATCCAGCGGAAGGCATAGCGGCTGAGCTCGAAGGCGTCGTAACCGGGCAGTGTGCCACGCTTGCGCATGATGGCTCCGATCGTCAGGTCGTCGTGGCTGGCCTTGTGACCTCAGTAAGACAGTCATTCACCCGGGAGGGAAAGCCGTTTGTGGTGGCGGAACTGGAGGACACGTCAGGAAGCCTTGAAGTCACGGTCTGGCCGAAGGTTCACGAGGCCACGAAGGGGTTGTGGGCCGAAGGGGCGCTCATTATTGTGAAGGGTCAACTTAAAATGCGCGATGGACAGTCACAGGTGACCTGTCAGCAGGCACAAAGGTATATACCCTCGAATGGCGCACATGGAAGGCGCTCTTCTTCGCGTGAACTCACTATCGAAGTGAACGAGACAGCGGATCCTGACGGAGATGAAGCTCTTCTGTCCAGGGTCATCGGCCTGTTGAGGGCACACCCCGGTGATGATCGCGTCACTCTCGTCGTCAACACGCTTGACGGCACACGCGCCGAGTTCGACATGCCCTCTCTCAGGATAGCGTTTACAGACGAGTTGGCTGGACAGTTGGACGGGGCACTGCCAGGTGGTTCATATAGAATCGGCTAGTCAGAGCCCGTTGGACCCTTCCAGTGACAGGAGCCTTCTCTTCATTTCAAGTCCCCCGCCGAAACCCGTCAGTGTTCCATCTGCTCCTATCACACGGTGACAGGGAACTACGATGGGAAAGGGATTGTGGTGAAGAGCCTGTCCTGCCGCTCTGCAAGCACGCGGGTTGTCTGCCTTACGCGCGACCCATGAATACGATCGCGTCTCTCCGTAGGGAATCTCCTGCGTAGCGAGCCACACGCGCACTTGGAAATCGGTCCAGCCATTCGTGTCGAGGGTGACCTCGAACGACTGCCGGATTCCCAGGGCGTATTGCCTGATCATTTCGCACAGCACACCGAAGTCCCCGGCGGGTGCTTCAACCAGCATGGAGTGAACGCGCGAAGCGCTCTTGCGCAACCGTAAGACCGCTGCCTCCTTGCTCTTCTGTGGCAGCGTCACCGCCGCGAGTCCATGAGGACTCTGCAGCAGTCCGACAGTGCCCAGTACCGTACTGACTGTCGTGTATCCTGTCATCGAGCTATGTGTTCGCAGGCTCTATGAGCCCGTAATTGCCATCCTTTCGCTTGTAAAGGACGTTAGCCTGTCCTGTATCCGCATTGATGAACAGATAGAAGTCGTGTCCCAACAACTCCATTTGGTCGGTGGCTTCATCGAGGTCCATCGGTTTGAGTGTGAATCGCTTGGTCCTGACTATGCGCTTCGGTTCTTCCTCTTCCTGTTGTCCTTCAGGCTCCAGCGGCTGGACGGCAGGTTCCATCGTACGGAGCGTCTCCTTTGTCTTGCCGAAGCGTCTGCCTTTGTACCGTGTCAGCCTTGTTTCGAGAGCATCCACAGCACGATCGATGGCCGTCCGTGCATCATCGGCGTGCTCCTGAACACGTATCACTATGCCGTTTGTCCCGTTGAGTGTAACCTGGACCACAAAGCGGCGGTCTGGTGTCTTCAAACCCTCATCGGATATCTCTACTTTGCCGTCGTCCACCCCTGGCAGGTAGCGGTCCATCTTACCTATTCGCTTACTTGCATATTCCTGGATTGCCGAAGAGATGCTCGTGCCATTCTTTGCGACGACCTGTAATTCCATACGTTCCCCCTCCTCGTTTAGATCTCTCGCGCAACTGTCAGTCCCCAGACGTTCACGGCGCCCTCGCGTCGCAACGCGGCAGCACATGATTCCATGGTAGCGCCGGTTGTGCATACGTCGTCTACCAGCAGGATTCGCCTGTTTCGTACGGCATCTCTGCAGGAGAACGCGCCCTCGACGTTGAGCAACCGCGCATGGGCGGTGTGGGAACCTACCTGGCTGGCGGTCTTCCTTGTTCTCGTGAGTGCGTTGCTGTTCAATGGTATCCCGGTGTCACGAGCCAGAGCGCTAGCAAGAAGCTCAGATTGATTGTATCCCCTCTGGCGCTGTCGCGACGAGTGGAGTGGCACGGGGACTATCAGGTCAGCGTTGTGGCCTGTGCCTTCCACGTAATGCGCGAGATACGCCGATAGTGTGGGTGCTATTGCCCTGAGGTTGTTGTACTTCAGCTCGTGTATGGCCCGCCTGATTGCGCCTTCAAGCCGAAAGACTGAGCGGATGGAGGATATGGACACTGTTCGGCTGGCGCAGGAAGGACAGAGGCTCTCGCTTGGCCGGGGTGTACCGCACACAGGGCATACCGGAGGTTCAATGCGCACAAGAGCCGCTTCGCATGTTGGACAAAGGAACGACCCCGGTCGACCACACCTCACACAAAGGCGAGGAAACAGGACGTCCAGCACGGAACTGAGGACAACGCCAGGACGAAACACCGAAGCCAAGCCCCGGATATCCGTTCTAGTGACTTCGGGCGCGCAGCTCACCGCTCAAGATAGGCTCGTTGAGGTAAACCTCGCCGTTTCGTATCTTGATGTTATAGCCACATTCAGGGTTTGTACACACCCAGGCCTTGTACCGAATCGTCGCCCCTTGGCTTCCGAAGTCCGACAAAGGAACGAGGTCGCCTTTATCACACTTCTGACATTTTGGGAATGGAGCGTTCTCCAAGGTTTTCCACCTCCCAGACCGGATATATCTAATCAGTATATCGCAACGCGTGCGAGTGGGCAAACAGATGCGTCCGTACTGTTTAGGCTCCAGGTGCACGGAGCCTGACGCGGCCGAGGCACGTGTATCGTGCTCCTTGTGGAGAAAGGTGGCTCCTCATGAGACTTACCTCTCTGGCGTTAAACGACGCACTCTCTGGCGCAGGAATCCTGCCGAGCGCAGCACCGATGGCGCCCCTTTCCAGGCCCGTTGCCTCCCGGCGGACTCGGCCCAGCGTGAGATGGGCGGTGAAGGGACGTGTCTCACGAGGAAATCCGAGCCCGGCCATAGCTTCGTCAATGTGACCTGCGAGCTGGCCCAGTGCCTGCTCGTCACTTTCCAGCCCGACCCAGATCACGCGTGGATTACGTGCTGAAGGAAAAACACCCAGCGCCCCCAGGGCGAGGTGCAAAGGGATGGTATCAGCGCAGGCACGTTGCAGGGCGCCCTTCAGGTCGTCGAGTCTCGAAGACGGGACACTGCCCAGGAATTTGAGCGTAAGGTGAATCGAGTCAACGTTCACCCATTTTACGGGCGCTCTTACGTCGGCAGTTTTCCTGAGTGCTTCCGTTGTCGTGTGCAGCGGGCGCTTGAGGCTCTCTGGCAGTTCGATTGCCACGAAACAGCGGATGTCCTCATTCTGTGTGTTCATGGCATTGGCTTCCGTGTGAGAGGATGCTGAGTGCGTTCTTGCCGAGCATCAGTTCCTGGTGCTGTGGGTCGAAGTCCGGCGCAGATCGAAGACCTTTCACGGCGCGGGATTGAGATACAAGTGGATAGTCCGAGCCAAGAAGCATTCGCTCGGGCCCCACAAGAGCAGCAACCGTGCTGAAGATCCGTGGATCGTACAGAAGATGCGTTGCTGCGCTATCGAAGTACACATTTGTAAGGCTTGCCTTGACTTCGGGCATGAGCCAATAGAAGGGGAGACCACCCCCCCAGTGTGCGCCCACGATGAGCATCTCAGGGAACTCCATTGCCAGTCCATGGAGCTGCGCGGGTGTGACTGTACCCTTGCCACCGTAGTCATGACCCACTGGTTCGGAGACATGCGGCATGACTACAAGTCTACGCTGTATTGAGAGCCCGGCTATCTCGAGCAGCAGGGCCCTGTCTAGAAGTGAGAAGCCCTGGACATCGGGCCGCAACTCTCCGAGACCACGGGCTCCCGCTGCAGCGCATCGTTCGACTTCGTGGAGTGCCCGGTCTCCGGCCAGTGGTTGAATTGCGCAGAAGGCGATAATGCGGTCCGGGTGTCGGGCTGATGCGTCGAGCAGGTAGTCGTTCGTTCTCACGCACATCTCGTGGTCAGACCAGCCGATATTGAGTGCCACCGACATTTGTATCTCCGACTCGTCCATCGAAGCCAGCAGGTCGATCTCCGTGGCCAGTCTGGCCCGGGAGTTTCCATAGAGTTCTCCGAATAAGGCGTCGGTGGCGACAAGCTCACTGCGTTGTTCACGCACCCATGGCGGAACGATATGCGTGTGAAAATCGATGATCATAGTCACCCATGCCTCTCATGCGACGCGCAGCCGTTCCCTCAGATGCCGCAGGTTCTCGACATCTTCCTGGTTGTACCTGAGCAGTGTCTGCAGGGCGCGGCGGTCGTCGTGGTTGACATATCTCCACCATAGCCGCACAGCGTGTCTGCCGTCAACGCCGCACAGCCGTCGTGTGATGCCGAGACACTGTTCGACCGCTTTGAAGCCGCCGCGAAGCCCCTGGGCCCAGCAGTCATACATCAGGTCCCTGTGGACGAGCATCGAGCCGAGTGGAATGCCAAGCTTCATCTCGATGAACACAAGGTCAAACCGCGTGCCATTGTAAGTATAGAGCCGGCGTACACCTTCGAGCGAGCGCATGACGCTCTGCTCGTCAACACGGTTGCCTATCAACTGGATGAGTTCGTATCCGGTCGGTACCTGGCGGTAGATACCAAGTACGGTGATGCTATCCCTCCAGGGACTGAGTCCGGTGGTCTCAATGTCAAGATACGCGTCCATCAGGCATTTCCCGTGAAGCAGAGCCATGGCCATCGGGGAATAGGCGGCCGACTATCCAACCCGTAAACAGCGCGCCTGCGGCAACGAGCAGATTCAGCATGACGGTGAAGACAATGCCGAAATATGCTGCCATGACTGGTAGCAGGAAAGGCTTGATTGCCCTTCCGTAGAGGAAGACGGCAACCTGTCCCGCTCCTGCGCCCTTCTGGCGAACCTCGCCGAGCAAAGGATACCACGCATACGCAGGACCCATGGAAGCGATGCCGGCGATCAGCGCCAGGGAGGCTCCCCTCAGACCGGACCGGGCGCCTACCATTTGGGTAACGGCGGCAGCACGGAGATATCTGTTTGATAGCAGCAGGACGATAAAGACAAAGAATAGCGGTAGGGCGATGCTCCAAAGTGTCCGGGCGCTCAGCCTGAGAGCTGAGGCTATCCGTTCAGGATCGACAAGATACCCTGCCAAATAGATCGCGGCCACGATTGAAAGGAAGAGCAGTCCCCCGCGCACCATCGAGTTGCGGCTCTTGGGTTTGCTGTTGTCTTGATTCATGGGAGCGCTTCCATGACCTTGAGTAGAGCGACGGTCACAGCGGCTAAAGGTAGCGAGAGCGCGAATGCAATGAGGTTTCGTGTCAACGCAAATCGTGTACCCAGTGCGGCTGCCTCTGCGGGCAACTGGACGATGCCGACGGTCACCCATGTAAGAACAAAGGCGGTAACTGCGTAGATGCTCGCCCCATCGCTGAGAAGCTGCCCCCCGATTATGTAGCTGTTGATCGGGTTCCCCGCAAGAATGCTGCCCAGGCCGGCGCCTTTCACAGCGTCAAGGAGTGGTGGGCCGGAGAAGAACTGACGCAGAATCGCTGGAGGAAGGAGTGCGCGCGCAAGGCCAAGCAGGAATACGACGCCTGTGATGATTGGCAGTATCGATGTGAACTGGCGTAGGGTTCGCCGGAGTGCGACCTTCCAGGATGTGTCGCGGCGGCCTCCCGGGATTCTGCCCGGGTCTCCCTTTTTGACAGAACCCTGCTCTTGGGCCATCGTCACGAGCGCCCGGCGAGTTTGAGGAACTCGTCCTCTCCCAGTATCTTGAGCCCCATCCTGCGGGCGCGGTCAGCCTTTGAGCCTGGCTCGTCTCCCACGATCACGTACGACACTTTTCTGCTGACATCTGGTGCGGCTTTGCCTCCCAATTGCTCCACGAGAGCCTCAGCATCTGAACGGCTCATGGAGTCCAGCTTGCCGGTAAACACGAATGTGAGCCCGGTCAGTCTATCACCGGTCTCTGCAATCTGTGACCGCTCGAGGTTAACGCCGGCTGCGCGGAGTTTGCGCAGAATCTCCTGATTACCCTCCTGCCTGAAGAAGGCGACGACGCTGTCCGCGATGGTCGGACCTATCGAGGAGATTGAGACGAGCTCATCGGCTGTCGCATTCTGCAGTTCATTGATGCTCCGGTAATGATGCGCAAGCAGGTCCGCGTACTCGCCTCCCACATGTGGAATTCCGAGCGCGAAGAAGAGATTGGATAACGGACGTTCCTTGCTGGATTCGATTGACGATACCAGCTTTGTGGCGCTCTTCGGGCCCATGCGCTCAAGTGTGGTAAGGTCATCAACCGTCAGCGAGTAGATATCCCCCGCATCCTTCACGAGTCCAACCTGAAACAGGCTGGTGCAGAGTTTCTCACCCAGCCCCTCGATATCCATTGCGCCACGGCTGGCGAAATGCTTTATGCGCTCAAGTGCTTGAGCCGGGCACGCTGCGTTTGTGCAGCGGTGCATCGCTTCGCCTGCAGGCTTCACAACCTCAGAACCGCACACCGGACATGTGTCTGGCATGTGGAACACCTGTTCCTCGCCGGTCCTCAGGCTGGGCACAGGCCCCACGATTTCCGGAATCACATCGCCTGCGCGCTGGACTGTTACGGTGTCCCCGATGCGGATATCCTTCCGATGAATATCCTCTTCGTTGTGCAGGGCTGCCTGGCTGATTACCACGCCACCAACAGGAACGGGCTCGAGTACAGCATATGGATTCAGGCTGCCGGTCCGCCCCACATTGATCTCGATGCGCTTCAGTCTCGTGGTGCCCTGCACGGCGGGAAACTTGTATGCAATGGCCCAGCGTGGTTCCCTGCCCGCCGTGCCAAGCTCGTCCTGCAACTGGAAAGAGTTGACCTTGATAACGACGCCGTCGGCGTCGTACGGCCAATCGCGTCGTGCTTCGGCCCAGCGCTGGCGAATACGCATAACGTCGTCGAGACTCTGGGCCCTTGTAATCTCTGCATTGACTTTGAATCCCAGCGATTCCAACCATTTGAGCGCGTCCCAGTGGGTGGGTAATCCGAGCTCGCCTTCGCTCCATCCCAGCGCATATATGAATATATCGAGAGGTCGCGTCGCGGTCACATTGGGATCAAGCTGCCTGACGGAACCGGCCGCGGCATTGCGCGGATTGGCGAATGGAGTCAGCCCTTCTTCGGCGCGTCGCTGGTTGAGGCGCTTGAATCCTTCGTGCGGCAGGTAGACCTCTCCCCGGACCTCGAAGCGAGACGGCGCTTTGTCCTGCGGTACCGATAAGGGAATGCTTCGGATGGTCTTCAGATTCTGCGTGATGTCTTCCCCACGGTAGCCATCTCCGCGAGTCGCTCCGGTCGACAGAATTCCGTCGACGTACGTGATTGCGACTGCGAGCCCATCTATCTTTGGTTCACACACCGTCTCGAATCTATCGGTTTCAACAGTGGTAGACGTCCTCCTCCACCACGCTGTCAGTGCTTCATCATCGAATACGTTTGCCAGGCTGAGCAACGGAAGAACGTGGGTTACGACCCCGAACGACTCCAGCGGCGGCGCGCCGACCCGCTGTGTCGGCGAATCCGGAGTGACTAGATCCGGGTGGTTCTCTTCTATCCTCCGCAGTTCTGCGAATAGGCCGTCGTACTCCTGATCGCTTATCTCCGGGCTGTTGAGCACATAGTAACGATAGTCGGCACGGTTGATTGCCCGGCGCAGCTCATCGGCCCTGCTTCGTGCCTCGTCAGCATTCATTCCTTCCCCTCCTCCCTTCGACAATGATGAAGTGCTCGTCCGATTGGCTTACTCCTGCTCTGCTTCCACCTTCTCCAGTTGGCCTGGCCAGCCCGCGCATGGCCATCATGGCCATGCGCGGGCCCTCGATTCCCAGGGGCATGACGAACGTCATTGTTTTCATCTCTCTATCTAGGATATAGCAGCAGAGCACGGTCGGCCAATATATGCCGGTAGACGTAACCTCTGTTTCACGGCCTCTGGTACAATTGAATAAGAGCACTTCTTTCGTGAACAGGACTCGCCGTGGAACAGCGTTTCTATCTGCTTGACGTCTTCGCGGAAGGCCGGTACTCCGGCAACCAACTCGCCGTCTTTCGCAATGCCGCGCACATGCGTGAGGAAGACATGCTCCGGCTCGCGGGCGAAGTTCATTTTTCGGAGACCGCTTTCATCATGTCAGACAAAGCTGAGGACGGCTCATATGCCGTTCGAGTGTTCACTCCTGTGGAAGAGATACCCTTCTCCGGACATGCGGTGCTCGGTGCAGCGTATGTGCTTCAGTCCGAGCTATTGGGGCCTGCGTGCACGAAGATGTCGGTTGACCTCCCGTGCGTACGTGTGAATGTGGAGTTTACGTACAGGTACACCTCGGTCGATTCTGTCTGGATGACACATCTGCCACCTGAATACGGCCAGATGGTGGAGATGGATGTGGCGGCCGCCGTCCTGGGATTGTCTGTTTCTGAAATTGCTGACGGCTTGCCGGTAATCCAGGTATCGACGGGTATGCCTTTTCTCATGATACCGCTGCGGTCACGCTCTGCGCTCTCGCGTGCACGCATAGTGCCCGAGAAATACGAGCTACTGAAGAGCACACTGGGTGTTCGTGCCCTGTACCCGTTTACCACGGAGACTTACGACGCGGCGAACAGGTTCAGTGTGCGGATGTTCGCTCCGGATTACGGCATACCGGAGGACGCCGCTACCGGCGCTGGTGGTGGATGCCTCGCCGCGTACGTCCTCGACTACATTGCGCCGGACGCTGCGGAGACCACCTTCAGTATCGAACAGGGCTATGAGATGGGGCGTCCCTCGTTGCTCTTCGCTCGCGCGAGCCGCCTGTCGCATGGTATTAGGATCGATGTTGGGGCGCGGGTGCTCATGGTTGCACAGGGCAATTTCGTCTAATGCGGTAAGCTGTTCCGCAACTGCTTCTCACCTGATGGGACACCGGTGGAATACGACCGGTGCTATAGTTGAGTCCGGAGGTACTATTTCACTTCCGCTGTGGCAATTCGAAATCACTGCGAGCGACCGTGCTACGCACGCTCGACTCGGTCGACTCACCATGCGTCATGGCAGTCTTGAGACTCCTGTGTTCATGCCGGTGGGCAGCCAGGCGACCGTCAAGTCTGTTACACCGGAGGAAGTGAGTGGGGCTGGCGGTGAGATCATTCTCTGCAATTCGTATCACCTCTATCTTCGGCCGGGCGTTGAGGTCGTTCGGTCTGCGGGTGGGTTGCATGCGTTCATGGGTTGGGATGGGGGCATCATTACGGATAGCGGCGGTTTCCAGGTCTTCAGTCTTGCGGGACTGCGCAAGCTGGATGACGATGGAGTGACGTTCAGGTCGCACATCGATGGCAGTGAACACCGTCTCTCTCCTGAATTGTCGGTGGCCATCCAGGAAGGGTTGGGGGCCGATATCATTATGGCGCTGGATGACGTGCCTGCAGGCGATGCCTCCGAAGCCCGGGTACTGGAAGCGGTAGACAGAACGTATAGATGGGCGGAGCGCTGCCTCAAAGCCCAGACGCGTGCCGACCAGGCGCTGTTCGCTATTGTACAGGGAGGAGGGGATCTTGAGTTGCGCGCGCAGTCAGCCCGCGCATTGTCAGCACTCGACTTGCCGGGCTACGCCATAGGTGGATTGAGCGTGGGAGAAGCCAAGTCAACCATGTATTCAGTTCTCGCATCGGTCGCCCCGCTGCTACCAGCGCACAAACCACGATACCTCATGGGCGTGGGCGCGCCTGAAGACCTGGTGGAGGCTGTCAGCCACGGCGTCGATATGTTCGATTGCGTGCTACCTACCCGGGTGGCCCGTAACGGCGCTGTGTACACGGCATCCGGCAGGCGCAATATCCGGCACGCGTCCTTCAAGTCGAGAGGTGATTCTCTCGAACCGGGATGTGATTGTTACACGTGTCGTACCTTTTCCGCCGGATATGTTCACCATTTGTTTCGCTGTGAAGAGCTGCTTGCGTACCGCCTTGCGACGCTCCATAACTTGAGATTCATGCACCGCCTCATGGACCGCATGAAGGACGCAATCAGAGGCGGCGGGTTTCCGTCTTTTCGAGAGGAGTTCATGCGCACCTATGTTCCCTCCAACGAAGGCGTACGGCTCGCGTCCAGTCGCCGTAGGACAGACGACGCGCGCTTGCCGGGGCCTTCCCTGATTTGATGTGGATACAATCCTTACGCATAACAACCTGCTC
>CAZKHH010000029.1:0-21045 GCA_964552485.1 uncultured Dehalococcoidales bacterium | reverse complement strand
CGGCCGCCCTCGACGATTGCCATTCGTTTTCGATGGACCGGGTGACGGCCGATCGGCTGCTCGATGCTCCCGCACGAGTCCGTTCTTCCCAGGACAAGCGCGAGATACGTCTTGTGTATGCCGGCGGCCTTGAATTGATTGACAAGCCACTGACGCGCGCTCTCGGTCTTGGCGACTATGAGCAGCCCCGAAGTATCCTTATCGAGCCTGTGCACGATGCCAGGTCGGGTGGCATCCGTTCCCGGAAGACCAGCGTATGTGCTGAGGAGCATGTTCACAAGCGTGCTCGATCTGTGTCCGGGTGCAGGGTGTACGACCATCCCTGCAGGCTTGTCAACGACAAGCATCTCTGCGTCCTCGTAGACTCTTCTGACCTGCCATGGTTCGGGTTGTGGAGCGCCGGCGGGTCCGGGTACGGGTACGTGCACTGTCACTGATTGCCCTTTGCGTACGGGGTGACTTGGTTTATGCGGCATACCGTCTATGAGCGCGTCTCCTTCCGAAATGAGACGTCGCGCTGCAGCACGGGTGAGGTCCGCAGTTTCAGACGCCAGGCACACGTCAAGCCGGGCATAGTCGCGTGAGGACTCGAATCGCCGCGTTTCGGCCGTGTCAGGCTGTTCCGGTCTGTTGTGCTCCATGGCGCAGGTCACGGTGTATCACTGCAACGGCGAGGAGAATGGTGCCACATACTATGGCCATGTCGGCTATGTTGAAAGCCGGCCAGAAGGAATCTCCGACAAGACGTACCAGCACGAAATCGGTCACGTGCTGGAGAGTGAGGCGGTCGATCAGGTTGCCGATCGCACCCCCTGCAATGAGCGCAACACAGGCAGCTTCAAGCGTAGAAAGAGAATACCCGTGTTCGCGGTGCGCGCGCCATATAACTATGGGTATCAGGACGAGGATGAGTATGGAAGCGAGCGTTGGGAGGAGTACATTGCCCTGTCCCAGGCCAAACACGAGCCCGGTGTTGCCTATGTGAGTGAGATGCAATCTTCCGGCTAGATGAACGATAGTGCCGGGTGGAATGACGTCACGCACCCATGCTTTCGAAAGCTGGTCAACCACCACCACGGTCGTGCACGCGGCGCCGGATAAGGCGAGCATTCTAGGCTGCACCAGCCGCTCTCTTGCTTTGCTGAGACTTGCACTGCATGCATAACGTCGCCTGTGGACGGGCCGCGAGACGCTCCGTCTCTATTGTGCGACCGCAATTCTCACATATGCCGTACGTGTCTTTCTCGAATTTCTCGAGTGCGTGCTCGAGTTCGGCTATGGTGTCCCACAGGCGCCTCTCCATTGCGAGGCGTTTCTCGAGCTCAAAAGCCTCCGTTGCCTCTTCTTCGCGCTTCCCGAACGGGCTGCCTTCTCGCGTCGCTCCTGCGTTCTCAGTGTCTGCCCGGAGCAGATCGAGTCGCTCACGCAGGTGCGCCCTCTCTTGTTCGAGTCTTGATCGCAATTCTTCATGCGTTGCCATGAACGTCGTGCCCTCACCTTCCGCCTGATTGTTAGATTGTACTGGCGCCCGGTCGCGCTTCCAAAAAGAAAGTGGAGAAAGCCTGCCAGTGGAGATGGTCGGCGATTCCTGCCCGGGCGAATACTATCCCGGGCAGGTATCGTAGTTTAGTTTACGTCAAAAGCGTTGCGGACTGCAGGATGCAATCCATCGCCGAGTTTCTCGATAGCCTCTTTGCGGACACGGTTGAGACCGGCCTGGTCCTCCTCGAATTCCTCTGCCGTGAAAAGTTTCTCCGGATGAAAGCAGATGTCATCAACGGCACGGACTGAACCGGGCACCTGGAAACCGGTCGGTGAGTCCATCCAGTCTTCCAGTCCACCTCTGAGCAGTGAATCGAGGATCGCCATGGTAGTTTCCAGCGTAATGTCACGGTACCGCGCATCTGCCGGCTCGTCCAGATCGCCGCCAGAACCGAGTACACCCACACCTCCTGTATTGAGGAGATAGAAATTCATGTTCGGCAGTCCGCTGAGGATGTCGTAGAAGCGGTTGGCATGGAATGCCCTGTCGCCGGCCACGAATGGATCGTAGAAGAACTCGCCGCGGATCTTTCCGGCTTGAGAAGGATCCCCCGCAGACGATTCCATCGCCTGGCCGAGAACCATCAGTGCCGCAGCCTGCTCACGGGTGAGCCGCGCTATAGCCGGAATGAGAGGGCCGCGGGTAATCAGGACGATGTTGTCGATGAAGTCAACGTCTATATACGGGCTCGCGTGCATGAAATCGCTGCGCTTGATGACTGCACGACCGTTGCTCGTCCTGTGGAAGTTGTAAAAATCGAATTCGCCGCTCTCGTCCACGAATACGTTCTCGCACAGCGTGGATGGCTTCATCAGACCATAGAATATCTCCATCTGATTGCCTGGATTCACACCTTCCGTCTTCACAAAGACGCCACCGCCCTCGAATCCATGGAATGAACCGTCCGGCATCAGCGTGCCACCGTCATCCTGGATGAGCCAGGACTTCTCATTGCCTTTGCGGCCCAGAACCTTGCATGTCGTGGACGTTTTGCCGTTCGCGCTGAGAGCGATAAACAGAGTGCGCACCGTGCGGTAGTCGCCGTGCGCGGACTGGAGCGTGTCTTCTCTACAACCCGCATGGAGGAAGATGCCGGGTCCGAATGTCTTCCTGGTCCAGTCTTCGGCCGCGAAAACACCCTTCTTGTACTCGCCGATGTAGTTGCCGTTACGTACTATCTTGACGACCTTGCCGTCATCAAGCATTGCGAGGCGGATTGTGATGTCCTTCTGCGGCAATGGCAGCTCGTGATTCCGCTCGTACGCATCGTCATAGAAGAAGACCATGTGATAGGTGGGCTCGTCTATGGGATGCTTGACCGGGTGAAACAGGTTCTGTCCTCCGTACGCCACATGTGCGAAGCGCTCCGGAATGATGAGCCGCACGGTCGTTGAGCTGTTCTCGTTGCCGACGATTCGGTCGACCGAGATGAGACGTTGCTTTGACAGCTCTTCCTCGCATTGTTTGAGTAGTTGTTCCTCTGCTTCGGCGAATTCGTCATCGACGCTGTTCTTTGTGAACATGGCCGCGCGGGACGTCGGCTCGCTCTCCGCGACGTAGTTACCGTAGCTGGTCTTTCGGACCCCGGGCTCACGTTCGAGTATCGTCGTGAGTGTATCCCGGTCCGGATTGTCGACCAGACGTCCTTCCGTCTTGGCGTTCTGCCAGATGCGCTTCGCTGTGTGTTCGAACGTGCGTACGTCCATAACCTGTCGTGCCTATATTTCTCTGAACTCGCCTTCGACTGTGTCATCCGGCGGGGGTTCGCCTGGTCCTCCCTGTCCTCCAGGGGTGCCTGCTTCACCTTCGGCACCCGGTTGGCCATACACTGCCGAGCCGGCCTTCTGTACGGCGTCGGTAAGCTCCTGCATGGCGGACTTGATAGGTCCGACGTCCTGACCCTGAAGCGCGGATTTGAGTGCTTCGGCCTTCGACTCAATGTCGCTCTTGACGTCCGCGGGTATCTTGTCACCGTGATCTCGCAGAGTCTTCTCTGCCGTATAGACGAGACTGTCCGCCGCATTGCGTGTCTCTGCCTGCTCTTTACGCGCAGAATCCTCACTCGCGTGCTGCTCTGCCTGCTGGCGCATGTTCTCGACCTCTTCGTTGCTGAGGCCGCTTGAGGCCGTGATTGTGATCTTCTGCTCTTTGCCAGTGCCCTTGTCGCGCGCGCTCACGTTGAGTATGCCGTTGGCGTCGATCTCGAACGTGACTTCGATCTGCGGCACACCGCGTGGCGCCGGCATGATGCCATCGAGCATGAAGCGTCCCAGTGTCCGGTTGTCGGCTGCCATGGGCCGTTCACCCTGGATGACGTGAATCTCGACACTGTTCTGGTTGTCCGTAGCGGTACTGAATATCTGGCTCTTCTCCGTGGGAATCGTGGTGTTTCGTGGGATGAGTGGAGTGGCAACGCCGCCGAGCGTCTCGATTCCGAGTGTAAGTGGCGTCACGTCCAACAGCAACACTTCACCCACGTCTCCCTTCAGAACACCGGCCTGGATCGCGGCGCCGAGAGCGACGGCCTCATCCGGATTGATGCCCTTCACCGGTTCTTTGTTGAAAAACTGCCGGATTACTTCCTGCACCTTCGGCATCCGTGTCATGCCGCCGACGAGTACGACGTCGTCGACCTGGTTGGCCGAGATTCCTGCATCGGTGAGTGCCTGCCGCAAGGGGTCGAGGGTCCTGTCGACGAGGTCGCCAACCAACTGCTCCAGCTTGGAGCGGGAGAGCGTCATGCTCAGGTGCTTCGGACCGCTCGCATCGGCCGTGATAAACGGCAGGTTGACTTCGGTCTGCGTTACGGTGGAGAGTTCCTTCTTAGCCTTCTCAGCGGCATCCTTGATTCGTTGTAGAGCCATACGGTCCTGCTGCAGATCGATACCGGATTCCTTCCGGAACTCGTCGCATATCCAGTCCATCACGCGCTGGTCGAAGTCGTCTCCGCCAAGATGCGTGTCACCGTTCGTCGACTTGACCTGGAACGTTCCCTCGCCGATATCGAGCAGCGAGATGTCGAACGTACCACCACCAAGGTCGTACACTGCGATAGTGTGATCGCCGGTCTTGTCCATGCCGTAGGCAAGAGACGAGGCGGTTGGCTCATTGATGATTCGCAGGACGTTGAGTCCGGCGATCGTGCCTGCATCCTTGGTTGCCTGGCGCTGACTGTCGTTGAAGTAGGCAGGTACGGTAATCACCGCCTCGGTGACCTTCTCTCCGAGGTATCCCTCGGCGTCGGCCTTGATCTTCTGCAGGATCATCGCGGAGATTTCCTGTGGACTGTATTCTTTGCCGCCCATTACGACTTTGCAGTCGTTGTTCTCCGGGTTGGCAACGATCTTGTACGGAAGCCGCTTGGTATCGAACTGGACTGACGCGTCGTCGTACTTCCGTCCAATCAGCCTCTTGATGCTGAATATCGTGTTTTCATGGTTGACGATGGCCTGGCGCTTGGCTATCTCGCCGACCAGACGCTCGCCATTCTTGCTCATGGCAACGACCGACGGGATGAGATTGCCTCCCTCCGCGCTCGGAATGATTTTGGGCTCTCCGCCCTCCATCACGGCTACGGCGCTGAGTGTCGTACCAAGGTCAATACCGATAGCTTTCCCCATGACTATTCCTCCTTACTCCTGGTCCTCTGCATCAGTTTCTTCAGATGTCCCGACGATTACCCGGCTCGGCCGGAGAACCCGACCGTTCAGCGTGTATCCCTTCTGCATCTCTTCAAGGACAACGACTTCCTCACCGGAACGGCGTAACACCGCTTCATGATAACGCGGGTCGAACTCCTTGCCCACTGAGGCGATGGGTTCAAGTCCCTCGCTTTCGAGCGCAGACTTGAGCGACTGGAAGCTCATTCGCGCACCCTCGACCCATGCCGGGTCGCACATCTCCGACGTCGGATGGGAGAACGCGCGCTCCAGATCATCGATCGCCCCGAGTATCTTCCGGAGCAATGCACTGTTGGCAAGGTTAATCGCTTCGGCGCGCTCCTGCTGAGCGCGCTTGCGTATGTTCTCGAGGTCCGCCTGCGTCCGTTGCCAGTTTGCCAGATAACTCTGTGCTATCTCCTCCTGGGCTTTCAACTGCCGGCGTAGCTCCTCGATAGTCTCATTAGTTTCACTCGTCTCTTCGCCGTCAGCCGGCTCAAGTTCGTCATTCTCGTTTTCGTACCGATCCACAACCAACTCCTTGTATTCACGCGGGTTCGCACAGCGATTCATTCAGAAGGCAAGCCAGGTAGTTGACTGACGATATGGCCCGCAGGTAGTCCATGCGTTTCGGGCCAACCACGCCTATTACACCTTTGGAGCGTCCGGCTGTGCCGTAGCTGCCAACCACGATGCTGAGGTCTCTGAGGGCCTCTTCGCGATTCTCCTGTCCAATAATGACACGCACACCCGTATCTACGAGGTCGGGGCCGAGCGCCGATTCAACCCAGTCATCACGCTCGACCAGACGAAGCAGCGTAAGTGTGCGCGGGCTCTTAGCCAGTTCAGGCTGGCTGAGCATGAAGTGCAGGCCCTCAAGGTAGGTCCTGCCCAACTCCGGTTTGTCCTCTGCGCGCATCATTTGTGCTATATGCCGCACCATTTCCGCATCATCATCTGACTCGTCTACGAGCTTCTCTATACCGTCTGCCGATTGACCCGCCAGTTTATCACTAAGCCGGTTGGATATCCGGGTGAGCTCATCCTGCGTCGTCACGTTCGCAAGAGGAATCGTGCGTTGACGCACGATGCACGGCTCGACGAGGACCACAATCATCAACGCAAGCTTCTCCTGCAGCGATACGAGATGGAGGTGCTTCATCCGGGCCCGGGCGGCCTTCGGCTGGGTCACGAGTGCCGCGTTATGCACGAAATGTGCAAGCAGCGTTGCGATAAGGCGAAGACGCTTGTCCAGCTCCTCGTTCGCCTCGTGGCAAAGCTCTGCGACAAGCAATTGATCACCTATCGGCAGCTTGATGTCGCGACTGAGACATTCCACGAAGAATCTGTACGCCTTATCCGTCGGCACAGCCCCTGCCGACGTATGCGGTCGGAGCACATAGCCTTCCTCTTCCAGGAGTGTGACGTCGTTGCGGATGGTGGCAGGGCTAACTCCGATGTCGAAGGACGATATAGCCTTCGATGCGACTGGTACACCGGCCGCAATGAACTCGCCAACAATCGTGTTCAGTATGGCTTCTCTTCGCGGGGTGAGATCCATTAGCACTCTCCCGTGTCGGCTGCTAATCTAGCACGCGCCATTCGGGCTGTCAAAGCAGAGCGGGAGGCGGCCCGTTGGTTGACCTGTCTCCTCGTATCAGTGTATATTACGGCACACATGGACTCGCACTCCTTCCTGAATCCGTCCGTGTCGTCGGACCCTGAAATCTCCACTCTGATTCAAGCCGAACACGAACGGCAGTCGAGCACAATCGACCTTATCGCGTCCGAGAATCATGTTTCCCGTGCAATACGGCTTGCGCATGCCAGTCTCCTCACCGATAAGTATGCGGAAGGCTATCCGGGAAGGCGATACTACAGCGGGTGCAACGTCGTCGATGATGTAGAGCGCGTGGCGATATCCCGTGCTGCGCAGCTGTTCGGAGCCGAACACGCGAACGTGCAGCCGCATGCCGGTAGCCAGGCTAATTTCGCGGCGTACCAGGCCCTTATCAAACCCGGCGCAACGATACTCGGCATGGATCGCAGCCATGGCGGGCATCTGACGCACGGCGCCGAGGTGAACTTCTCGGGCAGGCTCTACCATATTGAAACGTATGGTGTAGAGGAGGCCACGGAGGTTCTGGACTACGACGTTGTCAGGAAGACCGCGTTGCAGGTTCGGCCTGACATGATTGTGGCCGGCGCGAGTTCGTACCCGCGCGCGATCGATTTCAAATCATTCGGCGATATTGCAGAGGAAGTCGGAGCGTTGCTCCTTGTCGATATCGCTCACATCGGCGGACTCATCGCCGCCGGGGTTCATCAGTCACCCGTACCATACGCCGACGTGGTGACAGGCACAACGCAGAAGACGTTGCGCGGACCTCGTGGCGGTTTCATTCTCTCGAAGAGTTGCCATGCTCCGGCCGTAGACGCGTCAGTGTTCCCCGGCAGCCAGGGCGGTCCGCTGATGCACGTGATCGCGGCCAAGGCCATCTGCTTTCGTGATGCGATGTCGGCCGAGTTTCGCGCCTATGCGCAGCAGATTGTGGTAAACGCACGTGCGATGGCAGAAGAGGTTGCGGACCATGGGCTGCGTATCGTCAGCGGGGGCACCGATAACCATCTGGTACTGATCGATCTCTCGAGACTTGGCATCACCGGCAAACAGGCGAGCATTGCACTGGAGCACGCCGGCATCGTGGCGAACAGGAACAGTATCCCCTTCGATACTCAACCTCCGGCGATCGCAGGAGGCCTGCGCATCGGCGCTCCCGCAATCACCACCCGTGGATTCCTCGCCGACGATGCGCGCACTGTAGCGCGCCTTGTATGCAGGGTGCTGCGTGAACCCGAGAGCGAAAGCGTGCGTTCTGACGTCTTGAAGGCTGTAGCCTCCCTTTGTGAGGCCCATCCGCTTCCAGGGCTTGGTGAATAGTTGACCCCTGTGGTCAGCCCCTGTATAAGTGGATGGTATAATTTCGGGTGGTGAGGAGTTGTTCACACTGACCCAGATGAACGAACTCAAGGTATTTGCCGGCAACGCACATCCCTCGCTTGCACACTCTGTGTGTGATTACCTTGGCATTCCTCCCGGCAGAAGCGAGGTGTTCGAATTCTCCAACGAGAACATCTTCGTTCGCATCATGGAGAACGTTCGTCAGCGGGATGTGTTCGTTATTCAACCTATCTGCAGCCCCGTGAATACGAGCCTGGTCGAGCTTCTCATCATGCTTGACGCGCTGAAGCGGGCGTCGGCCGGCCGTATTACGGCCGTAGTGCCCTATTACGGCTATGGCCGCACGGACAAGAAGGATCAGCCCCGTGTGCCGATTAGCGCCCGTCTGGTGGCCGACCTGCTGACCACTGCCGGTGCGAACCGGATACTCACGGTTGATCTGCATGCCCCCCAGATCCAGGGGTTCTTCACCATACCTGTCGATGAACTGACTGCTGTGTCCATAATCAGTCAACACTTCCGGGGTAAGCAGCTTGGCGACATGGTTGTTGTGGCGACGGACATTGGCATCACCAAGCGCGCGCGTGACGTTGCGGCGAAGCTGGGAGCCCCGCTTGCCATCGTCGAGAAGAGGCGCCTCGGCAATATGGATTCGACGGAAGCGTTGAACGTAATCGGCGAGGTGAAGGGACGTGTGGCTTTGACGGTAGACGATGAGATCGACACCGCCGGCTCACTTGTAAACGTCGTTGACACGTTGCTTGCGAAAGGCTGCTCCGAAGTCTATGCGTGCGCCACACATCCGATTCTATCGGGCAAAGCCGTAGAGAGGATCTCCAATAGCCCGGTGAAGGAAGTTGTCGTCACCGATACCGTACCACTGAACGGCACGAAGAAGCTGGACAAGATAACGGTGCTCTCGATGTCACCGCTTCTAGGTGAAGCGATTCACCGCATCCACACGGGCCTGTCCGTCGGTGCGATGTTTGAGTAGTCAGGCCACATCGCGATACACTTCAAGCCTGTGAGTCCTATCGGTTCTCTATTCGGTCGCAAATTCGGCGGTCTCTTCGACTCTAACGAAAAACAGCTTAAGAAGCTGTCGTCCAATGTCGCGCGCATTAACGCCCTTGAACCCGAAATGCAGGCGCGTGATACCGAGGGATTGAAAGCGAAATCTCTCGAATTGCGCGAACGTGTGTCCGCCGGTACACCCTTGTCTGAAGTCTCGGTGGAGGCATTCGCCCTCATCCGTGAGGTGGCGTGGCGGACAGTCGGCATGCGCCATTTCGATGTCCAGCTCATCGGTGGCATGGCTCTCCACGAGGGGCAGATCGCGGAGATGCGAACGGGAGAGGGAAAGACACTCGTTGCCACGCTTCCATTGTCGCTTAATGCACTTGAGGGCAAGGGCGCTCATCTCATCACGGTCAACGATTATCTGGCGAAGCGCGACTGTCTGTGGATGGGTCCTGTGTATCACGCATTGGGTCTCAGCGTCGCGTGTATAACGGGACGCCAGAACGACGATAACCACCGGCCTTCCTTCTTGTACGACCCTTCCTATGAGGATCCGCAGGAGAAATGGTCCGGACTGCGGCCGGTGACACGTGCCGAGGCGTATGCGGCGGACATAACATACGGCACGAACAACGAGTTCGGCTTCGATTACCTGCGAGACAATATGGTGAACGATTTATCCCAGTGCGTGCAGCGCGAATTGCACTACGCCATCGTCGACGAGGTTGACAACATCCTTATTGATGAAGCGCGAACGCCGCTCATTATCAGTGCCCCGTCTGAAGAAGCAGCCCACAGGTACGAAGAGTTCGCCCGCATCGTCGGAACGCTGCAGCGGGACACTGACTATGTCGTGGAAGAGCGGAGTCGCACGGTTCATCTGACTGACGACGTGGGTATTCCGAAGGTCGAAAGAATGCTGTTTGATCAGGGCCTTATCAAGAGCACCAATCTCTTTGACCCGGCGAACTATGCGATGACTCATTATCTGCAGAGCGCCCTTCGCGCACATGCACTCTTCAGGCGCGACAAGGACTACGTGGTAGAAGGCGGCCAGGTCATCATAGTCGATGAGTTCACCGGCAGGTTGATGCCGGGGCGCAGATACTCTGAAGGCCTTCACCAGGCCATCGAAGCGAAAGAACGTGTTCAAGTGCAGCGCGAGAGTGTCACGCACGCGACCATTACTTTTCAGAACTACTTTCGTATGTACGACAAGCTTGCCGGCATGACGGGCACGGCAATGACCGAGGCGGAGGAATTCAGCCGCATCTATTCGGTTGAATCGGTCGAGATACCGACTAACAAGCCGATGATCCGTCAGGACCTGTCCGACCGCGTGTACCGGAACGAGCCCTCCAAGTTCAATGCTATCGCGGAGGAAGTTGCGCGCGCCCACGAAACCGGACGTCCGGTGCTTCTCGGCACCACGTCTATCGACAAGTCCGAGTTGCTGAATGAACAGCTTGTCCGTAAAGGTGTGCGCCCGCAGCTTCTGAACGCGAAGAACCATGAACGTGAGGCCACGATTATCGCCGACGCCGGCAGGCTCGGCGCGGTAACCGTTGCCACCAACATGGCCGGCCGTGGCGTCGACATAGTGCTCGGCGGACAGCTGGGCAACCGGTCTGCAGACGACTGGCAGAAAGAACATGAGAAAGCAGTGGAGCTCGGCGGCCTGTATGTGGTGGGCAGTGAACACCACGAAGCGCGCCGTATAGACAATCAGCTTCGCGGTCGGGCCGGACGACAGGGCGATCCGGGGACGACGTGTTTCTTCGTGTCGCTCGACGACGAAATCATGAGGCGATTCGGCGGCGACCGCGTCAGGTCCATCATGGATTGGGCGGGTATGGAGGATGATACGGCCATCGAGCACCCGATGGTGAATAAGGCGATCGCCAATGCCCAGGTTCAGACCGAGGGTTATCATTTCGACATCAGAAAACACCTTGTTGAGTACGACGATGTACTCAATAAGCACCGCGAAGTCATTTACGACGAGCGACGCAAAGTACTCTCCGGCGTCGATCTGCGAGAGAACGTCCTCTCGATGATTCGCGAGGAGGTTGCAATCGCCGTCGACGCTCATTTCGATGAGTCGCTTTTCGAACTTGACAGCGAAGGCCTGTCCCGTGAAGTTAACGGTCTCTTTCCCTTCCCACCGGAGACGGCCGAAGAATTGCTTGCAGATTTCCCCCCGGCCGATATGCGCGCCGAGATAATCGACCGGCTTACCCGGTATGCAGAGTCTCTGTATAGCGCGCGCGAGCAGGAGCTCGGACATGACGCCATGCGGCTCGCCGAGAAGTTCGTCATGTTACGCACGATAGACCGACTCTGGATGGAACACCTCACGGCGATGGAGCACATGCGACACGGCATAGGGCTTCGCTCTGCGGGTCAGCAGCAGCCCCTTGTCGTGTACAAGAAAGAAGGCCACGCACTCTTCGAATCGCTGCTTGCGGGCATCAAGCATGACGTCGCAGCCGGCATGTTCAAAGTCTCAGTGAAGAATCAAGCCTCCCCGGCGGCAGCCCCGAAGAAACGTACGCCTCCCCCTGCCCCTGTCGCAGCCGGACGGAAGGTGGGGCGGAACGATCCCTGTCCCTGCGGCTCCGGCAAGAAGTACAAACACTGTTGCGGCAAGTAGCCGTCGACTCGTGCCGTCCCCGGGCTGATGAGGAGGAATCGGGTGGATAACAGGGAGATAGCGGAAGTATTCGAGGACATCTCTCAGTTACTGGAGGCCGGGGGTGACAGTTCCTTCAAGGTTCGCGCATACCGGAATGCCGCACGTGCGATCTCCCATCATCCGGTGGAACTGAGAGAGATGGTGGCCGAGGGCGTGGACCTGCGAAAGATTCCCGGGATAGGTGAAGCCATCGCCCTCAAAGCCCGCGAACTGGTTTCCACCGGACGACTGGAATACTACGAGCGATTGAAGAGTGAGATGCCTGTCGGCATCCTTGAGTTGATGTCGCTCCGCGGCGTCGGTCCCAAGACTGCGGCGCGTTTGTCAGCGGACCTGGGACTCAACTCTGTGGCCGAGTTGGAGCAGGCGTTAGAGTCAGGGCGCCTGTCCGGGGTCCCTGGACTGGGCAAAAAGAGCACGGAGACGCTCCTGCGCACCATACGCAGCCGGCGTACCAAGGATACCCGCATCCCTATCACTGACGTGCTGCCCGTACTTGAGGAAATCCGTGGCAGGATGTGTCGGTGGCCCAATGTAGTCCGTTTCGAAGTCGCAGGCAGTGTCCGCAGGTTTAGGGACACGGTTGGAGATGTCGACATTCTTGGTACGAGTGAGCATCCGGAAGACACTATCAATCGCTTCGTCCAACTCAATATGGCGCGTGAGATCCTGGCCAAAGGAGAGACCAAGGCCACAATCCTCACCGATACCGGACTTCAGATAGATCTCCGCATCGTCCCTCCTGAGCAGTTTGGCTCGTTGCTGCAGTATTTCACAGGCAGCCGGGAGCACAATATCGCGCTGCGCGAGCACGCCCGGCGATTGGGCCTCAGTCTCAGTGAGTACGGAATAGCGGATATCGCGTCCGGTGAAGTGGTTACCTATGCCGATGAAGAAAGCTTCTACGCACGGCTGGGGATGCAATTCATTCCTCCGGAGATGCGCGAGAACCAGGGTGAGATACAACGTGCAGTCAAGCAGCGGCTGCCTTCGGTGGTGCACCAGCGAGATGTACGTGGAGACCTGCATATCCATACCGACTGGTCAGATGGCCACTCGAACATCTTCGAGCTGGCATCGGCTGCGCGTGACAGGGGCTATGAATATATCGCGATTACGGACCATTCAGTCGGACTGGGAATGGTAAATGGAATGGATGGAGAGAAGCTCAGAAGACAGCGCAGCGAGATTGAGGACGCTATGGCTCGACTGCCCGGCCTCCGCATCCTCAGGGGTGTGGAGGCTAACATACGCGCGGATGGAAGCATCGACCTTCCCGATGAAGACCTTGTAGACCTGGATATTGTTATAGCGGGCGTGCATGGAACCCTGAATCAGAGTGAATCGAGAATGACAGAGCGTGTGATTTGTGCGCTCCGGAATCCCCATGTCGACGTGCTCGCGCATCCTTCGGGTCGGTTGCTCGGACGGCGTGAGCCGGTCCAGATGGATATCGGCGCAGTGTTGCGCACGGCACACGAGAGCGGCGCGATGCTTGAGATCAACGCGATGCCTGACCGCCTCGATCTCACGGACAGGGCAGCCTCCGCGGCCCGCGACGAACACGTTCTCATGACAATCGGCACTGACGCACATGCGATTTACCATCTCGACTACATGGAATATGGAGTGCGGCTCGCCCGGCGGGCGTGGTGCGAGAAGCAGCACATCGCCAATACCCTGTCCGCATCCGCTCTGGTTGAGCGGATTGGACGGCGAAGCGACTAGTCACGGCGGCTGAACGATTCGGCATACTCGTACTATACTGGGGGCGAATGAACGACGAGATAAGACGTGAAGTGGTGTCAAGACTCCGCGAAAGAATCGAGACGGGCGAGCACTGGCATCGCGCGATGCTCGCGGCAGTAGCGGAGTGGCCACTCGAGGACGAACTAGTCGATGACCAGCGGTTTGTCTATCTCTTCGACGGGGAGGCGCTCGACCTGGCGCGAGTGTACGACCGGCTGGCCATGGAGATTGCAGACCTCGTTGCTGAGGAGGAACTGGAAGACCTCCTTGTGCACGGCAGGTCTTCGTCCGGCCCATCGCGTGAGGACATGCGGGAGCTCATGGGCATCGACCGCTATAAGGCCTATTTGACATTCATCTACGGCGTGTTGGTCGAAGAACTCGTCGTGCTCGCCGTGCTGCAGGACCTGCGCAGGAAACGCCGCGCCTCGGGTCTGACGCGTTACGACGCGAACCTTGATGACGCGTATACCTATGTATACGGGGAGACTCGACGTGCGCTGCTGAACAGGTTCCGCAAGGAGCGCGGCCTTCCACAGAAGAAAAGCATCGACCTGACCGAATTGCAGGAGTTCAGGTACTGGCTGTTCAAACTCCGGCTCAGGACATCCGACAAGTCGCGTGTCGCGAGCGACACTAAGCGGGCGCTCCTGCTGCTGCAGGAGTATGCCGGAGCCCGGGGTCAAATGGCTCTCTAGCCGAGGCCTCCGAGCTCGGTCTCTATCCGCGCCAGCTTCTCACGCAACTCTGCGGAAAGGTTCTTCTGCTTCTCGACCACCGCAGCAGGGGCGCGTGACACGAACAGGTCGTCCTGCAACCGGGCCTCTATTCCTTCCAGACGGGTGCGGGTTGTCTCTGCCTCGCGCATGAGCTGTTGCCGCAGCCGGCCCAGGTCTTCGCTCGAGGGTGCAGCAAGCACGACATCGACATCCGTCAACACGATTGCCCGGGCTTCGCCTTCGGATAAGGGACGCGCAGCACGCGGCTCGACGCTGAGGATGTTCGTTCGGGCCAGCATCTGGATGAACGGCACCATTGCCTTGAGGTCGTCGAGCGTATCATCGGCGTAGAGCTGGGCTTCCGCCCACCGGTCCGCCGGCATCCCGCTCTCGGCACGTGCATTGCGGAGTGTGCGCACCACGTCTATCACATTCTCGAGCACTCGTTCAGATCCTGGATCCACAAGTGAAGCACACGCCGAAGGATACGGTGTGATGATGATGGAGTCGGGGCCTTCGGCTAACGCGCTGAACGGTTTCAGTTTCTGCCATAACTCCTCGGTTACGAACGGCATGAACGGATGGAGCATTCGCAGCGAGGCTTCCAGGACAGCAACGAGATAGGGCACCGGTGACGGGCCGGCCTCACGCAACCTCAACTTGGCCATCTCTATGTACCAGTCGCAGTACTCTGACCAGACGAAATCGTGAATCTGCCGCTCTGCCTCGCCTATCTGGAACTCGCGCATGAGATCGTTCGCTTCTCCGGTTACCCTGGTAAGTCGACTCATTATCCAGCGGTCTTCAAGAGTCTCCGGATGTGCAGCCACCGCTGCGGCCGCCTCTGGATCATGTGCGGCCGCACTCAGCACGAAACGCGCTGCGTTCCAGAGCTTGTTGACGAAATTGCGGGATGCTTCCAGTTTGCCGGCACCCAGAGAGAGGTCGTTGCCGGGAGAATTGCCGGTGGTCAGGGCGAAGCGCAGCGCGTCGACGCCGTATTTCCCGATGGCGTCGTCCGGTCGTATGACGTTGCCGCGCATCTTGCTCATCTTCTGGCCATGCTCGTCGCGGATGAGCCCGTTGAGGTATACGACGCGGAACGGTATCTTCCCGGTGTCCTCGATACCCATCATTATCATCCTCGCCACCCAGAAGAAGAGGATGTCGTAGCCGGTCTGCATTACCGTTGTTGGATAGAAGTACCGCATGTCCTCGGTATCGTCGGGCCAGCCGAGCGTCGAGTGCGGCCACAGTCCGGAGCTGAACCAGGTGTCCAGGACGTCAGGGTCCTGTTCGATGTTCTTGCTTCCACACGAGGAGCAGTGCTCAGGGGCCTCAACACGGGCGAAGACCTCGTCGCAGTCGAGGCAATACCACACGGGAATGCGATGGCCCCACCATAGCTGGCGGCTGATGCACCAGTCTTTGATCCCTTCCATCCACGAGAAGTAGACACGGGTGAAGTTGTCCGGAACGATCCGTATCTCGCCACTCCTGACCGCTTCAATGGCTGCTGTGGCGAGCGGGCCGGCCTGGACGAACCACTGCCTGCTGATGCGTGGCTCTACCGATATGCCGCACCTGCCGCAGTGTCCGACGGTGTGGACGTGAGGCTCGGTCTTCTCAAGCAATCCTTCGGACCCGAATTTGTCGATGACGTGGTCGCGGCAGTCCTCTCGGGTCAGCCCTACACAGCCGAGCGCATACTCGTTCATAGTGCCTGTGTCTGTCAGCACGTCGATGTGCGGGAGGCCGTGGCGGTCTGCAATCTCCAGGTCTGTCGGGTCGTGACACGGGGTGATCTTCAGCGCCCCGGTGCCGAACGCGGGGTCTACCGCCTCGTCGGCGATGACCGGTATCTCGCGTCCCGAAACAGGAAGCACGAGAGTTGTTCCTATCAGTGATGCGTAGCGGGCGTCGGAGGGGTTAACAGCAACGGCAGTGTCGCCATAGCACGTTTCGGGCCGGGTGGTTGCGATAGTGATATGGCGCGTTCCGTCGGTTGTCGGGTATTTGAAATAGTACAGCGCTCCCTGGATTTCCTTGTGCTCGACCTCGAGGTCGGACAGCGCTGTCTGGCAGCGTGGGCACCAGTTGACCATACGCTCGCCGCGGTATATCAACCCCTTGTCGTAAAGCCTGACGAACGCGGTGCGTACTGCACGACTCGGACCCTCATCGAGCGTGAACGCGTCCCTGGTCCAATCGCACGACGCGCCCAGCATTTCGAGTTGCTCGCGGATGGTCGAGCGACTCTTTGTCGCGCGCTCCCATGCGCGCCGGAGAAACTCCTCTCGCCCTACGCCTTCGCGTGTCTTTCCCTCCCGTGCGAGATCCTTCTCCACCAGCACTTGGACAGCGATTCCTGAGTGGTCGGTGCCCGGCACCCAGAGGCTCGGTTCGCCGAGCATCCTGTGCCAGCGGATGAGTATATCTTCTACCGTCATCGTGAGCGCGTGTCCCACGTGAAGCTCGCCGGTAACATTCGGTGGCGGCATCGTGATCACGAACGGTTCCCGCTCGGGGTCTATCGAGGGAGTGAAGTAGCCCCGGGAGAGCCAGAAATCGTACCACTTTCTTTCTATCCTTCCAGGTTCGTAGGCCCTGGCAAGTTCCTGGTTACTCAAATGAAGACCTCGCTTTCATGCAGAGTGGCGTCAGGCTGCGTGCGTCGGAACCGGGGCAACCTGTGTGGATTGCGGTCGCTCACGTGAGCAACCGCGCTACCCGGTCGAGAATGCGCTCAGCAACCTCACGTTTCGACATCAAGGGCAGTTCCTCGGCTTCACCGTTCCGTTCGAGAATGGTAACGCGATTCCTGTCGGAACCGAATCCGGTATCTGCTGCCGTGATGTCGTTAGCGACGATGAAATCCAGGCCCTTCTCGCGAAGCTTGGCAGTCGCATTCTCTTTGAGGCGGCTGCTCTCGGCTGCGAAGCCGATCCGCACGAAGTCTCCACGCACCGAGCCGAGAATGTCGATGGTGCGCTCCAACTCGATTGTGAGTGAGCCGTCCTGCTTCTTTATTTTGTCACTGGCGGTGAGGGCCGGTCGAAAGTCGGCGACCGCTGCTGCCATAATCAGGGCATCGGCCCCGTTCACGGCGCACTGCGTGGCGTCGGCCATCTCTTGTGCTGTCATCACGTTGACAACAGCCACCGAGGCGGGTGCTCGCAGCGCGGTCGGTGCTGTGACCAGCGTTACTTCGGCCCCGCGGTCGCGCGCCGCCTCGGCGATTGCATAGCCCATCTTTCCGGAGGACCTGTTGGTCACACATCTGACGGGGTCGATTGGCTCCTGTGTCCCTCCCGCGGTGACGACTATTCGCTTTCCGGCAAGGTTGCCCTGCCTGCCGAGCGCGCGGAGCGTCTCGCCCACAATAAGATCGATATCTGTCAGCCGGCCGGCTCCCTTGTCGCCGGAGGCCAGGTCGCCACTCGACGGTCCTGCGATAACTACTCCCCGGGACCGAAGCGTATCGACGTTCTTCTGTGTAGCGGGGTGAAACCACATGTTCGAGTGCATCGCCGGGGCGATGATGAGGGGACGGTCGGATGCGAGGACGGTGCAGCAGACGATGTCGTCGGCGAGGCCGCAGGCCAGGCGCCCGATAGCATCGGCTGTTGCAGGGGCCACTAGGATGACGTCACATTCGGCGGCAAGCGCCACGTGGGGAACCGCACCTGCGGCGGCGCTGTCGAACACATCGGTGGCTACCCGGCTGCCGGTGAGTGCCTCGAACGTGAGAGGGGCGATGAACTCGCGTGCGGCGGGTGTCATTGCGACACGCACACGTACGCCTGCACGCGTCAGTTCGCGCGCGATCTCGACTGCCTTGTAGGCAGCGATGCTGCCTGTCACGCATAGCAGTGCGGTCCGTTTCTCGCTCATGGCTCACCGTCTATCTTATTCATCTCGTACAGGAGTCGCAAACCTATGAGGGAGAGGTCCGGATTGGATACCTGTATTGAGGGCACGACCCGGGTGAACATGTCGGCGTATCCACCCGTAGCGATGATGTGAGGTTGTACGCCCAACTCATCGACTATCTCTTTGAGTATGCGCTCGATGAGGCCGATGTATCCGTACATTATTCCGGATTGCATCGCCGCAACGGTGCCGTGGCCGATCGCGTGTTTTGGGCAGACAAGCTCGATGCGGGGCAGCATTGCGGTGCGACTGAACAGTGCTTCGCTGGCAATAGTGATGCCGGGCGCTATGGAGCCGCCGAGGAAATCACCGTTCGTCGATACAACGTCAAAGGTTGTTGCGGTGCCGAAATCGATTACTATGAGTGGTCTGCCGTACAGTCGCGTTCCGGCTACAACATTGGCCACACGGTCGGGGCCCAACTCTCTTGGACTCTCCACTGCGAGTCGCAGGCCTGTCTTGATACCGGGCTCGATAACGAGAGGTCGTGTATCGAGATAGCGGATGCAGACGTCCTGAAACACCGGAACAAGCGGGGGCACGACGGTGCAGACTACAGCTCCGCGAATGGAGGAAATGGGTATACCGTTGTGTTGCAGCAGGCTGAACAGGAGCGACCCGTACTCATCGGCCGAGCGCTCGCTCCCGGACATGAGCCGCCATGAGTTCGTGAGCTGTTCGCCTTCGAACAACCCCATATTTATACTCGTGTTTCCTACGTCGATAGTGAAGAGCACTCTGCCTCCCGGATAGGTTTCATCGAGAACGGGGTCACATCCACTTGCGGTGTCGCAGATACGCGAGCATCGATCCGCTGATGACAGCCATCACGCCGAGCACGATTCCAAAGGGGAGGAGCGGGCCACCTTCGACACCGCCAGGCAAAGGTACGTTCATGCCGTATATGCCGGACACGAGTGTCGGCGGTGCAAGAATAACCGTAATAATCGTAAGGACCCGCATGACCTCCTGGATACGGTGCGTGGTCAGCCAGTTGCTTGTTTCGGCGAGGCCATCGACGACCTCCTTGCAGTCCTCAAGGCCGTCCCAGATCTTTCGGACGTGGTCGGCGATGTCGCCGAAGTAGATCTCCTGTTCCTCCTTGAAGAAGGGATAGTCTTCATTCTCCAGCGTCTCGATGACGCTTATCTGAGGCCGTATGACTCTTCGAAATGAGATAAGGTCCCTGCGCAGAAGGGAGATGCTCTTGACCGTTTCCGGTACGGCCTCGTTGAAAATGACCTCCTCTATGTCATCAATGTTGTCGATTATCCGGTTGAGAATGGGGAAGCAGTAGTTCACGAGCCTGTCGATAATGTGATAGAGAAGGTAGCCGGAGCTTCTTCCCAGGTATGCTTGTCGGCTGTCGTCGCGCGTCTGACATTCGCGGAAGAACTTGGACAGGGGCTTCAGGTCGCCACTGCAGTGAACGGTGACAACGAAATCTTCGCCAATGAACACGTCGACTTCGCTCGGGCGTGTGATGTGTGTCGTCTTGTCGAAGACGGGGAACTGCATGATGATGAACAGATAGTCGTCGTCTTCATCTATCTTCGGTCGCTGCGCCCGGCTGAGAACGTCGTCGATCTCGAGGGGGTGAAAACCGAACCGGTCGGAAAGGTATTGTCCTTCGGCTTCAGTAGGACGTTCGATGTAGATCCACGAGAGCTTGCCCTCGGAGATGGTCTGCACCCTGAGTTCCTGTGTTTCTGAAACCGACATGTATCACCGTTTGTCTCGAATGGGAAACCGCGGTATTGTAACATCGGGAGGAAACGGGTACTAGGGCGGAAGATATGGTGGTGCGGTTCGTGAATCCGCTTGACATGACCTCCCTGGAGCCGCTAATATACTGGTCCTGCACCTTAATAGCTGAATAGTGGAAGGAAGGTTCATAACTGAGAGCTTGATCCTGGCTCAGGATGAACGTTGGCGGTGCGCCTTATGCATGCAAGTCGTACGAAGTTATGGTTTTCGGACTATGACTTAGTGGCGGACGGCTGAGTAACACGTAGGTAACCTGCCCATGAGTGGGGAATAACTTGCCGAAAGGTAAGCTAATACCGCACGGTATGGCTTCGCTAAAGCGAGGTCATTAAAGCCGCAAGGCGCTCGTGGATGGGCCTGCGGCCGATTAGCTAGTTGGCGGGGTAACGGCCCACCAAGGCGATGATCGGTAGCTGATCTGAGAGGATGACCAGCCAGATGGGGACTGAGACACGGCCCCGACTCCTACGGGAGGCAGCAGCAAGGAATCTTGGGCAATGGGCGAAAGCCTGACCCAGCGACACCGCGTGGGGGACGAAGGTTTTCGGATCGTAAACCCCTTTTCTCGGGGAAGAATACTGACGGTACCCGAGGAATAAGTCTCGGCCAACTACGTGCCAGCAGCCGCGGTAATACGTAGGAGGCGAGCGTTATCCGGATTTACTGGGCGTAAAGGGAGCGTAGGCGGTTGTTTAAGTCGGGTGTGAAATCTCTCAACTCAATTGAGAGGGGCCATCCGAAACTGGGCAACTCGAGGGCGGCAGAAGGAAACGGAATTCCGAGTGTAGCGGTGAAATGCGTTGATATTCGGAAGAACACCAGTGGCGAAGGCGGTTTCCTAGGCTGTTCCTGACGCTGTGGCTCGAAAGCGTGGGGAGCGAAGCGGATTAGATACCCGCGTAGTCCACGCCCTAAACGGTGAACACTAGATATGGGGAGTATCGACCCTTCTCGTGTCGAAGCTAACGCTTTAAGTGTTCCGCCTGGGGAGTACGGCC
>CAZKHH010000028.1:0-21669 GCA_964552485.1 uncultured Dehalococcoidales bacterium | reverse complement strand
TTTGTTCATCTGGTGGCAGAGACGGTGGGTCACCGCAATGGCAACATCAGTTGTGGTGTGTCTCGCGGCACTGGGCATGCTTGCGGCATCGGTCAACGCATTGCCGACTGGTTTCTTCTATCCTGTTAAGACGGCTACGGAGCAGACACGGCTCATGCTGGCGACTTCGCCTGTTGACCGTGCTGAATTGCAGTTGGAATACGCCTCTCGACGACTCAATGAGATGACGAGTATGGCAAGCAGGGGGGACGTGCAGACAACGGTCTTCCTCGCCGGCGAGTCCGCGCGGCTTGTCGCGCAGGCCTGCACCAGTTCTCTTTTCGGTCTGTCGGGTCCCGACTCCTCAGTCGGATCCACGTTGGATGTCTATGCTGAGGGCAATGGCCTGTCCGCAGTGCAGGCGCTTAAGCAGGAACGCGAAAGTGTAATGGAGCTTCTTGAGTGCGCCCTTGAGACAGCCCCGGGGGAATTGGAGCCCGAAGTCCGCGTACTCATGGAGGAATTCGGACGCGAGTTCGACAGCACGATTGCCCTGCTTGAATCCAAGACCCAAAGCTAGTCTCGCCGGGTCTCTTGCGGTTCGGGACACGGCTCCTCTGTGTTCTATAATAGACCTTGCAGACTATGTCTTCAGAAGTCCTCTATCGCAAATGGCGCCCACAATCGTTCAATGAAGTCGTTGGCCAGGTCCACGTAACGACGACGCTTCGCAATGCCGTTCGTGCCGGTCGCGTCGGTCACGCATACCTCTTTTCCGGACCTCGGGGCACCGGCAAGACCAGTACGGGCCGGATACTCGCCAAGGCAGTGAATTGTCTCAACCCCATTGACGGTGAGCCGTGCAACACATGCGAGGCCTGCGTGTCCATCACAGATGGACGATGCCTCGATATCATCGAAATCGATGCGGCGAGCAATCGCGGCATCGATGATATCCGCTCGTTAAGGGAAAAGGTCGGCTACGCGGCCGGAAGTGTAAGCCGCAAGGTCTACGTGGTCGATGAAGTTCACATGCTCACCGAGGCGGCGTCCAATGCGCTTCTGAAGACACTGGAGGAGCCTCCGCCTCATGTCATGTTTGTGCTGGCGACAACCGAGTTTCACAAGGTGCTGCCTACGATAGCCTCGCGCTGCCAGTGCTTCACATTCCGCCGATTGTCCATCGAATCGATTCTTGAGCGCCTCAGGCTTGTTGCGGAGCGCGAAGCAGTTGATGTGGACGATGACTGCCTTGCGCTCATTGCCCGATTCGCCTCAGGAAGCCTGCGCGACGCGGAGAACCTGACCCAGCAGCTTGTCTCCAACGTGGGACGCTCGCTCACGGTGGAGTCTGTGCGTGCTGCCCTTGGCGTTTCCGAGGAATCCCGTGTGATGCATCTGGTCGACCGGGTAGTTGGGCGCGATCTTGCGGGTGCCCTTCGCGTGCTGCATGAGGCAAATGAGTGCGGCGTCGACCTGAGGCAGTTTGGCCGTCAGGTGGTTGCAGCGTTTCGTAATCTCCTGCTCATCAAGAGCGGGTGTGCCGAGGCCGCTGACGTCGTGCCGGACGAACGGGCTGAACTGGAGCGTCTTGCAGGCCAGACGGGTATTGGCCTCCTGGCTGATTCCACACGCCTCTTTTCTGAAGCATCTACGCGTGATTCATCCCAGCAGCTTCTCGGGCTTGAACTCGCGTGCGTGGATTCGATCATGCGTCGCATGGAGTCATCCACCGGGATTGAAATGAAGACGGAGTCTGAAGCGCAGGAGCGCACACCCCCGCGACAGGCGCCTCGCGGGCTGAAAAAGGAGAAACCGGCTGACGCCCGCGGGTGCGTTTCCGAGTCTCCGCGGTCCAACAGCGAGGGCAAGCCGGATCCAGGCCCCGAAGCACGCAGCAGCCCCCGAGAGGCGCAGGAGCAGCCGCTGAGCAATCCTGTCCGTGAGGAAGAAACGACAGCGGATACCGTGAGAGGTCCTGCACCCTCGTCTGATCAGCCCGTCGTTGATGCAGGAACAAACGGAGAGGTTGCAGAGCCGACGGAAGACGGGAACGCGACGGGCGACACAGAGCTTCACGCTGTCCAGGCGCGCTGGAAGGACTATGTAGACTCCCTGAGAGGCCTGGGATCTACAGGGAACCTCGATGCGTTTCTGCGAAGCGCGTGCGAGCCTGTGGCCGTTGAAGGCGATGTCTTGGTTCTGCGTTTTCTGCACGCCTTCCATAAGAACAAGGTCGAAGAGCAGAAGTACCGATACATAATGGAAAACCAGCTCGAGAAGTTCTACGGACGTCCCTACAAGGTCGAGTGTGTGCTCCAGGATTCGGAAGGGACACAGGGTCAATCATCCAAAGCCCAGGGCAGCAGGCTTATAGAGGCTGCGATACGCATGGGGGCCCGTCCAAAGAGGTAGTGGCGCGGTTATCCGCAGGCGCGCGAGAGTACAGTCGAGATGTCATATACAGCAGAACCGATAGTACGCCTTACTCAGGCACTGAATAACCTGCCCGGTATCGGACCGAAGAGTGCACAACGGATTGCGTATCACCTGTTGCGGAGTCCTGAATCCGATGTGGACGAACTCGCCAGGGCCATTCTCGAACTGAAAGAGAGCTTGACCATCTGCTCTGTCTGCTTCAATGTCGCGGACAGCAACCCCTGCTCCATCTGTCGCGACACTTACAGGGACTCGTCAGTCATCTGCGTTGTCGAGAAATCATCTGATATCCCGGCCATCGAACGTACGGGACATTTTCACGGCTTCTATCATGTTCTTAATGGCGTGCTCAGCCCTGGCAAGGGTATCGGTCCTGATGACATCAATGTGCAGGAATTGATGCCCCGTCTTCGCGAGGGAGTCGTCAAGGAGATTATCCTCGCCACGAATCCGACCGTGGAGGGCGAATCGACGGCTATGTATATAAGACAGGTTGTGACACCGCTGGGGTTGAAAGTGACCAGGCTTGCGCGGGGCTTGCCCTATGGCTCTGACCTCGAATATGCGGACGACATAACGCTTTCACAGGCAATCGATTCCCGTCAGGGTTTTTGACGCAATGCGATGACCGTCCCACGACAATACCAGGTAGAGGCAATTGTTGTCGGGCATGTTGTCGTTGGCGAGAAAGACAAGATAGCCACCTTGTTCACGCGCGAACAAGGTAAGATACGGGCAATCGCCCGTGGTTCGGTAAGGCCTGGCAGCAGCCTCGGTCCCTGCGTGGAACCTCTTACCCGTGCGCGCTTCTACTGCATCAGACGGCGTTCGCTCGACCTCATCGCGCAGGCTGTGCCTCTTGCTTCTTACGGGACACTCAAGAGTGAACTCTGGCCGATGGCGTGCGGACTCTACATGGCGGAACTGATCGATTCCTCGACTGCGGAAGGCGTTCCTCATCCGGCACTGTATGAACTGGTGCTCGGAATCTTGAGCCGGTTCGACAACGGCGAGACCAGCGAGTGTCTGCTCAGATACTTTGAAGTGTGCCTCCTGGACCACATAGGGTTCCGGCCATCCCTGCAGAACTGCGTTGAGTGTGGCATGCGCTTGCGGCCGGTCGACAATGCTCTGAGTCCGGTGCTCGGTGGCGCAGTGTGTCCCGAATGCGCCGCACGCGTTCCGGACGCTCGTCCACTAAGCCTTGATGCCCTGAAAGTGCTCCGTCTGTGGCTGGACTCCTCCCTGGACGTCGCTGTCAGGGTTCGCGTCGAGGGCGTCCTTGGGTTTGAGCTGGACACGCATATGTACCGGCTGCTTCTCGGTGTGCTTCAGAAGGAAGTACGATCGCGTCGGTGGCTGTCGCGATTGAAGGAAGAAGGTCTGTTGACAAGCAGTGCTGGAGCCTCTACAATCGCGAGTCGATTTGAATCGGAATAGTCCCTGCATGGCAGGTTGTGGCTGTTGTGGCCCGGAACCCGGGCCCCTCGCACGGGGTATCTTCACCGTGATGAATCCCTCGCAGAGAGACGCCCCTGGTATGCCTTTGGGGGCGTCATGTATGTCGTAGTTGTAGGAGCTGGCGCGGCCGGATTTTATCTCGCGAGTCGTCTTCCTCGAGAGAAGAAGGACGTCGAAGTTGTCGTGGTCGAGCAGGACGCGGAGGCCGCCGAGGAGGCCCGTCGTCAACTCGACGTTGCTGTTGTGCACGGCGATGGCGCCCTCCCCAGCGTGCTTCGCGAGGCAGAGGTACAGCGAGCCGACTTCGTGGTTTCGCTGACTGCGGTGGATGCTGCGAACATGATTACCTGCTTCATGGCCAAGGAGCTCGGTGCCAAGAAGACGGTTGCCCGCGTCAGAAACCCTGAATACTCCGGCTACGGACTCGTAGGCAGGAAGTCTCCCTATGCCACTCGCAAGATAGTCCGTCCTCGCAGCCTTGGAGTTGACTTCTTTGTGAACCCGGAACGTGAGGCAGCCCGGGAAATAGTCTCGATACTCTCAAGTCTGTATGTGACGCCTATGGGCGAGTTCGGCGACGGCCGAATCCAGTGGAGGGAGTTCAGAGCAGTCAGTCCAGCTGTGGTTGGAAAGAACCTGTCAGAGGTCCCGTTTCCGAGACCCTGCGTGGTTATGATGGTCTCTACCAAGAGCGGGCTTACAGTCCCAGGGCCGAAGACCGCAATCGGACACGGCGACCGCATGTATGTGATAGCTGCGCGCAAGGATATGGATGAACTCGGCGCGCTTTTTGAAGTGCCGCTTCGTTCAACCCGGACGGTCGTCATTTTCGGCGCGGGAGCCATAGGCTTCCACGTTGCCGAGGTGCTGGAAAAGCGTGGCATCCAGGTGAAAGTCATCGAGAAGAATGCTGCTCGCGCTCAGGAAGTAGGCTCCAAGCTGAAAAGAGCAGAAATCGTGCACGGCGGCCGCCCTGATCGGGAGCTACTCATTGAGGAGGGTGTGGGCAAGACTGATGCCTTTGTGGCGGCGACCGGCGACGAGTCTCTCAATATCCTTGCGGGCCTTCTGGCCAGGGATGTCGGTACTTCCCGGAGTATCGTCCTCGTGGACAAACCGGAGTACATCACCCTTGCGGAGGCAGTAGGTGTGAACGTTGCATTATCACCGCTCCTTATGGCTGGCAGCAGAATCGCCCAGCACATCCTGCACGGTGGCGCCGTGTCCGTGGCTTCACTCGGCGAGGAAGATGCCCAAGCGGTTGAGTTCATGATTTCTCCGGCATCTGCCCTCGTCGGCCGTACGGTATCCAATATCGAATGGCCCGGAACCTCACGGGTGGGAGCGATTGTTCGCGGAGACACGGTTATCGTTCCTCCCGATGCGGCCACTATCGAGCCCGGTGACAGGATTATCGTCGCCTCGAGTCTCGATGATATGCCGGGTGTGGAGCGATTGTTCAGGTAGACCGTGAGTATCCGAATTGTCCTCAAGTATCTGGGCCCCATCATGGGGGTCCTGGCTGTTGCATTTGCCGTTCCACTCATATGCTCTCTTCTTTCTCGGGACGGAGCGGCCAGCGCGTTTGTGTTGCCTGCATTGATTGCCGGCCTTGTCGGTGCTGGTCTGTGGTTTCTTGTGCCACTGGATCGACGCAGTCTCTCGCGCAGGGAGGGACTTGCCCTTGTCACAGTTACATGGATTGCAGGTTCGCTGATAGGAGCTCTCCCGTATACGCTGAGCGGTGTGCTTCCCGCGTACACGGACGCCCTCTTCGAAGCGATGTCCGGATTCACCACTACCGGTGCTACTGTGTTCACCTCGATTGGCGATCAGCCCGCCAGCATCCTCCTGTGGCGCAACTTCTCCCAGTGGCTTGGAGGAATGGGCATTATCACGCTGTTTGTGGCGTTCTTCCCGCTTCTGGGCGTGGGAGCTGCCCGTATCTTTGAAGCCGAGATGCCTGGCCCACAGCCGGAGCGCCTCAGGGCCCGTATTCGCGATACATCCCGTACGCTCTGGATTACCTACTGCGTATTCAGTGGAGTGGAATTGCTGCTCCTGACTTTGTTTGGCAGATTGCCTGTATACGATGCGATTAATGTCACGTTCGCGACCATGCCGACCGGGGGATTCCTTCACCTTGAGCAGAGCATAGGTGCCTACGCGGACAACGTCTTCGTAACCAGCGTGGTCACCGTGTTCATGCTGCTGGCCGGCGTGAATTTTGCGCTCTATCACTACTACTTACGCCGCGGTAGGGATTTCGGCGTCATCACACGCAACCCCGAGTTTCGGCTGTACGCCGGCATCTTCGTGTTTGCCACCGCTCTTGTGGTTTTCAATCTGGTCAGTGAAGCTGGCCTGTCCGTGGGCGCCGCGTTGCAGCACGCAACGTTCCAGGTCGCCTCGATACAGACGACAACCGGATTCACGACCGCGAATTACGATGCCTGGCCCAGCCTCTCGCGTGGCGTGCTCTTCGTGCTGATGATCATTGGTGCATCGGCCGGCTCCACCGGAGGGGGACTGAAAGTTATTCGTCTGCTCGTGCTTGTGAAATATGCCGTTAAGCAGATTGTGTCCTCGTTCCGTACACGTTCCGTCATGTTCGTGAAGGCAGGCGGACAGGTTGTACCCGACGCCACTGTGTCCTCAATACTGGGTATGGCCATACTCTACGTATTCACCCTGGGGGGCGGATACCTGGTGTTAAGTGGAGTGGGTCTCGAATCAACCACCGCGTTCTCTGCAGTGGCTGCCACAACCGGCAATATCGGCCCCGGTCTGGCCGGGGTCGGTCCGACTCAGAACTACATGTTCATCCCCGCGTTCGGCAAAGTCGTGCTGACGCTCTGCATGCTCGTGGGCCGGTTGGAGTTCGTGACCGCAATGGCACTCCTGACTCCCGCTTTCTGGCATTGGCGTTAGCTGGAGTCGTATTGACTAATCGTATGGAAGCCTTTAACATGCTCGCCCGTATGGAAATCAATAAAGTACTTGTCCCGATTGTCGGAAATGGTGTTGACAGAGATGTTGTTCGATTGGCCTGTGAACTGGCCGAGGAGAATGAGGCCTCGGTCTATGCTGTGTACGTGATTGAGGTTGAGAGGAGTCTGCCTCTTGACGCCACGCAGGAGAAGAAGATGTCGATGGCTGAGGATATCCTGTCGCGTGCCGAACAGGCCGCAGTGGAGGACGGATACCGTATCGATACCGGTATTCTTCAAGCGCGGGAAGCAGGGCCAGCCCTCGTAAACGAGGCCAGGGAAGGCAACGCGGATCTCATTGTCCTGGGTGTCGGATACAAGAAACGCCTGGGAGTGTTCAATATCGGCGATACAACCTCCTATGTGCTTCGAGAGGCGCCATGCGGGGTTGTTCTGTACAGGGCTGCCGCGCCTGGGGATGGACAGTGAAAGCCGTCATAATGGGTAGCGGTAGGGTAGCATCTGAGCTCGGAACCCTTCTTGACCAGGAAGGGCACGATGTCACCCTGATAGATAACGACCTCTCCATGTTCACCAATCTGCCTCCTGATTTCAAGGGCAAGACGATAGGCGGTGATGCCACCGACGAGGAGGTCCTGCGGAAGGCAGGTCTTGGCGACGCTGACGCCTTCATAGCCCTCACCAGGGATGATGACCGGAACGCCATGGCGGCACAGATTGCGAAACACATATTTGGCCTGCGCAAGGTGGTGTGTCGTATCTACGATCCGCTTCGAGAGGAGTTCTACAAGACGCTCGGCCTTGAGGCAATCAGCCCCATAATGGTATTCGCGAGGTTGGTCAAAGGTCGGCTGGAGGAATGAGACCGTGTATGTGATCATCGTGGGTGGTGGCGAAGTGGGGTACTACCTGTCCAAAGAGCTCATCGAGGCGGACCATGAAGTGCTGGTCATCGAGCCCGACCCCCGGGAAGTCGACCGGATAGAGGAAGAACTCGGGGTGAATACCACGATTATAGGCGAGGGTTGTCGTATACAGTGCCTTAATGAAGCGGGAGTCTCGCGGGCTGACGTGTTTATTGCGGCGACCGATATCGATGAGAACAACCTGGCCGCGTGCCAGCTTGCCATGCTGAAGTACAAGGTGCCCAGGGTCATCGCCAAACTGAACAGCGCTCATAATCGCAACATCTTCCATAAGCTGGGCATTGAGCAAGTGGTTGATGTCAGCGATCTGCTGCTGGAGAACTTCAAGGCCCGCATAGCCACGTTCCCCTTCGCTCGTGTGCTGACACTGGACGATGTGGATATGGAGGTCGTTCAGATTCGCATTACCGAGGACTCTCCGTATCTCAACAAGGTAGTGAGTGCTACGCCGCTGTCGCGGTTGATGCATTCTGCGTGTATTGCGAGGACGGGTGCGGCACCGCAATCCGTGTCGGATACCACGAAACTCGAGGAAGGTGACACGCTGGTGTGTGTGGTTGGGCACACTGAGGTGGAGGAATTGCGGTCGGAGATGAGCCGTCTGCAGCGCTCCAGCTGAAAGTCGAAACGTGCCTCTATTCTGAACCAGGCCGGTGTGTCAAGGCCGCGCGCAGCTTCGCATACATCGAGCCCAGGCTCTCGGACAGTACGCGTGTACCTGCGACTGCCGGCATGAAATTACTGTCGCCCTGCCATCGGGGCACGATATGCGTGTGAAGGTGTGTGTCGAGGCCGGCTCCCGCGACGCGACCCAGGTTCAGTCCTATGTTGAAACCATCCGCGCGCGTTGCACCGCTGAGAAGCTCCACGCCAAGTCTGATTAGTTGAAGGTGTTCCGTGCCTGCATCTCCACTCAGACTGTTGAGGTCGGCAGTATGACGATACGGCGCGATGAGAAGATGTCCCGGACTGTAGGGGTACCGGTTCATTATGATGAAGTTCCAGACGCCCCGGTGAACTACAAGTCTGTCCTCGTCATCGCCGCCGCTGCCGGCGGCGCATAAGACGCACTCGTCGGTGTCCTTCGGAGCCGTTATGTACTCGATGCGCCATGGCGCCCAGAGTCGTTCCATTCTGTCTTTCGTGCTCTGGTCGTCCATGTTTAGTCGAGGTAGTCCTTCAGTTTCCTGCTCTTGCTCGGATGCCGGAGCTTTCTCAGTGCTTTTGCTTCTATCTGTCGTATTCTTTCACGTGTCACGTTGAATTCCTGCCCCACTTCCTCAAGCGTACGGGCATGACCGTCCTTCAGGCCGAAGCGCAACTGGAGTACCCGCTTTTCCCGTGGAGTCAGCTCATCCAGGACACGGTCGAGTTGCTCTTTGAGTAGTTCCTGTGTGGCTACTTCAGCCGGCGCCGGGCTTGTATGATCTTCAACGAAGTCGCCCAGTCTCGTGTCCCCGTCCTCCCCGATGGGAGTCTCCAGTGAAATCGGCTCATGATGGAACAGATCCATGACCTCTTCAACGCGATCAGAGTTCATGTTCAGGCGGAGCCCGATTTCTTCGAAGCTGGGCTCCCGCTTCAGTTCCTGGCTGAGCTGACGCGTCGTTCGCAGGAGCCTATTCATCGTCTCCACCATGTGAACCGGGATACGTATGGTCCGTGCCTGATCCGCAATGGCCCGCGTAATCCCCTGTCGTATCCACCATGTCGCGTACGTACTGAACTTGAACCCCTTCCGATGGCGGAATTTCTCCACCGCGCGCATCAGGCCGATGTTGCCTTCCTGGATCAGGTCAAGCAAGGACATACCGTGGCCTATGTATTTCTTGGCTATACTGACGACCAGTCGCAGATTGGCTTGTGTCAGATGCTTCTCTGCTCGCCTGGCGGCTGATTTCACCTGGTCGTAGTGGTGACGGAACTCGACCTCATAGGGCTGGAAGACATGTGCTAGCTCTGCACTTGCTGCCAGGTCGTTGAGCTTGCTCAGCGGTTCGCCGGAGAGCATCTCGATTGCACGGGGCGGCAGGAGGTGACTGTTCACTGACACGCTGACTATGGCTTCCTCCGCGGCGGGTGCGGCCCGGTTGGTCTGCTCAGCCACAGCCGCGATGAGAGCGGGCTTGATTTCGCTGTCGATGACGGCGCGGAACTCGTCTCTCTGAATCAGATCCCCGAGCCGGGGCTCGTCCGAAATGCCGGCGTATTCTCGAATCACTTCGATCACGGGATAGGCACGCAGAAGCCGCGCCATCAGGTCGGTTGTTATCTCGTACGCAGGAATCTGACTGCGGTATTTCTTGAAATACGCGTCTTCAAGCTTCCCCAGATGCCTGCCGCGCTCGATCTTGCCGGAGAGCGTACGTTCCTCGGCAGCCGTCAGCAGGGGCACCTGTCCGATTTCGCGAAGGTACATCCGTACTGAATCGTCGATGACATCGTGGTCGTCGAGCCCGATAGTGGCTTTGACTTCGTCCGCGATAAGCGCGAGACCACTGTCGCCTGCAGATTCCGGTTCCGACTGACTCTCTGTTTCTTCGGAATCGTCCTCGCTGTAACCATCATCGGATGAGTGCGTGGACTCTTCCTGGTCCTGCTCCTGAAACGCGGCGCCCGTGTCCTGTATCATTTCCATCGGTCTAGCCTCTTGTTATGCCTCTCCTGCGCGATTTGCGCGTGAATATATCATGCAGTTGTTGGCCTGACTCCATACCGGCACGGTCAAGGGCGGCAAGTTCAGCTTCGATGCCGTCCTCGTGCCGCTCGCGGCTGAGGCTTGTCTCAAGCATGAATTGCTGCCGTTTGACGAATCGCTCTTGTAGATGCAGGACGCAATCGTTGAAGACAAGCTGCTGGGTCTGTTCGTCATCGGGAATGCCCGGTGCGAATGGTGTGGATAGCAGGTAGTCTAGATGCTCATCGAGGCTCGCGTCAAGCTGGTTCCGTGCCGAGTCGATATCTCCTGCCTGCACTACCGCTTCGTACACTTGAGCGTTTTCAGTGGACTCGAACAGGTCGGTGCTCAGCCGACTGTCATCGGTGGCAAGTGAAGGATTGTGGAGCAGAAGGCAGAGACAATATTCCTCCGTGGCGGCTCCTGACGCCCGCCGTCGGCGTTTGTTGCCTGGGTCTGACGTCTTTTCGGATTGCTGACGCTGTCGCCGCAGGTCGGCGAGTTCCGCGTGAAGGTCCCGCTCGGGGATTTCGAGTTTGTGACTCAATTGAGAGCAGAAGCGAGCTTGTTCGATGGAATCGCGGATGTCCTCAATCAAAGGTTCACAACGCGAAAGAATCTCACGCTTGCCACGTGCAGTGGTGGTGTCCGATGAGCGAAGTAGCGTCTCAACGTAGAAATCGATGTGTGGTATGGCTTGCTCCACCAGCTCTCCCCAGCGCTCTGGACTCTCCGCGATGACCTCGTCGGGGTCCTTGCCTTCAGGAAGGAGGATGATCCTGATGTCTGCATCCAAGACCCATCTGGACCGCAGCCCCTTCTTTGACGGAACATCGGCTACTGGTTTCATGTCGAACGAAGTGCGGAAACGCTGCGTAGTCTCATGAATCGTCTTCATTGCGGAGGCGATCCCGGCCTCATCTGCATCGAGTGCGATATAGACATTCTTAGTAAGACGGGTAATCTCCTTGACCTGTCTTTCCGTCAAGGATGTTCCCATCGGCGCGACTACGTTCTCCCATCCTTGCTGGTGTGCCTGGAGGACGTCCATATAACCCTCAACGATGATTATCCGGTCTGCACGTCGCGCTGCGGTATTTGCCCTGTAGATGCCGTAAAGGACCCCGCTCTTGTCGAACACAGCGCTCTGCGGGGAATTCATGTACTTTGGTTGAAGGTCGCCCAGCGCACGGGCACCAAAGCCGATTGCCCGTCCTTTCCTGTCCAGGATAGGAAACATGAGGCGGCCCCGAAAGCGGTCATAAGTGCTTCCATCGTCCCGCGATACCAGGAGGCCCGCTTCCATGAGTTCGTTTTCGCTGAAGCCCCGCGACAGTGCGAGTTCCTTGAACGACCTCCAGCCAGGCGGGCTGTATCCGAGACGGTAGCCGTCTATTGTCTCGCGTGTGATATGACGGGAGGCGATGTAGTCTCGCGCCCCTGCACCGGAATCCGATTCCACGAGCAGGCCATGGTAGTACTCCACGGCAATATCGATGGCCGCGAGCAGTCGTTCGCGGGCCTGCTCTTCTCCCTCATTGCGCGGCTGGCGTGTCTCAAGTTTGACATTGGCGCGCTCCGCCAGCATTTCCAGAGCTTCTTTGAAGTCGACATTCTCCTTCTTCATAACGAAGGAGAAGATGTCTCCGCCCGTGCTGCACGCTCCGAAGCAGCGCCATGTCTGTCGCTCGGGGAATACGAAGAAAGAGCCATGCTTCTCGGTGTGGAAGGGACAGAGACCTTTGTAGTTACGTCCCGCCCGCGTCAGTTGAACGTGTTCGGATATGAGCGAGACAATGTCGATTCGGTCCTTGACGTCCGAGATAGTGCTCATGAATCGAGAGGTGGCGGCTGGTAGCCGTGCCGCAGCGTTAATCAGTGTTCGGCCATGAGGATAGCACGCAGAACCACGCTCAGGTCAATTCATATAGGGAAACTCTTGCCCGCCGGTCACGCCTGTCTCAGACGTCTTTCGACTTCCGCGACGTTCACTCGTGTCTGAAGCGCGACATCGGAATTGACCGACATTGAATCGATGCCGCACTCGACCAGAAACTCGGCGAATTCGGGAAAATCGCTTGGCGCTTGTCCGCAGATGCCGATCTTGCGTGGCGGTTCATGTGAATGAGCGGCCTCGATGGCCTGCTTGACCATCCTCTTGACGGCATCATGTCGCTCGTCAGCGATATCTTTCATCATTCGACTGGAGTCCCTGTCCATGCCCAGTATGAGCTGTGTCAGATCATTGGAGCCGATGCTGAAACCGTCGAATACCTCGGCAAACTGGTCGGCGAGAATGATATTGGATGGGATCTCGCACATCACGTACACTTCCAAGCCGTTCTCACCTTGTACCAGGCCGAATTCGCGCATGACGTCGATGACGCGCCTGCCTTCTTCGGGGGTCCGGCAGAACGGAACCATTACCTTCACGTTTACGAGGCCCAGCTCGTCGCGCACCTTCTTGATTGCGCGGCATTCAAGCCCGAACGCAGGTTTGAACGAGGAGTCGTAGTACCGTGACGCACCCCTCCATCCGATCATCGGATTGCTTTCTTTCGGCTCGTATAGTGAGCCACCGATAAGATTAGCGTACTCGTTGGTCTTGAAATCGGAGAAGCGGACAATCACATCATTGGGATAGAAACCGGCGCCCGTCTTTGCAATACCCATTGCGAGGTTGTCGATGAAGAATTGAGCCTTGTCTCCGTATCCGATTGTGCGCTTGTCGATTTCCTTCACGATGCGCGCGATGGCTTTGTCCTCGCCGGCACGCCGGGTGAGTGACCGGTAGTCAAGAAGCGCGAGGGGATGAATCCCGATATACGAATTGATAATGAATTCTTCACGGGCCAGGCCTACGCCGTCATTAGGTATCTGTCCACGGATGAATGCCTCGTCGGGTATGCCGAGGTTCATCATTACACGCGTCTCTGGTCGTGGCACATTCTCGAGAGAAACGTCGTCAACCCGGTATCTAAGCAACCCTTTGTAGACGCATCCGGTGCCTCCGGAACAGTCGACCGTGACTTCACTTGCTGCCTTGAGCACTCTGGTAGCGTTGCCTGTGCCGATAACGCACGGAATTCCCATTTCCCGGCTCACGATGGCAGCATGGCACGTACGACCGCCCTGGTTTGTCACGATGGCGCCGGCAATTTTCATGACCGGTTCCCAGTCGGGGTCTGTCATTGTCGTCACCAGCACCTGGCCTTCTTCGAAGTCGTGGATGTCCGAGGCATCCTCAATGACATTGACAGTGCCCTGTCCGATGCCGGTCCCTACCGACTCTCCTCGGATGAGCACTCGACTCTCCTCTTCGAGGACGTAAGTGCTCAACTCTGCGGGTTTGGCGCTCGCGTGTACAGTCTCTGGACGGGCCTGCACGATGAACAACTGTCCGGTATGGCCATCTTTGGCCCATTCGATGTCCATCGGTTTTCCGTAGTGTTCTTCGATGGTACATGCCCAGCGTGCCAGTTGCAGTACTTCTTCATCCGAGAGGACGTAGCGTTCCCTCTCTTTTCGCGAGACGCGCGCCTGGATGGTGCCCCGGGTATTCTTGCGGTATACCATCTTCTTCGCTTTGGTGCCCAGCCGTCTTTCGATGATGGCGGGGTAACCCTGCTTCAGTGTGGGCTTGAAGACGTAGAACTGGTCCGGGTTCACCATGCCCTGCACGATATTTTCGCCGAGTCCATACGCGCCGGTGATGTACGCAGCGTCGCGGAACCCCGATTCGGTGTCGATGGAGAACATGACTCCGGAGCACGCAAGATCGGACCGCACCATCTTCTGCACGCCGACCGATAGGTACACGTCGAAGTGGTCAAATTCTTTGTCCACCCTGTATGAGATGGCCCGGTTTGTGAAAAGCGACGCAAAGCACGAACGGACTTTCTTGAGCAGTTCGTCCACTCCTCTAACGTTGAGATATGTCTCTTGCTGTCCGGCAAATGATGCATCCGGAAGGTCCTCGGCTGTTGCGCTGCTGCGGACCGCAACGTCGGTCTCGCTGCCGTACTCCTGCTCCATCAGCCGGTAGGATTCGATGATCTCCGATCTGAGATCGTCCGGCATTTCCGCACCTGTCACAAGTGCCCGAACTTTCTGCCCGCGCTCTGCGAGGCCTCGAGAGTCCCTTGTATCGAGATCCGAGAGCGTATCGCGGATCCTGTCTTCGAGGCCAGCCTCATGGACGAAGTGGCGGTAGGCTTCAGCCGTAATTGCAAATCCTGAGGGTACCTCAATGCCCTGAGTTTTCAGCGATCGAATCATTTCGCCCAGGGACGCGTTCTTGCCTCCGACGAGTTCGATGTCACCTATGCCAACTTCGTCCAGTTTCTTAACGAACTTCACGAACGGTCGACCTCCTTGCGACGCTAATGGGTGTAAGAAGATTCATGGATAGTGCGATGAGTGTCAGTTGCAGAGTGCAGATTATAGATGAGCCGATTTGCAGCGGCAATACTATGGCCGGCGGACGTTCTTGTTTCGATGAAAGCGGCCTGTGTTATCATTAATCTTGACCACTCGTATTCTGCCTGGCGAATTGCCGGCGAGGTGACAATATGGTTGAGATGACAATCGACAGCATCAGAGTCAGTCTGATGAACTACCAGAGGGTGGTCATCCTCAAGGAGAAATACTCCAACCGCTACCTTCCTATCTGGATTGGTCCCGCGGAGGCTGACGCGATTGCCGTTAAACTGCAGCACGTCGAGCTGGCGCGGCCGCTGACTCACGATCTGCTTCAGTCCGTGATCGCATCACTTGGCGCGACGCCGAACTACATCGTGGTAAATGACCTCCAGAAAGACACCTTTTATGCCAAGCTTGCCCTGCAAGTGAATGGAGAAGAGGTGGAGATCGATTCGCGCCCTAGCGATGCGCTCGCACTTGCAGTGCGGGCTGAAGTTCCGATCTATGCTGAGGAATCCGTTCTGTCCAAGGCAGGGATTGTTCTTGATGAGGATACGGGCAAGCCGGTCTCCGAGGGCAAGGTTGATGAGCAGGAGATAGAAGGACTATCCGCCTTCAAGGACTTCATCAGCAACCTCGATCTGGAGGATTTCAACCGGCGCAAGTCGTGAGCCTTTCAGTTCCCCAATACGCGCATCAGCCGGGTGCCGTATATCGCGGATCGCTGCTTGGCCAGCTATCGGCGTGCGTCTCTCCGACTTGAACAAACACAGCTCCGCGTGACACACTGCTCGCGGCACGACGGAGTTGCGACCCCGGGGGATGCATATTCCATCTTAGGAGCAACGGGTGAGGCGAGAGGGGTATCGCCGCCGCACCCTGTGAGAGCAACAGGCAGAGAGCGATGTCGAAGGGAAGAGTTGCCGCACTTCTTGTGCTTGTCGCACTCGCTGTATCGGCTGCGAGCTTCATCGGGGGCAGCGTTGGGTCCGCGATCATGGGAAGGGACCCGGTGCCTTTGCTTGCGACAGGGCCGCCCCATATCGATCTGCAGCCCGGCCATCCTTTTGGTACGTCACCAGTAACGAACACGCTACTGGCCTCCTGGGTATCGGGTGCTGTCCTTATTGCACTGTTCTGGCTGGCAACTCGACGGATTCAGCTTGTCCCTACTGGATTTCAGAATGCCGCCGAATTCATCATGGAATTCGCCTCCGATTTCATCGAGCAGATGGTCGGGAAAGAACATGAAAGGCGCTTCTTTCCTATTGTCATGACGGTATTCTTGTTCGTCGTGGCAAACGCATGGCTTGGCCTCCTGCCGGGCTACGAATCGCTGAAGGTGGATGGCGTTCCGTTGTTGAGGTCAGCTAACACGGATATCAATGTGCCCCTCATGCTGGCCGTCACATGTGTCGTGTTTATCGAGTACATGGGTTTCAGAAGCAGGGGTTGGGGGTACCTGGGCAGTTTCTTGAACTTGCGATACGGCGGTCTCTACCTGTTTGCCGGTATACTCGAAATGTTGAGTCATGTGGTGAGGGTAGCCAGCTTCTCTCTCCGCCTATTTGGCAACATGGTTGCCGGGGCTGTGCTGATCAGCGTGGCGCTGTTTATGGTCCCTCTCGTGATACCATCGTTCTTCTACGGGCTGGAGGCATTGTTCGGTCTGGTCCAGGCGCTTATCTTCTCCGGACTGACGGTGGTATTTGGATACGCGGCTGTCGGACACGGCGAGGTTTGATTTCAGGCATGTGTTTCAAGGAGGACTTCTGATGGAGTTGTCGGCTGAGACCGCAAAACTCATCGCTGTGGGACTGGCGATGGGGATCGGGACTATCGGACCCAGTATCGGCATTGGACTTATCGGCAAGGCGGCGATGGAGGCACTCGGCCGCAACCCGGAGGCCCGTGGACCGATTGCGGCCAACATGATTCTTGCGATAGCGTTTGCCGAAGCTGTAGCGATATACGTGTTGATCGTGGCTATCCTACTGATATTCGTAGTGTGACCGGTGTCACAGCAGGATCTGATATGGGCATTGGAATTGATCTCGCCACGTTTGTTGGCCAACTGGTCAGTTTCCTGGTGCTGCTCGCAGCATTGAGCTACTTTGGTTACCGGCCCTTGCGGCGTGCGCTTGATGCGAGGTCTCAACGGATCAGGAACATTCTCGAGCAGGCGGAGTTGACCAGAATCGAGTACGAGAAGTCACGAGCTGAGGCCCGGGAAGAGCTCAAGAAAGCTCAGAGAGAGGCACACCAGATACTTGTGGACGCAGGAGTGGGTCGTGACCGTTTGCTTGAGGAAGCTGAAACCGAGGCCCGCGAACAAGCCAGGCTGATTATCGAGGAGGCACGCGAACGAATTCGCAATGAACGCGAGTCGATGCTGGAAGGACTGCGTCAGCGCTTTGCCGATGCAGCTGTGTCCGTGGCGGAACGGATTGTCGGGGAGAGCCTGGATGCTGATAAGCATCGGCGCTTGATCGACGAAGCTCTTGAAGCCGATCTGCCACTTGGGGACGATGAGTGGTCGACATGACGAATTCGAGAATGGTCGGCGTGCTCACGAGGCGGGCGTTGGAAATGGCCATCCACCATCGCCAGCTTGAGCGGTGGCGTATAGAATTGTTCGGACTATCCGGGCTTCCTCCCGCTATGGTGGCCGAGTTGTGCAGTTCCAGGGGAGATGTCTCTAGCCTGAACAAAGCTCAAGGTGGGAAAGAACACGGGAGCTATCTCCCCCAGGTCGTCGAATTCGTCTGTGCACTTGTCGCAGAGGGCCGTGGGCATCTTCTGCCCGCAGTCGCCGCAGAGTTCGGACGCGAGTGCGACGCGTACACCGGACGAATGCGCGCACAAGTCGTTGCCGCGGTTCCGCTGGATGAAGACACGATCTGCAGGATTGAACGCAGACTCTCGGATTTGACCGGTCGGCCGATGGCAGTCGACGTGCACGTTGATCCGGACGTTGTGGGTGGACTGGTTATCAAGCTCGGTGACAGGGTGCTTGACAGGAGTGTGCATGCTCGACTTGAGTCGCTTCGGAATGCGCTTCTTTCCGCCGCTGAACTATCGTGAAGGTACGCGCTGCGTGCAAGGGTTCCCTCTTTCTGTGCAGGTGAAGGCGGTAGTGTATGAGTGAAATCGAGATCACTGATATCGTATCTGGCTTTCAGCGAACGGTTGCCCGCCACGTCGGGTATCCTGTCGTGAAGTCGGTGGGCACCGTGGCTCAGGTTGGTGATTGTGTAGCCCGACTCAACGGGTTGAGTGACGTCGGCTTGAACGAACTGCTTGAGTTCCAGAGCGGCGTTATCGGACTCGCGCTGAATCTCGAGGCCGACACTGTCGGAGCAGCCTTGCTCGGGGATAGCCGGGCTGTCCGCGAGGGTGATGAGGTCCGCTCGACCGGCAGAGTTGCTGAGGTTCCCGTGGGTGATGCACTTCTCGGTCGAATCGTTGACCCGCTCGGGCGTTCTCTCGATGGAAAGGGCCCTGTCAAAGTACAGCACACTCGCCCTGTGGAACGCAGGGCACCGGATGTTACCGAACGTGCTCCTGTTGATACGCCGCTCCATACCGGGATCAAAGCTGTCGACAGCATGATTCCAATCGGCCGGGGACAGCGCGAACTCGTCATAGGCGATCGCTCCATAGGCAAGTCTGCGCTCTGTGTCGATACCATAATGGCCCAGCGAGGCAGCGGTGTCATCGGCGTGTACGTTGCAATAGGCAAGAAAGTGTCTCAAGTGGCGCAGATCGCGGCCGCTCTGCGTAACGCGGGTGCGTTCGACACAAGCATTATTGTTGCCGCTGGAGCCGCCACTCCTGCCCCTCTTCAGTACATGGCTCCGTACGCCGGCTGCGCAATCGCCGAGTGGTTCATGGACCAGGGGCGCGACACACTTATTGTGTACGATGACCTGACGAAACACGCATGGGCATATCGTGAGTTGGCCCTCTTGCTTCGCCGGCCGCCGGGAAGGGAGGCCTATCCTGGCGACCTGTTCTATCTGCATAGCAGGCTGCTCGAAAGGGCCGCCAGATTGTCGCCCGGGCTCGGAGGTGGTTCCATGACCGCCCTGCCAGTGGTTGAGACACAGGCCGGGGATATCTCGGCCTATGTGCCCACGAATCTTATCTCTATCACCGACGGACAGATCTACCTTGAGACAAGCTTGTTCAATGCCGGTGTGCGCCCGGCTGTCAATGTTGGCCTGTCTGTGTCCAGAGTCGGTGGAGCCGCCCAGCAACCCGTGATGCGCAAAGTATCGGGCCCGTTACGCCTTGAACTCGCCCAATTCCGTGAATTGGAGGCTTTCGCGCAGTTCGGGTCCGCCGACCTGGACGCTGATGCCCGCTATCAGCTTGAAAAAGGACGGCGGATTACCGAGATGCTGAAGCAATCGCAATACGCACCGGTAAGCCTGGGTCATCAGGTGATCAGCCTGTACGCGGTTACACACGGCTTTGTTGACGATGTGCCGCTTGGTGATGTGCGTGCGTGGGAGAATGAACTTCACGGTTTTGTTGATGCGTCTCACCCGGAATTGACACGAGCGATTGAACGAAACGAGGAATGGGACCTTGAACTCGAGAAGGAGATGATTACTGTACTCCGCGAGTTTCTCTTGGCCAGGACTTGATAATGGTGAAAAGCAGACAACAGTTGCGCAGACGCATTCGCGGTGTACGCGAGACGGCCAAAGTCACCCACGCTATGGAGGTTGTAGCTGGTGCCCGTATGCGTCGCATGGAAGAACGCGCGTTTGAGGCGCGACCCTATGCTGCTGGACTGGGTGAATTGATTGCTGTGGTGCTGGACGACGCAAGACTGCGGCGTGAACATCCTCTACTCATCAGCCATGATGCGGATACGGTGCTCGTAATTCACATGACGACTGATAAAGGTCTGTGTGGGGCCCTTAACACCAGACTGAATCAGGCGCTTGGCAGATACGCCCTTGAGCATCATCAGGCAGTGAAGATTGTGACTGTAGGGCGAAAAGGGCGCGACTTTGTGCTTCGTACCGGACTTGACCTCGTTGCAGATTTTTCCGGCCTCGGCGATGTGCTTCCGATGTCCGAACTCAGACCACTATGCCGCCTTGCGATTGACACGTTCTCCTCTGGCGCAGCGGGCCCGGTGTATCTTTCGTACCCCCGCTTTGTCAGTACAACGGTTCAGCAACCGTCCCTCGAATTGTTGCTGCCGATCGACGTTGCGCGCCAGCGGGCAACTGGCGCCGGGTTCCTGATTGAACCCGAGCCTGATGCACTGCTTGAGGCCCTGCTTGAACGGTATATTGAGGCCCATGTCTATCGGGCACACCTTGAGCGTGTTGCATCCGAGTACTCTGCGCGTATGGTCGCAATGCATAACGCTACGGATAGCGCCCAAGAACTGGGTGAAGACCTTACACTCGAGCTTAACAAGGCCCGTCAGGCCGCCGTGACGAGTGAACTGTCGGATGTCAGTGCAGGTGCTGAGGCACTGGCCGCAGGAGGCTCTGGTGGATAAGGGGCGTGTCGTCCAAGTGATCGGGACCGTTATTGATGTCGAATTCGAAGGGGTGCAACCGCCTCATATACACCGGGTTCTGCGGCTGGAGAATGATGGTGGTAGCATCATCCTTGAAGTGCAGCAACACCTTGGGAGCAATCAGGTTCGCTGCATCGCGCTTGGCCCTACGGATGGCATCCGCCGTGGTGCACGTGTGGTGGATCTTGGCGTACAACTTGAGGTCCCTGTGGGAAGGGCTACCCTTGGGAGGCTCTTCAACGTTCATGGCGAGACCATAGACGGTCTTGGTCCTGTGGACCCATCTGCTCCACGTAGACCTGTTCACGGCAACCCGCCGCCGCTTGATGATCAGGATCCCAGCCCGCAGGTCCTCGAAACCGGAATCAAGGTAATCGATCTCATCAGCCCGTTTACACGTGGCGGCAAGATTGGCGCGTATGGAGGAGCGGGTGTTGGGAAGACCGTTATCATAATGGAGCTGATACATAACATCGCGACAAGACGTGGCGGTCTGTCAGTGTTCGCAGGTGTTGGCGAACGGTCGCGCGAAGGCAACGAGCTGTGGATTGAGATGCGCGATTCCGGCGTAATCGAAAACACCGCACTGGTCTTCGGACAAATGAATGAACCGCCCGGAGTGCGGGCGCGTGTTGCCCTCACCGGGGTGACCATGGCGGAGTATTTCCGCGATGTTGAGGGTCAGGACGTACTGTTCTTCGTCGACAACGTGTACCGGTACGTGCTTGCCAACATGGAAGTCTCTGCGCTACTCGGACGAATGCCTTCGGCCGTTGGATATCAGCCCACGCTCGCGAGTGACATATCCTTACTTGAGGAGCGTATTACGTCTACGAGGAATGGCGCAATTACCTCATTCCAGGCGATATTTGTTCCCGCGGACGATTACACAGACCCCGGGGTTGTCGCGACCTACGGGCACCTCGACGCGATTATCGCCCTGGAGCGTGCTATAGCAGAGTTGGGCATCTATCCGGCTGTCGACCCGCTCGCGTCCACGTCGCGCATCCTTTCCCGTGACGTTGTGGGCAACGAGCACTATCGTGTTGCCCGTGGCGTTCAGCGCACACTGCAGCGCTATCAGGAATTACAGGACATAATCGCAATTCTCGGAATCGACGAGTTAAGCGAAGACGACCGGATGGTGGTTCGGCGTGCACGCAGACTCCAACGCTTCTGTGCTCAACCATTGCACGTAGCCCAGAGGTTCACCGGTGTAAGTGGTGTATATGTGCCCGTTGAGGAGACTGTCCGGGGGTTCGGCGA